>CAMYML010000070.1 GCA_947259305.1 uncultured Gammaproteobacteria bacterium | reverse complement strand
ACAAGGAAACCATGAATCCCGCGAACTACATGGTTTACCTGAACCCGGCTACCTATGCCGGCATACTCGGATCAAATACCTGTGACCAGAACGACCCGAGCAAGAGTCAGTCCTGGTTCGGCAACACCTGCTAGATTTCTGCATTACCTCCATAGGGACTCCCATCCCAAGTTAGCCGCGGCCCAAAAACCGCGGCTTTTTTTTGTACTGGCCGGCTACGCTTACATCTGCCGCGTTGGGATTTGGAGTTGCGGGGACGCAATACTTAATTATTGACCTTATCGAGTATCGCCTTCTGGCCGGTAAAAGCCAATTACATTCAGGTCTTGAAGGTTTGTTCAGGGCGCCATTGCGGGCACAAGGGGGAAATATCTCGGGATCGCCTAACAGCAGTATTATGCGGGGCTTAGTTGGTGCGGCCGTAAAAGCCGAGGTTTTCTTCGTCGGAAAACATGCGGCCAGGGGTTTCGTAATAGGTGAAAACGGTGATTAGACGAGCCTGGTCGCCAACCGGCGGGGTCACCCGGTGCGCCGTGTCTACGCCCTTGAAAACGTTGAGGTCGCCGGCGCCGAGTTTCAGCGTCGCAATCTCCGAATCCTCGCCCCGCAACAGTTTGGCAATGCCATCGTAGTTCGGATCGGTAGCGCTGCGCAGCGCATGGCGATACTGAAAATCGCCACCCTTTTCTGGCGCCTGCAATAACAGCGTGGTAGTGAACTCGGAACGGTCGAAATGCCAGTTCAGGCCTTCACCCTCGTAGTAACCCATGACGTTGGCGCAGGCCAGCGGATCGCCCATCGGGTAAAGCGCCGGCTTTTGCATTACAAGCGCGAGAAATTCCGTTAACGCGGGCCACAGGTAAACCTGTCGCAGCTGTTCGGCGATCTGATCGCCGCACAGGGTATGGTTGATGGTTTTTACCCTGGCTAGCGCCGGGTGATCCGCGGGTAAATCGGCGGCACTGTCATCGAAATAAATATTGTGCTCGCGCGCATGGGTATAGGATTCGTATGCAATGCGGTTGAGCAAATCGGGCAATATGGCGTCGATTACTTCGCTGCGCATAAAACCCTCGAGGGTGAACATGCCCTTGTGCTCGAGATCGTCGATACAGTCTGCGACCAGTTTTTGACCGGCAGCGGAATCGAGTCGATCCAGCGGATAACGTTCGAGATCAAGCAGGTTATTCATAGGCCGCTAATATAAATATCCGGCGCGGCGAGGACAAGTAGTATTTAGCCAACCGCTTCAGGTTGGCGCGCCACGATAGTAATGCCATAGAAACAGGCTGCCGGCGGAGCGATACGGCGCCCAGGATTCGACCACCGCCCGTGCCTGTTTCTCGTTCAGCGGCTCATCGATACCCTTGAGCTTTTGCAGGGCAATGCGCAGGGCCAGATCCCCGGCGGGGAAAATATCGCTGCGCTGTAGCGAAAACATCAGGTAAATTTCGGCGCTCCACGGACCGAAGCCCTTGAGTGAGGTTATCGTCTCGATGACCGCCTGATCCCCCATCTGCGCCAGTTTCGCGGGCTCGAACTTCTTGCTTACCATCGCTTGCGCCAGACCCTCGACATAATCGACCTTGCGCGACGACAAGCCAGCCGCGCGCAGCGAACCTTCCGGCAGCTGCAGCACTTCGGCGGCCTCCATACCCGGCAACAGCGCGCGCACGCGCTGCATGATCGCAGCCGCGGCTTCGGTTGAAATTTGCTGCGAGACGATCGTCGACAGAAAGGTTGCAAAACCCTGCTCGCGGATACGCGGCGGCGGATAGCGCACCAGTTGCAGGCCGCGCCTGACGTCCGCATCCAGTTTCGCCAGCGCGTTCAGATGCCGTTTGATTTTTGACTGATCCATGGACCCGGGAATTACCGATGCAGAAATTCGCATCGATCGTATTGTCATCTTTGCTGAGCGGCAAGCACAAATCGGTTTTCTTCTTAAATCATCCGCTCTAGTATATTCATCCTGTTAACGGCTAAATTTTGAGAGGAGCAAACATGGCTGCCTACTGGATCGCCCACGTCCACGTTACCGACCCCGATACCTACGGCGAATATGCCAAACGCGCCACCGGCGCGATCGAAGCGCATGGCGGCGAATTTCTGGCGCGCGCTACCCGCACCGTCTGGCTCGAGGGCAGGGAGCGTGAACGCAATGTCGTCGTGCGCTTCCCCAGCGTCGAGGACGCCGAAGCCTGCTACCGTTCAGCGGCCTACCAGGAGGCGCTATCGTTTGCCCGCGTCGCTGCCGAACGCGATCTTTGCATCGTCGAAGGCAACTGACGACCAACGCGGCCATGACACTGTTATCCGCACAACAGACTGAGGATTTCAAGCGCGATGGCGTTGTCCCGCTGCGTGGTGTTTTCGACGACTGGATAGAGCGGCTGCGACAGGGCGTCGACGCCAATATGGAAAGCCCCGGTCCCTGGGGTCGTGAATATCTCGACGAAAATAAGTCCGGCCGCTTTTTCGGGGATTACTGTAACTGGAGCCGCATCGAGGAATACCGGCAATTCATGTTCGAGTCGACGGCCGCCCAAATCGCCGCCGACTTGATGCAATCCGACAGCGTACGTATTTTCCACGAGCATGTGCTGATCAAGGAACCGGGCACCGACAAGATTACGCCCTGGCATCACGACCAGCCCTACTACTGCGTCGATGGGCGGCAGGTTTGCAGCATGTGGATTCCGCTGGACCGGGTCGGGGTCGAAACCTGCCCCGAGTTTATCGCCGGTTCGCACGACTGGGGACGCTGGTTCCTGCCGCGGAAATTCAGCGGTGTCGATTACGATCACGATGATGCAAGACTCGAATCGATGCCCGACATCGACAATCACCGCGCGGACTACGATATCCGCAGCTGGTCGCTGCAGCCCGGCGACGCGATCGCGTTTCATTATTTAACGATTCACGGCGCGCCATCGAATCTTTCCGCCAAACAGCGCCGGCGCGGATTCGCTGCGCGCTGGCTGGGTGACGATGCGGTCTATGCGCAGCGCGCAGGAGAAACCTCGCCGCCCTTCCCCGGTCTCGACGAACGTCTCAAGCCGGGAGATCCGATGGATGCGGCAGAGTTTCCGCTGGTATTTCAAAGATAAAAAATCAATTCGACAAACGGGTCATTTCCGCGCAAGCGAGAATCTCTTGACGGTCACTTTCTGTATTGCTGCAAGATCTCCGCTTACGCAGAGATGACTCGGTGAGCCGTCATTCCGCCTCCCGAGCGGGATCTTGAAATCATTGCGCCATGGAATCTAGAGGTTGTACCCGCTCTCTTCGTGGGCGGTCAGATCCAGGCCGACGGTTTCATCTTCCTCGTTGACCCGCAGCTCGACAAAGATCGCTACCAGTTTCAGGATCAGGTAGGTGACAACCACCGTCCAGGCAATCACCGCGACGACGCCAAGCGCCTGCACGCCGAGCTGCTGGCCCATGCTGACACCATCGGCGAGGCCCGCGCCGCCAAGTTCACTGGCGACGAAAATACCAGCCGCGAGCGTGCCCATCACGCCGCCAACGCCATGCACCGGGAACACGTCGAGCGAATCATCGATCTGCAGCCTTTGCTTGATAAAGACCGTGGCGAAGTAACAAACACTGCCCGCGGCGAGCCCGATAAACAGCGCCGCCACCGGCCCGACAAATCCCGATGCCGGAGTTATCGTGCCGAGGCCCGCGACCATGCCGGTGACCGCGCCCAGCGCCGAGGGTTTGCCATACCGTTTCCATTCGATCATCATCCAGGTGAAGGCGCCCATGGCGGCGCTGATATGGGTGACCAGCATCGCCATGCCGGCATCGCCACCCGCGCTGAGCGCGCTGCCGGCGTTGAAACCAAACCAGCCGACCCATAGCATGCCTGCCCCGGTTATTGTCATGGTCATATTGTGCGGCATCATCGCGCTGCGGGGAAAGCCGCGTCGATTGCCCAGCACCATCGCGGTAACGATGGCGGCCACGCCGGCGGTGATATGCACCACGGTGCCGCCGGCGAAATCGAGCAGCCCCAGTTCGCCGAGCCAGCCGCCGCCCCAGACCCAGTGGCATACCGGAAGGTAAACCAGCAGCAACCAGAAGGCGGAAAACATCAAAATCGCCGAGAAACGCATGCGCTCGGCAAAGCCGCCGACAATCAGCGCCGGCGTTATTATCGCGAAAGTCAGCTGAAACATGCTGAACACGGTTTCGGGGATGGAACCGGCCAGCGCATCACGCGACATACCGGATAAAAATGCCCGCGACAGTCCGCCCCAGACCGCATTGGCGCCGCCGCCATCGCCGAACGCGATGCTGTAACCGACGATGACCCAGATAATGGTCGAGACGCAGGTGATGGCGAAACACTGCATCAACACCGAGAGCACATTCTTGCTGCGTACCAGGCCGCCATAGAACAGCGCCAGCCCCGGCAACGTCATGAATAATACCAGCGCCGTCGAGGTCAAAATCCAGGCGGTATCTGCGCCGCTGAATTCATCCGCGGCAATCGCGTTCGAAAATGACAGTAATGCCGACAGGCCGATAAACAAACCGGATTTCTTCATCACCAACCCCCTACAACGCGCTGCTGCCGGTTTCGCTGGTGCGAACCCGGATTGCGTTTTCGAGCGGCGTAACGAAGATCTTGCCATCGCCGATCTTGTCGGTCCTGGCTGACTCGATGATGGCGTCGATCACGGCATCGAGCTGATCGTCGTCGATCGCGATTTCGATTTTAACTTTGGGAATGTAATCGACAACGTACTCGGCGCCACGATAAAGTTCGGTATGCCCTTTCTGACGGCCGAAACCTTTGACTTCATAGACCGTGAGACCCTGAATCCCGATCTCGGACAGGGCCGATCGCACATCGTCGAGTCTGAAGGGTTTAATGATTGCAGCAACAAGTTTCAAAACGCGCTCCCGAAAATTCAGCAAGACGCGCAACAATACCCGGAAAGAAAACCGATGTCAGATAGCGGGCGAATTGAGAGCTACAGGCGAGTTTATTGATAAAAAATGCACCAAAATAGCGCATAAATCAACCGCCCCTGCCGTATTACATGAATCGATCCAGCAGCTGATAGTAACGCACCGCACTCGCCAGAAACCAGGGTTTGCCGTGGTATAGCGGACGGGTCTGAAACCGGGGTTGATCGAAGGCGCTGTTACCCTCCGCCTTACCCAGCAGCTGCAAGCCGATACGGTTGCCGAGGTAACTCGCCAGGCAAATGCCCGAGCCGCAATATCCCATCGCGTAATGGATGCCATCCTGCACACCGAGGTGCGGCAGCGTGTCAAACGTGTAACCGACGAAACCCATCCAACTGTGGCTGATTCTGACATCTTCCAGCTGCGGAAAAATGCGCAACATTTCCTGCCGCAGGGCCGGCAGGCTGCGCACCGGATCGGATTCGAACACCGACACCCGGCCGCCAAACAGCAGGCGCCGGCCGTCGGGAGAGCGGCGAAAGTAAACCACGATCCTGCGCGTGTCGCTGAAGACGCGACCCGAGGGCATGAGTCGGTCGGTGCGCTCCTGGCTCATTGGTTCGGTGGCCAGCATGTAACTGCCGATCGGAGTAATGCGACGGCGTTGCCATGGGGTCACGGCTCCGGTGTAGCCGTTAGTCGCCACTACCAGGTCGCGCGCCTTGATGCTTCCGCGGCTGGTCCGGACCTTGAAACCATCGCTTTCGCGTTCGACTCCAAGGGCGGCGCAATGCCCGATCACCTGCGCTCCATTGGCCTGCGCCAGCCGCAACAGCCCCTGGTGGTACCTGGCCGGATCGAGCCCGCAGTGGCGCTCGATCACGAGCCCGCCGTGATAGTAGTCGCTGTCGATTTCGCTGGACTGATTGCGTTTTTCGACCACCCGCAGGTTTTGCTCCAGCCCCGGGATTTGCCGTTGCGCCCGCGCCACCAGCTTGCGGAACTGCCGCGGATTATGCGCCGCGAGGTAGCGTCCGCATTGTCGATAATCGCAATCGATGCCCTGCTCTGCGACAAACTCTCCCAGCCAGTCGAGCGCAGTGCGTGCCTCGCCGATCAGCGCCAGGGCGTCAGCGCTGCCATGGCGACGCGACAGTTCGTCATACCCCGGTTTGATCTCGCCACTTATCTGACCACCGTTACGCGTACTGCAACCCCAGCCCGCATTCTCGGTGTCGATGACGAGGGTATTTCTGCCGGCGCGCGCGGTTTGCAGGGCACAATGCAAACCGGTATATCCCGAACCAATGATCAATACGTCGGTCTTATCGGGTAACGCTGACGCTTGCGATCGCGGCATGGGGGTCAAATCCCACCAGTAAGGCTCGGCCTTGAAATCCGGACTGCAAAAGGAGTAATGCTTCATGATTTCGGGTCGTCGATCTGCAGCGAGAGAAAATCGGGCCATAGTGAAATCTCGCCGAAACCCTGAAAATTCATTAGTATTTTCGGCACCTTGGCTATACTTGCTCATAGGATTGTGTATTGTGCTGTAGAATTTACAGCAGTTGATTTAGAAATAAAACACGATTTAAATAATAACTAACAGGCACAAAAAAGTTCGCAACCTTTGCGATATCGGCATCGGGGAAACTGAGATTGGATAGTTCGAAAGCTAGCATACTGATTGTCGATGACGAGCCAATCAACCTCGACATTATCTGCGCTCACCTGGAAAACGATAACTACGAACTGGTCACCGCGAGCGACGGACAGGAGGCCTGGAGCCTGCTGGAATCCAATCCGGTACGCTTCGATACCATAATACTCGACCGCATGATGCCGGTGCTCGACGGCATGCAGGTGCTCGCCAACATCAAGGACAACGAATTGATGGAGCACATCCCGGTCGTAATGCAGACCGCGAAGGCTGAAAATCAGGACGTGGTCGAAGGCCTCAAGGCCGGCGCTTACTATTACCTGACCAAGCCTTACGATGGCGACGTCCTCAAAACCATCGTCCGCAGCGCGGTCAATGACCGTTTCCACGAAAAATCTCTGCACGAATCATTGCGCGAAGGACGCCAGATATTCGACCTGATGACTTTCGGACGTTTCAAAATACATAACCTGCATCAGTGCAATCTGGTGGCGTCGCAGGTCGCGCATCTATGCCCCGAGCCGCATCGTGTGGTCACCGGAATTTCCGAGTTACTAATCAATGCGCTCGAGCACGGCAATCTCAGGATCGGTTACCAGGAAAAAAGCAACCTGATGCGCCGCGGCATGTGGCAGATCGAGGTCGAACGGCGCCTCAAGTCGCGTGAGAATATCGGCGGCTTTATCGAGCTCGAATTTAACGTTTATGCCGACACGGTGCAGATTCGCATCCGCGACCAGGGCCAGGGCTTCGACTGGACCCCGTACATGGACTTCGACGCGGATCGCGCTTTCGATCCGCACGGTCGCGGCATCGCGGTGGCGCGACTATCCAGCTTCGATAATCTCGAATACATTGGTGACGGCAACGAGGTGGTTGCCACCGTGAAAAAGGGCCTCGACGGTTAGTTTGAATATTGCGCCCGCTTTAAAATCCAGCTGCCTCTGGTATATTTCACCGCTACGCCAGCATATTTTCCGGTTGTTCTGTATCCGCACTTTCGTTTTGCGAAAGCGGATGCGCTACATGCGCCCATCTTCCGCTTCGAAACGACTATAGTCCAGATCGCCGTCGAAGTAGGTCGACTTGCCTTCCTGTTTTTCGATACCCCGCCCCTCGTAGATTCGCAGCGAATCGATAACCGGCCGGCGCGGCTCGTGCGCGACCAGCCACAATCGCATCAGGTGGCGTTTTTCCGCCGGTAGATCCGAGTCTTCGAAGGCGGTGCGGTTATGCAACACGGTCAGGTTGTTGAAAAACACCGCCTCGCCCGGCAGGGTGATAAACTTCAATGCAAAGTCGTCATCCAGCGCAATTTCATCGACCAGGTCGAGGGCCGCGATTTGCGGCGCGCTCAACGGCGTCTGCATCTCTTCGGCCGCCATTTCAATGTAGGAACGCAGGTAATTGACGCTCAAGTAATCGTCCCTGAAACTGAACACCGGGATTTTTTCCTCGGTCACCGGCGCTTGCCCGGGTGCTTCTTCACCGAATCGATGATAGTGAAACCCTTCCATCAGTAGCGGCATCAGGTCGGGCGCGCGCCGCAGAATTTCGTTATAAATGCTGAGCGCGCTGACATAACCGCTGTAACCGCCGGCCTTGGCTTTCTGCAGGCACATCATGGCGACGATATCGCAGGCGTCGGTGTGCATATCGAGTTCGGTGCTGTTGCGGTAGGCGCGCTCCTTCGGATCCTTGCCGCCGACGTTGACGACATGGCCGAGGCGATCTCCCATCACGCTTTGCGACATCGCAGTGCCAAAGTGCGTGCCGAGACCGAAATGAATCATCCCCATTTCATCCTTACTGTGCGACCCGATCGGAAATCCCTTTAGAATTATGATGCCGGATTGAAACATCACCTGCTCGCGCCAAAGCCTGATGTCAGTTTCGATCGCGCTTAAGTTGAAATCGTCGCGAGTAATCTGTTCGGCGTCCTCGGTTTTGCGCTTTGCCGCCTGCAGCGCCAGATCCAGCGCCTCGAGATGTCGCGCCTCGAGCTGCACGGTAAAACTGGACTTGTCCAGGTCACAGGCGCGCCAGGCGCCGGGATGTTCGATCAGGGCAAGCGCGGGAATCGAAGCCATGTTCTGTTCTCCTGTCAGGACGCCAGCTTACGCAAGGGCGCGCGCCGTGTAACAGCACCGCCCTCGCCGAGCATTATTTCGGTTAGTCCGCGCTCGGCATGGTTCATCTTCAGCGATAACAGCTTTTGCGCGTACTCGAGCACCATTGACTGGTATTCCGGATTGCGCGCCTGATTGACGAATTCGCCCGGATCCTGCCGCAGATCGAAAAACAGCGGCGGCAGCGCGCCGAAGTGCACGTACTTGAAATCATGATCGCGCATTACCGACAGGTTGCACTGGTGCAGGGTCAGGCCGAGATGCCGTTCCAGCGAATCGTCGCGCACGTTGCGAAAATCGCATTCCCAGAAGACTTCCTGGCGCCAGCCCGAGGGCATCGCGCCGTTTTGCAGTACCGGCAGTAACGAGAAACCGTCGCACTGGCTCGGGATCTCAAGCCCCAACCAGTCGAGCATGGTCGGCATCAGGTCGACATTCTCGGTAAACTCGGTGACCTGCAGGCCACGGCTGGAATCGGCCTCGCTGCGCGGATCGCGGATGATCAGAGGGATATGATATGACTGGTCGAAGTAGCCCAGTTTGGACATCAGCCAGTGGTCACCGAGCTGCTCGCCATGATCGGAGGTAAACACGATCAGGGTCGATTCCCATTGCCCACGGTCTTTCAATGCCTGAAACAGCCGCCCCAGATTTGCATCGACTTCATGCATCAGACCGAAGTAATTGACCATATCCTGCTGGGTCTGACGCTCCGAGTCCGGCGCGCGGAAGCGGCTGTGGTTGATGAAGTAATCCAGTAGCGGATGTTGCAGCGCCTCGTCGTGCGGAGACTCCCGCCGCAACGGCTGCGGCATCTGCCCGGGGTCGTACATGCTGTTATAGGGCTCGGGCGCGGCGAAGGGTGGATGCGGCCGCAGCAACGACAGGTGCGTAATCCAGGACTCATCCTGATTTTCGATCCAGTCGATGCAACGATCGACCATGTAATGGGTTTCGTGATCCTCGCGGCTCATCGCCAGCGGTAAAACCCTGTCGCCGTCATCCGCCCAGTCGACCCCGTCGACCAGCGTCGAATACAGGCTCCAGGGACGATCGGGCATCGGATGCCCCTTATCGCGCAGATATTCGACCCACTCGGCCGCCACCTCGTCGATCATCGGGGTGTAGGTATCGATGCCCGGCAGGGGTTCACTGTAATGCCGCAGCCGCGGATCCTCGCGATCGAGACCACGCGGGTCGATCGCCGAATCGGTATAGCCGAACAGCGAGGGCTCGTAGCCGGCAGCCTTCATTTCCAGCGCCCAGTTGGTAAAGCGGCTGTCGAGCGGCGCGCCGTTGACCACGCAGCGGTTATTTTGCATGTAGAGACTGGTATGCATCGAGCTACGGCTCGGCGCGCAGGGCGTCGCCTGGGCAAAATGTCTGGCGAACAGCAGCCCTTCGCGCGCCAGCGCATCGAGGTTTGGCGTTTTGGCGTAAGCGTGTCCCAGCGCCGACAGGCATTCGCCGCGCCACTGGTCTGCCGTGATAAATAAAATATTCATTTCAGGATACCTACCGTGACTTCATTTCCCAGGAGATCAAGAACTCAGAACTCAGGGGACACAATACTTAATTCCGGGGGAATTAAGTATTGTGTCCCCCATATTTTTAAGCCATCAATTGCGGATCGAAAGGGCATACCACCATGTTTTCGTAGCCGTCTTCGGTCACCAGGACCTGGTCTTCCAGCTTGACTCCGTCCGCGCCGCCGACCTCGCCGATATAAGCTTCGACGCACAGCATCATGCCAGGCTCGAGCAGCCCGCCATAACCGCGCTCTTCCCAGTCGATCGGGTACTTGATCGCGGGCCACTCGTCGCACAGGCCGACGCCGTGCATCTTGGAGCCATAGCGCTGCGGAATAAATTCATCCGGCAAATGGTGACCCTGCTCGGTCAGTTCCTGGAAACTCATGCCCGGCTTGACGATATCGGCGTTGGTCATGATGTGCTCATGCGCGAGCTTGTGCATATCCCGCTGGCGCGGCGTCGGTTGCCCATCGCCGATAAACCAGGTGCGCGAAATGTCGGTGCACATGCCGTAGCATCCGATCAGGTCGGTATCGAAGGCCAGGATTTCATTGTTGCCGAGGATACGCGGCCCGCACTCCTGAAACCAGGGATTGGTGCGCTGCCCGGTCGACAGGATACGCGTTTCGATCCATTCGCCGCCGCGGCGGATATTGCTCTTGTGCAGCTCGGCCCAGACATCGTTTTCGGTCATGCCGGGCTGGGTCAAATCGCGCATTTCCGCGATCGACGCCTCGCAGGCATGGATCGCGCAGCGCATTGCCAGGATATCATCCGGCCCCTTGATCGCGCGCACGCGTTCCATCAATTCCTCGCCGTCCATCACTTCTATTCCGGCTTCATCGAGCGCGCGCAATCCGGCGATCTGGATCTTGTCGACCGCGACCCGGCGGCCGGAACCCACGCGTTCCCGCAGCAGATCGACGATCTGACCGGCAAACAGCTCGGCCTTTTCCTCGGTGCGTTGCCCGGTAGCGAAATAGAAAAACGAGGCCCCGGCGCGCACTTCGCGCACCAGCGGATTGTATTCGGACATGTAGGCATAACCGCCGTATTCCCACAGCACCATATGACCGTCGGCGGTGACCATGCAGGCGCGGAACGGATTATGCGAATTCCACAATTGCATGTGCGTGGTGTCGGTGGCGTAGCGTATCGACAGCGGGTCGAACAGCAGCACGGCGTCGAGCTCGCGTTCGATCAAACCGGCGACGATACGCTCGAGACGAAACCGACGCATCGCCGGCAGGTCCGGGCATTGCAGTCCCGCTGCTTCCCACTCGGCGTAAGCTAGCGGGGTCGGGCCGATTTCGATACGGTCATTGTCGTCCGGGGTATTGTCCGGGCGCATCGCCGGTTTGCGGCCGGGATCGACCTTGGGGTTGGGAATCGAATAGGGATTAGTAGCCATGGCTATGCTCTCAAACGTTCGCCGTTCGCATCGAAAGGCGGTTTCTCCAGTATGACGGCACGATGCGGGATACCCAGAATCGCGATGTCGAGTTCGGTGTCGGCAACCGCGTGATCGGTTTTGATGAAACATAGCGCAATCGAGGCGCCGACGCTATGCCCGAATGCACCCGAGCTGACGCGGCCGACCGGGGTACCGTCGGTCAGAAATATCGGTTCGCCGCCGTTGGCGTCGGCATTTGTTGTCTCGACCCGGACCACGACCAGCTTTTCGCGCGGCGGATTATCCTTGATCGCGAGGTAAGCATCGCGCCCGAGAAATTCGGGTTTATCCAGCTTGATCAAACGCTCGAGCCCGACTTCCTGCGGCCAGTACTCCGGCGAATACTCCCGGCTCCAGCTGGCGTAACCTTTTTCGACGCGCAGCGACAACAGGGCGCGCCCGCCCACCGGTCGCGCGCCGAGATCGCCACCCCGCTCCAGCAACGCCTGGTAAAGCGCGAGCTGGGACTCCAGCGGCACGTAGATTTCCCAGCCGAGATCGCCGCTGAACGACACCCGGATCGCGACCGCATCGATACCTGCGACCCTGATCTTGCGGTTACGCATGAATTTGAAGCTGTCGCTGGAAAGATCCGTGTCGGTCAGGCGCTCGAGTAAGCTGCGCGCGTTTGGACCCGCCACGTTGAACCCGGCCCAGGCCTCGGTGAAAGACTCGAAACTGACGCTATCGGCTTTTTCCACCATGTCGAAGTAACGCCGATGGTAGCGTTCGGCAATGCCCGAACCGATCATCAGGAAATCATCGTGATCGAGTTTGGTAATCGTGAAGTCACCGGCAATGCCGCCGCGCAGGCCGATCATCGGCGTCAGGCAGGAGCGACCGACCTCGCCCGGCACGTGGTTGGCCACCAGTCGCTCGAGGTAATCGGCCGAGCCCGCGCCGCGGATACGGTACTTGGCGAAGTTGGAGATATCGATAATACCGACCGCCTCACGCAGGGCCCGGCATTCGGCGGCCACCGGCGCGAACCAGTTCTGGCGCTCGAAGCCATAGGTTTCAACCGCGTCCATGCCCTCGGGCGCATACCATAGCGGATGTTCGTAGCCGTAGCTGAGGCCGAAAACCGCGCCGAGGCTCTTTTGCATTTCATACACCGGACGCGTCTTGAGCGGCCGGCCCGCGGCCCGCTCCTCGTAGGGAAAATGTATCTTGAAGCGGTGCGCATACTGATCGAGCGTGCGTGCGCGGGTAAAGGCCCTGTCGGCCCAGTCGCCGAAACGCGCCAGATCCCAGGCAAACAGGTCCATCACGGGTTCCTGCTCGACGATCCACTGCGCCAGGGTCAGGCCGAGTCCGCCGGACTGCGAGAATCCCGGGATAATGCCGCAGCAGCAAAAGTAGTTTTGCAGCTCGGGCACCGGCCCGATCAGGGCCGAACTGTCCGGCGCCCAGATCATCGGGCCATTGATCACGCGCTTGACGCCGGCCTCGGCCAGCACCGGGATACGCGCGCAGGCACGCATGACGTTTTCCTCGATGCTCTCGAGGTCTTCGTCGAGCTACTCGTGGCCGAAATCCATCGGGGTGCCGTTTTCGGCCCAGTAGCGCCCGTCTTTTTCATAGGCGCCGACCAGCAGTCCCTGCCCTTCCTGGCGCAGGTAATACTCGCCGTCGCGATCGGCAATCAGCGGCAGGCGAAAATCGAGCGCCTCGATTTCAGGAATAGCCTCGGTGACGAAGTACTGATGCTCGAGCGGCATCAACGGCAGTTCGATGCCAGCCATCGCGGCCACTTCGCGCGCCCACAGGCCCGCCGCGTTGACCACGACATCGGCATGGATCGTGCCCTTGTCGGTGTCGACATCCCAGCTGCCGTCGGGCCGCTGGCGGGTGGCGATTACCGGGGTGAAGCGATGTACCTCGGCACCCCTCTGGCGCGCGCCCCTGGCGTAGGCATGGGTCACGCCCGACGGATCGACGTTACCGCCGTCGGGCTCGTACATGATGCAGCGGATGCCGTCAAAGTTGGCGAGCGGATGCATGCGCTCGGCTTCATCGCGTGATAGTTCGTGAAACTCGACCTGGAAGTACTTCGCCTTGGCGGCCTGCATGCGCAGCTGATGCTCGCGATCCGCGGTTTGCGCCAGGTATAGCGAGCCCGGCTGAAATATGCCACAGCCCTGCCCGGTTTCTTTTTCCAGGTCGGCATAAAGCTGCATCGTGTAGTACTGCAGCTTCGAGATATTGTTATGGTCATGCAGCCCGTGAATGCCGGCCGCCGCGTGCCAGGTCGAGCCCGAGGTCAGCTCGTCGCGCTCGAGTAATACCACATCGGTCCAGCCGAGTTTGGTCAGATGGTAGAGAATCGAGCAGCCGACGAGTCCACCGCCGATAACCACGGCCTGTGCATGCGTTTTCAATGGTTAGCCTCTATTGGCAGGTTTGCGATCAAACGCTCGATTATCGGCGGCGCCACGGCGAGCGGATAAGACTGAAAATCGTGGATGCCACCGTTGAAACTGGGTTCGCCGCGCGGTTCCCTGGCGGGCAGGACGTTAAAACCAAGGCCCATGCCGTAACAAGCCGGGATTATTTCAGCGCTGTCGAGATCCCGCAGTGCACCGTTTCGGGTCGGCTTGCCGACGCGAAGCGCCCTGCCCGCGCGCTCGATTCGCGGCATTTTATGGGTAAAACCGGTGGCCTGCAGAATCAGTCCGGCGCCGGCGAGCAATTCCCGCTGCTCGGCGAACC
>CAMYML010000069.1 GCA_947259305.1 uncultured Gammaproteobacteria bacterium | reverse complement strand
GTTTTTTGTGATCTGGCAGAGTATTTTTTTTCAAAAAAAAGTGTATCTTACATGCCCTTGAGGCCGTGAACTAAATAGACGCCTGACATGAAAACACTAGATGCAGCCGAGGTAATCGATAGACTCGGAATCGCTTATCTGCAGGAACTCTCGACCTTCGGTGCACTCACCGAAGAGGTTATTATTGAGCTATTGCAGCATGGCAGGGTCGAGCAACTCGAGAAAGGCGAGTATATCGCGCACTTCGGTGAGGTAGCCGCGGATTTTCAGGTGGTGCTACAGGGGTCGCTTGCCTATTACAAGCGTTTCGAAGGGCACGACGTTCTGACACGCTACTTCAGGCAGGGCGAGCAGCTGGGTTTTGATGAGATGATTGGCCTGATCGTGCGCGACGGTACCGATGTGGCTGCCGAAGACAGCCTGATTCTAAATATCAGCAGCAGTCAATTTTATAAGCTGCATGTAGAGCATCCCGCCGAGTTCGGCATTTTCATGACTAACCTGGCGCGTGAACTCGCCCGCGAAATCGAAATGCTGGAGGATGTTATCGGCAAGGGCACCGGCTGGCAGGGCGAAGTCGCCAGCTAAAGGCTCTGAATCCTCCCCTGATGTTCGACATAACCGAGTTTTTGCGAGACTGGCTCGAAGGCCAACGTTTCCAGTACCCCGGTTTTGTGTAAAACTATAGCCTTCAAATGGTAGCTTTTATAAGTGCCAGATAACCCAGAATTTTTCCGATATTCGGCAATAATCAGCCTGTCTGTATGATCGAATGCTCGGGCAATGTCGAACAAATGCGACTCGGTGGAGGGTCAGCTATGGGTGACAAACAAGATGTGCGCGTGAACGGTCAGCGGCTGTGGGACAGCATCATGGCGATCGGCGAAATCGGACCCGGCCAACACGGCGGTTCCTGTCGCCTGGCCTTGACCGATGAAGATCGCGAGGGTAGAGATCTGTTCATCAGCTGGTGCCGGGAAATCGGCTGCAGTATCGAAATCGACGACATGGGCAATATCTTCGCGCGCCGAGCGGGGCGCAACAGCGAGCTCGCCCCGATCGTTGCCGGCAGCCATCTGGATACGCAGCCGCACGGCGGCAAGTTCGATGGCATTTACGGGGTGCTCGCTGGACTCGAGGCGTTGCGCACCCTGCACGACCACGATGTCACCACCGAGGCGCCAGTGGAGGTCGTTGTCTGGACCAACGAGGAAGGCTCGCGCTTTGCCCCGGCGATGATTGCCTCGGGGGTTTATGCCGGTTTGTTCGAAAAAGATTACGCCTGGGCGCGTAGTGACAGCGACGGCAAAACCATCGGCGAAGAGTTGAAGCGTATCGGTTACATGGGCGAGGTTGCCTGCGGAGAGCATCCCATCGGCGCCTTGCTCGAGGCGCATATCGAACAGGGTCCGATTCTCGAAGCGCAGCAAAACCAGATCGGGGTTGTCATCGGCGGGCAGGGTCAGCGCTGGTATGATCTGCGCATCAAGGGTCAGGATTCGCATGCCGGCTCGACGCCAATGCCCGGCCGGCGCGATGCGCTGGTTACCGCCGCCGAAATAATCTCCATGGTGCAAAGCCTGGCGATGGATTTTGCACCGCAGGCGGTCGCCACGGTCGGAGAAATGTCGGTGCATCCCAATTCACGCAACACGATTCCGGGAGAAGTGTTCCTGACCATCGATATTCGCAATCCGGATGAACCCGCGCTGGCCAGGATGGCAAGCGAACTGCGCACCTGCATCATCGACTGTGTCGATAAAAACGGGGTCGAGTGCGATCTCGATGAAATCTGGGATAAGCCGCCGGTCCAGTTTCACGCGGACTGCATCGCGGCGATTGAAGATGCGACCCGGACGCTGGGTTACAGTCATCAGCAAATCGTATCGGGCGCCGGCCACGATGCCTGCCAGGTGTGCCTGGTGGCGCCGACCTCGATGATCTTCGTGCCCTGCGCCGGCGGCCTCAGTCATAACGAGCAGGAAAGCGCCGAACCCGCCGACCTCGAGGCCGGCTGCAACGTGCTGCTGCACGCGATGCTGACCCTCGCCAACCGCGGCGGCAAATAAAGCGCTCTGCGTCAGCCGTAGATTTTACTCAGAGTAAAATTTATCCGGGCGAGAGCGGCTAAACCGGCTGGTAGAAGCGGTCCGGCATGACCACCAGTTTGCCGATGTAGCCCTTGGCCATGAAATCGGATTGCGCCCGGTGGAATTCACTCAGCGGGTAGGTCGCGAACAGGTTCGCCGTTAGCCTGCCCGACTCGATGTAGCCCAGCAACCGGGCGAAGGCCTGGCGCGTGCCCTGCGACGAACCGTGAATTTCCAGGTGCTTCAGGTAGACCGTGCGCAGGTCGAGCTCGACCAGTGGCCCGGCGAAAGCCCCAGCCGTTGTGTACCTGCCTTCGGGGCGCAGCAGGTTGATCAGATCCTTGAACAATGGACCCGCGACCACGTCGGCCACAACATCGATGACTTCTCCATTCAGCAGGTCGTGAACCTGCGCCACCCAGTCACCCTGGTCACGCAGCGCGACCCCCTCGGCGCCGAGCATCTTGACGGCATCCGCCTTGTCTCGACTGGTGATCGCATAGGGGATAGCGCCGCGCGCCCGGCACAGCTGGATCAGGCCGCCGCCGACACCGCCGGCCGCGCCGCTGATCAACACCCGCTCGCCGGCCGCAACCCGCGCCCGGTCGAGCATGTGCTCGCCGGTCAGGTAGGCGCAGCAAAATGTGGCCAGCTCGGCATCCGACATGGGGCTGTCGACGCGGTGGGCGTTGACCGACGGCACGGCGCAATACTCGGCATAACCACCGTCTGCGCCATGCCCGATGTAGTCGATATCGGCCAGGCTGTCGGTCCCGGTATTGTAGATACTGAAATCGACCATGACGCGTTCGCCGATGCGTACCGGGTCGACGGCATCGCCAAGCGCGACAATTTTACCAACCGTATCGGCGCCCTGAATTCGCGGAAACTCGAGCGTCGGTTTACCGCGCCGCCAGGAGGCGACCGCCTCCGGATCGTCGTCGGTGCCGTAAGCACCCCGGCGCACCCAGACGTCGGTATTGTTCATGCCGCAGGCGTGCACTTCGAGCAAAACTTCATCCGCTGCCGGGAGCGGGACCGGGTAATCGCGGTACTGCAGCATGTCGAGGTCGCCGTGACCGGTGAGCACGACGGTTTTCATCGTTTCAGGGAGTTTCTGCATGGGTTCAGCCTCGCGCATGCCCGGGCGATTCCAGCACCATCGGGGTCGTGATCGAGTTAAGCCGGGACAGGATTCTTAACACGTCGCTGTGCAACGCCCTGTGCAGGCTCACTGCCGGTCGACGGTTTCGGCCAGCAGGCACAGGATCTCGAACATCATCGTTACTGCCACCAGCGCGGTGTTGCCCGACATGTCGAACGGCGGCGAGACTTCGACGACATCGCCGCCGACCAGGTTGAGCCCGCGTAAACCGCGTATCATCTTTTGCGCGTCGTAGGTCGTGATGCCGCCGATTTCGGGGGTCCCGGTGCCGGGCGCGTACACCGGATCCAGCGCATCGACGTCGAAACTGACATAGGTCTTGCCCTCACCGACCACGCGCCTGGCCTCGGCGATAACCGCGTCGACGCCGAGGTCGTTGTACTCTTCGATCTCGATCACGCGAATGCCCTGTTCGAGTCCCCAGTCCTTGTCGCGGTCGCTGTAAAGCGCGCCGCGAATGCCGATTTGCACGGTCCGTTTCGGATCCAGCAGGCCTTCCTCGATGGCGCGCCGAAACGGTGTGCCGTGGGTATACTTCGATTCGCCGAAGTAGCGGTCGAGGGTATCGGTATGCGCGTCGAAGTGCACCATGCCGACTGCCTCGTCACGGCACAGCGCGCGCATGACGGGCAAAGTGATCAAATGATCGCCACCGGCGGTGAGGGGGACGATGCCCCGCCTGACGACCTCGGCATAAAAATTTTCGACGCGCCCCAGGGTATCTTCGATATCGACCGGGTTGACCGGCGTATCGCCGAGGTCGGCGCAGTTGCACAACTCGAATGGCATGATGCCGGTGGCGTGGTGCGCGTTGCGCGCCATCGTCGACAGGTCGCGGATCTGGCGCGGGCCGTGGCGCGCGCCGGCGCGGTTGGTGGTGCCGCCGTCCCAGGGGACTCCGATCAGGCCGATGTCGACATTTTCGGCGTCGGCCGGCGTAACGTACGGCAGGCGCATAAAGGTGGCAATGCCGGCGAAGCGCGGCAACTCGTCACCGGGAATCGGTTTGTATGATTCGGGTTTCGGGCTCATGACGACGATCCAAAAGAAGATAACTATACAGACTGGATTGACGCCGAGGTAGTAGTAACACTAAAGTTTGGTAACTGTAGTTCCCACGGAATCCCGAGTTAACTTGCAACCTTCGAACCTGTTCAAACCGCCACGCCACTTGCGCAACGCCCACCTGCAGACGATGCTTAACAGCCAGGGCCCGCGTCGGCTGCGCGCGCGCAGTATATTGAAAGCATTGTCTTCCGAAGCCCTGATACTGCAGGCCGGGGACGGCACTCGCCTGCTGGCCGAGCTGGACCATGCGCAGAATAGTAGATCGGCGCTGGTGATTCTGCTGCACGGATGGGAGGGCTCGAGCCGATCGGCTTATCTTGTCACCACGGCCGCGAGCCTGCTCGCGCGGGGATTCGATGTGCTACGCGTCAATCTGCGTGATCACGGCGACTCGCATCATCTCAACCGGGAGATATTCAACTCGACGCGTTCGCCCGAGGTCGCGAGTGCGCTCCAGGGCTTTGTCGAAACCGGGGCTTATGAGCGAGTTTTCCTGGCCGGATTTTCGCTCGGCGCAAGCTTCGCGCTGCGCATCGCGGCCGACGCGGGCGTGGAGCTTGGGCTGGACGCGAGCATCGCGGTCTGCCCGCCAACCGATCCGGCGCGGGCGATGGATGCCCTGAACCAGGGCTTCTTCGTTTACGAGCGTTATTTTTTCAAACGCTGGCATGAATCCCTGCAGCGCAAGCTCAAGTGTTTCCCCGAACTCGATTTTGCGGCGGAGCTGGCCGCGTCGAAATCTCTCGACGACCTGAATCGACTCTTCATCCCGCGCCACACGATCTATGACGAAGTGGATGATTATTTTGCTGCCTACGCGCTGGTGGGCGATCGATTGTCCTGCATGGCGATGCCTGCCTATCTGATCGCGGCTGAAGACGATCCGATTATTCCTGTCGATGACCTGGCGCGCATCCGACCGAATGAGAATCTGCATATCGAAACTCATCGCTACGGCGGTCACTGCGGATTTCTCGAAAACCTGGCCGCACGCAGCTGGGTCGAACAGCGCATCCTCGAGCTTGTCGAGCAGGGATTAGGCTAGCGCCGCGAAAATTCCGGGATTTCATTTGCCGCAAACGCGCGCCCTCAGCCAAGCGTGATGTAAATCATGCGCAAGGCTAGCAACGTCAGCAACCACTTGAGGCCCTGCCTGAACAGTTTTTCCGGGATCTTGTAACGGATGTGGGTACCGAGCAACGCGCCCAGAATGACGGCCACGGACATACCGACAATAATCTTCCAGTGGTTGATAAACGAAAAACCGAGTAACGCGAAAAGTATAATTTTAATCAGGTGGGTGAAGGTCGTCATGAGCGCGGCGGTAACAACCAGGGCGTCACGCTTCAAACCACGTCGTAACAGGGTCGCCTGTCCCATCGGGCCGGTGGCCCCGACTATCATGCTGAGCCCGGTTTGCAGCATCCCGATAACAACAAATTCGCCTTTGAGGGGGCGCTTGAATTCCACTCCGGGTCCCCACACGGTAAACAGGATATAGGCCGCAATCAGCAGCGGCGTATACTCGAGATTGATTTCGAGCCTGATCCCGGCGGCCAGCAATCCGCCAATGATTGCGCCGCCGATAAATGCCAGCACGAACTCCCAGCGAATGAAACGCCAGCCAAAAAAGGCGCGGCTCGAATTCGAAAACAGTTGCACCGCGGCGTGTACCGGCACGATCGCGGCCGCGGGCAGAAATCCCGGCATGATGGCGATCAGCACCATGCCGCCGCCGATACCGGTGATCGCGGTTAGCGTCGACGTGCAGGCCGCTATCAGAATGAGCAGGATGTCGTTAACCATTGGTTCAAGGGTGCCGCGTCGCCATCAGGGCGCCGACGGGGGCGGGCGTAGCGCTAAAGTTTCGCGGCAAAGCCGTGGCAGGACCCACAGGGCCCTGTCGTCCGGAGTCCGAGAAGGCTAGTTATAGCCTAGAATCACGACCTGCTCGACGCCTTCTTCGTCGGTCTTGTCGCGTTCGATATGCTCCAGTCCATGCTGTTCTTGCTCGACGTAGCGGGGATCGCCGTAATATGAATTGTCCGGAGACATGCCCCAGGGTGACGAGATCAGTGATTCGAACCTGGGAGCCTTTGATTTTTTGCGCATTGAGATACCTAGCCCTGGTACTTGATAAGTTAGCGAGTATTTCTATCAACCTACATGTGAATCCGAGCATAACTTTTTGATAAATAAAAACAAGTGTAAATTTTTTTCAAATGGGTACAGGCGATAGCTTTTCGCCCGTAAACGGTCATTTTTCGAATAAATCCATCTGCCCGCTGCTGTCGGTCATATCGATCAGGCGCGCACCGATACCCAATAAACGAACCGGAACCTGGCCGCGCTGCCAGGCCTCTTCGCACAGCATGGCGTAGTCGGCATAGCTCGGCTCCGTTTGCTGACGCTCGATCGTGGTTTGGTTGAAATCGAAAAACTTCATTTTGAGGAAGCAGTTCTGGATACGGTAATCTTCGTCGAGCCGCTGCAGGCGTTTTTGCAGGGATTCGAGCAAAGCCGGAATTTTTTCCTGACAACTTTCGAGGTCGGGCAGGTCGGTTTCATAGGTGTGCTCCACGCTAACCGATTTACGCCGCCATTCTGAAACCACCGGGCGATTGTCGACACCGTTGGCGAGATTGTGAATGTGTTCCCCAAATTGACCGAATTGCTGCACGAACTGGTAAATGTCATGCCGCCGCACGTCGCCACAGGTCTTGATACCTTGTTGTTCGAGCCGTTCGGCGGTTACCTTGCCTACGCCCCAGATGCGTTTAACCGGCAGCGTTTCGAGGAAGCCGTCCACCTGTTCCGGTGTAATCACGTACTGCCCGTCAGGTTTGTTCAAGTCGCTTGCGACCTTGGCGATGAACTTGTTTGGCGCGATCCCGGCGGAGACGGTAATGCCGACGTGCGCGGCAATCCGCTGCCTTATTTCCTGCGCAATCAGTGTTGCGCTGCCGCGGCAGCGGGAACAGTTGGAAACGTCGAGAAAGGCTTCGTCCAGCGATAACGGTTCTATCAGGTCGGTGTAGTCGGCGAAGATTTCATGCATTTGCCGCGACGCCTCACGATACTCCGCCATGCGTCCGGGGATCAGTATCAACTGCGGACAGCGTTTGACCGCGGTCGCGCTCGCCATCGCCGAGCGTACGCCAAACTTGCGCGCCTCGTAGCTCGCGGTTGCAATCACGCCACGCCGCGTGGCGCTGCCGCCGACCGCGATCGGTTTACCCTTGAGCGCCGGGTTGTCGCGCACCTCGACCGCGGCGTAAAAGCAGTCGGCGTCGATATGGATGATCTTGCGCTTGGCTGGCGTGGATGAATTCACTGTTTATCGACTTGCTTCGAGCTTCCGGCTGGGTAAAAATCATCGCATTACAGGCGAGGCCAGGCGATGACGGAAAAAGTATTTTACCAAGACAGTTACCAGAAGACACTGAGCAGTCAGGTAGTCGATGTTCTCGATAACGGTCTCATTCTGGCAGCGACCGTATTCTACCCGCTGGGCGGCGGTCAGCCGGGCGATACGGGGCGCCTGACGATTAACGGCCGCGATTATGCGGTGGTCGATACGCGTTACGCCCAGGATCGTAACAATATTGTTCATTTCCTCGAAGACGAGGATTTGAGTGCGATCAAGGTCGGCGACGCGGTCGAGATGGAAATCGACTGGCAGCGCCGGCATCGGCTGATGCGCATGCACACCAGCATGCATCTGGTATGTTCCCTGATCAGCGCCCAGGCCACCGGCGGCGCGGTCGGTGAAACCGAGAGCCGGCTCGATTTCGATCTGCAGGACGAGGTGGTCGACAAGGAGAAACTGACCGCGGACCTGAATGCGCTGGTGGCGCAGGCTATTCCGGTCAGCATCGGATCGATAACCGATGAAGAGCTCGAGCAGAATCCCGGGCTGGTGCGGACCATGTCGGTGCAGCCGCCGCGCGGGCATGGCACGGTGCGCACCATCACCATCGAAGACACCGACTATCAACCCTGCGGCGGCACTCACGTTGCCAATACCGCTGAAATTGGCGAGTTGCTGGTAACCGGCCTCAAGAACAAGGGCAGGCAGAACAAGCGTATCAGTCTCGCGCTGGTTGAACCCTAGCCCGGAGCTGAGGTCGAATGTTGCGCGATTAATCCGGATGCGGTCGATTCCCGTATAATCGTCATATCTTTCCATCACCCTGGAGTTATCAGTCGATGAATACCAGCGCAAGGATCTGCCTGATCGCCCTGTTTTTACTGTTGCCGCGAATTGCCATGGCGCAGAGCCAGGGCACGGATAACAGTTGTGATCACCATGTTGCGCAATGGCTAGATCCCGCGAGTGGTGACAGGCTCGACATTGAAAAAGTATTGGCGCGTCTTTCCGCTACGCGCATTGTTTTGCTGGGCGAGGCGCATACGACGGCTGCGCATCACCGCTGGCAGCATTACATGCTGGCCGCGCTGCATTCACGCAACGCCAATCTCATGGTGGGATTCGAAATGTTGCCGCGCCGGCTGCAGTCCGTGCTCGACGCCTGGAGCGCAGGCAAGCTGACCGAAGAAGAATTTCTCGAACAATCACAGTGGGATAAGGTCTGGGGCTATGACGCCGGATTCTACCTGCCGTTACTGCATTTTGCGCGCCTCAATCGCTTGCCGACGCTGGCGCTGAACGTCGACCGCGAGCTGATCTCGAAAGTGGCGCATCAGGGCTGGAGCGAAATCGCCGAAGACCAGCGCCGGGGGATATCCGATCCAGCTCCGGCCAGTGATGCTTATCGTGAATCGCTGGCGCAGTTATATGCCTACAAACAGACACTGAGGGCAACTTCGGAAGAGCAGGGCGAGGAAGATCCGCCCGATCTCGATGAAATCAGGAACAGTGACGCCTTTGCCCATTTTGTCGATGCCCAGTTAACCTGGGACCGGGCCATGGCCGAAGCGCTGGCCGCCGCGCATCGCCGTGATCCGGCGGCATTGGTCGTCGGTATCGTTGGCCGCGGGCACCTCGAGTATGGTTACGGCATTCCACATCAGCTCGCCGATATGGGAATCGAGGATGTCGACGTGTTGTTACCACTGAATAGCGACGATACCTGCGACCCGCTGCCGCTCGATCTGGCGAGTGCCGTGTTCGTGGTCGATGCCGAAGACCCACAGCAGGCCCCGGCGCAGCCGCGACTGGGGATTCTCATCGAGGACGGCGAGACCGGCGTGCGCGTGATGGAGGTGGTCGACGCCAGCGTCGCCGCCGCGACCGGCATCCGCAAGGGCGACGAGATTCAGGCGGCCGCCGGTTTCGATACCGCAACGACGACCGAGCTGATCGAGGTGATCCAGCGCCAGGCGCCAGGCACCTGGCTGCCGCTTGAGCTGCTACGCGACGCCAAAACAATCGAATTGATCGCCAAATTTCCGCAAAGTTTTGAGTAGGTTTGCGCAAGGTTTCGTTGCCGCGCTGCTGTGTCTGGCGAGCCCGGTATTATTCGCCCAGGCTGCCAGTCAGCCGGTGCAGCATGCGATCGAGGTGAGGCTGACCCCATCCAGCGGTGAAGTGCAGATCAAAGACAGCCTGGTGGTCACGGAGCGCGATCACTATCGGTTTCGCCTGGCCTCCTGGCTGGTTATCGAAAGCCTCGCTATCGATGGCATGCCCGCAAGCGCACTGCGGCAGGATTACGACTATGTTGTGCGGTTGCCCGATGCCAGTCGGCATCGGCTCGATTTTGTCCTGCGCGGTGTCGTGCCGCCGCGCAACGATGCGCAGCAGGCGTCCGCAGCCATGCTCAGTAGCAGCGGCAGCGACGGTGTTTATCTGCCTGGATACGATGCCTGGATTCCGCACGACGGCAGCGAACCGATAGCTTATCGTTTGCAGGTCGAGGTGCCCGCGGCGCAGCGCGCGGTTGCTAGCGGCCGGCTCGTTCACGAGCAATCCGGTGAGCAGTCCTACCAGGCCGTATTCGAGGCCACCCAGCCGGCGGAAGCGCCGTCGTTGTTTGCCGGGCCCTACCAGGTGCGCGAACGACGCAGTAACGGGTTGCGGCTGCGCACCTATTTTCATGCAGAACTCGAAGGTCTGGCTGAAATCTATCTCGATGCCGCCGCCGGCTATATCCAGCGCTACGACCAGGCTGTCGGCGCCTACCCCTATGCCGACTTTCACATCATTTCGGCGCCGTTGCCGGTTGGCCTGGGTTTCCCCAACTTGACCTATGTCGGACGCGCCGTGATTCCGCTGCCGTTCATGCGCGGCCGTTCGCTGGCCCACGAAGTGTTGCATAACTGGTGGGGTAACGGGGTTGCGGTCGACTATGCCAATGGCAACTGGGCGGAAGGTTTGACCACCTTCATGGCTGATTACGCCCTGGAGCGCGACCAGGGGCCAGAGGCGGCTCGCAGCATGCGGCTCAAGTGGCTGCGTGATTATGCCGCCTTGCCGGCAGGGCGCGATCAGCCGGTGCGCGCCTTCAAATCCAAACAACACCAGGCTTCGCAGGTCATCGGCTACAACAAGGTCGCTTTCATCTTCCATATGCTGACCCTGGAAATCGGGCAGTCGGCTTTTGACCAGGGCCTGCGCGACTTCTGGGCGCAGAATAAATACAAAGCCGCCGGCTGGCGCGAGTTGCAGCAGGCATTCGAACAAAGCGCCGGGCGCGACCTCGGCTGGTTCTTCGTGCAATGGCTGGACCGCCGCGGCGCGCCGCGCCTGAGTCTGGGGGCGCACCGCGTAGAGCAACTCGAGGACGGCTTTCGCCTGAGCGTGGAAATACTGCAGCCGGTCTCGGGGTATCGGTTCAAGCTGCCCGTGTCGCTGCAAACCGCCAACGGCATCGAGCGCCATGAAATTAGCCTGAGCGAAACCATGACCCGGGTCGAATGGACGACCAGCGCAAAACCGCGCTCGCTACATTTCGATCCCGACAGCGATGTATTCCGCCTGTTGCAGCCAAATGAAGCGCCGCCGATTCTGCGCGATATCACCCTGGGCGCGAAGGTGGCGATCGTGATCGGGTCCGATGACGCCGAATTTATCAGCGTCGCCCGTGGCCTGGCCGGCAGGTTGATGGACGTGGCACCGCGTTTCGAGCAGCTGCGGCTGGCTGGCGCGATCGATCGGCCCCTGATGCTCATGACCACGACCGACAATCTGGCCGAACAACTCGTGCAGCTGGGGCTACAACGGCCGGCGGAGTTAAACAAGTCTGCCTGGACGGCCGCGGCCTGGACGGCGCGCCTGGCGAACGGCAACCCGGTCCTCATCATCAGCGCCGATGATGCCGCTACGTTGCAAACCCTGTTGCGCCCGCTGCCGCATTACGGTGGGCAGAGCTACGTGTTGTTCGCCGCGGGCCGTGCCGTTGGCAAGGGTATCTGGCCGCTCAGACGTGGCCCGCTGTTCCTGGACCTGTCTGGCGGTTAATCGGCTGCCTGCAATTTGCGGGCAACCCACTGGTGGAAATGATGGGTCGGATTGTCCATTGCCGGCGAAAACACGCCGCCCTTGTATCCGGGTGAACGCCGCCCCTGCTGCATGCCTTCGACCGCGTCGATATCCTCGCTGAACACCATGCGCCAGGACTCGAGGGTGGCGCTGCGGCTCGCGGCATGTTCATCGTTCAGCGCTTCATCGCCGACATAAAACAGGCGCAGGTGCTCGATAGACCTGTCGCAGTCCACCGGCTCGACAATCATCGCAAACGCGTGGTCGGCCTGAATTCCGAGCAATACGTTCGGGTAAAAGGAGACATACTCGGCCTGCTCGAGTTTGTTTTCAGGCCACTCTGGGAATCGCGGCAGCGCGGTGCCGGCCTGGTCGTACAGGCGATAGGCGTAACTGCCCTGGCCACCGAAATCATCGCCGTACATGATGTGGTAGTGATCTTCCAGGCGGGAATAGGTATTCAGACCGGGGTGAATCCAGGGCAGGTGATAACTCTCGCAATAGTTTTCGACCGCGAGTTTCCAGTTGGACTTGACCTCGATCTGCATGCCCTTGCCATTGGTTGCGGTGCGCAGTCGATCCAGCCCGGTGCTGCCGATGAAGATATCCCACTTTTCGGTTAGCGGGCGAGCGTATTCCTCGAAGTCAGGCGCGTCGCCAGACAGGTTGATGAAGATGACATCCATCCATACCGTGGAGCGTACCGGCTTCAAGCCGTGATCGCAGTGATCGAAACCCTCGCTTTTCTGCTGACCGATGCCGCCAAAATGCGGCGTCCCCTTGAGCTCGCCGTCGAGGTTGTATGACCATGAATGGTACTTGCAACGCAATGCGCCCTGAACCTCCATCTCGTCATGCACCAGGAGCATGCCGCGGTGACTGCAGACATTATGGAATACCTTGATCTCGTCCTGCTTGTTGCGCAGGATCACCAGCGGCAAACCCATGAACTCGACCGGTTTGACGTAACCCTTCTTCGGCAGATCGCTGGCAAACCAGAGTCCGGCCCAGCTCTTGCCAAGCACGTGATCGCGCTCATGTGCCAGGAAGTCATTGCTGGTATAAGCCAGGTTGGGCAAACCGGTGGCTTTTTCGATCGGTTGCAGAATGGCATCCAGCGCGATATCTGGAACGGTAGCCTGGTTCATAGATCTAATCCTCGATATCGAGTCCGGTTGGAGGCGGTTGCTTCTGAAGGCTAAACATTGCGCCGAAACCATTGATTTGGCAATATTAAAAATCTTCTTTAAGACTTTACTTTAAGTAAACCCTGGAATGCCATGGCGCGACGCTATTACCAGTTACCCAGTTTGACAGGCCTCAATACTTTCGACGCCTGCGCCAGGCATGGCAGCTTTACCGCGGCCGCGATCGAGCTCGGGGTCACGCTGGGCGCAGTAAGCCGTCAGGTAAAGGCGCTCGAGACCGAGCTCGACTGCCCGCTGTTTCTGCGGCACCACCGCGGTGTTGAATTGACGCCCGCGGGGATCGACCTGTTCCAGGTGCTGAGTTCGAGCTTCCAGCAGATCGGCAGATTGTGCCAGGAATTCAAGAACCGGGCTCAAAGCTCCGATGTCACCATCGCGGCGACCACCGCGTTTGCGTCGCTGTGGCTGATGCCGCGCCTGGGCGGATTCTGGCAGCAATGTCGTGATATCAATCTGAACCACGCGATTTCGGACAATCCCGCGGATGCCGGTTTCCAGAATGCCGATATCCGCATTCGTTATGGCGATGGTCGCTGGCGCGGTGAAACGGCGGTGAAGCTGTTCGATGATCGGATTTACCCGGTATGCGGCCGCGAGTTTGCGGCGCAGATTGACTTGCGACACCCCCGCGATCTGCTGCAGTTTCCGTTACTGCAACTGGATAGTGTCGATCCTGCCTGGACCGGCTGGGACGCGTGGCTGCGGCAGTGGGACTGCGACCTGGCGCAGGCTAATTTCAGACGCTTCAATAACTACGTGGTCGCGCTGCAGGCGGCGGAAGAAAACCAGGGCATCGTGCTGGGCTGGCACTCGCAGGTCGATTCCCTGATTCAACGCGGTAAACTGCTGCGCCTGGGAAAATTTGAAACTGATGCGCCGGGTTCCTTCTACCTGACCTGGGACGCGAGCCGACCCCTGTCGGATTCCGCGGGCCGCCTGCGCGACTGGTTGCTCGAAATCGGCAAACGCTGAACAGGAAATCTCGCTTGCCCATGAAAAACCGATTACTCCTGGTTTTCAGGCCTGATCAGTCCACGAATTTAAAGCAAAGTTAGCTTGCTTAATGCGTCGATTTCTCTAAATCGGACGCCGAGATTTGCGTAAGGGGTGGCGATCTTCGCCAACATCAGCCGTTCATATTCTCCGAATATTGGGAAAGAAAGATTCTGCCTGGTACCCAAAGAAATACAGAATCTGTCTAAATCACCGTTAGGCGAAAAGTAACTTCCGTTTTATCTGGACTTTAGCCTGTCTTCTCTATACGATCCGTGCCAGCTATAAAGCCAGCCTACTATTTACATCCTACATTTCGCCGTTTTATTCGTATTACCTCGTCCTGCAGTTTTTAAGTTACAGCCTACGTTTTTACGCTATTCATGCCTCTTGAAGGCACTATCACATTTAAAATTTTTGGAATTATTATGTCTGACACAGTCAAAGGAACCGTAAAATGGTTCAACGAAGCAAAAGGTTTTGGTTTTATCGAACAACAATC
>CAMYML010000068.1 GCA_947259305.1 uncultured Gammaproteobacteria bacterium | reverse complement strand
CTGACCGGGACGGCGCATTCGCTGGATACGCGGACCTTCGCCCTGGTCGATCAGCTGTCAGGCAAGCAAATGGGCGTGCGCTCCGACATGACGCCCCAGGTGGCGCGGATCGACGCGCACCTGCTGGCGGATAATGCCCGGCAACACCGCGTGTCGAGGCTTTGCTACTGCGGGCATTTGCTGCACGCGATCGGCGATGGCATCAATTCGAGCCGCACCCCGATACAGATCGGCGCCGAAATTTTCGGCAGCGATGCAGTCAGCGCCGACGTCGAAGTGGTTAGTTTGATGGTAGCAACCCTGCATGCCGTCGGTTTGCAGGAGATGTCGCTTGATATAGGTCATGTCGGGATATTTCGCAGTCTGGTAAATAATACCGGGCTCGATGACGAACAGGAAAATCGCCTGTTCGACATGCTGCAGCGCAAGTCGATTCCGGATTTACAGGTCTACCTGCAGCGATTGCCGCTGGATGACCGTCAGCGCGACCAGTTTTATCAGCTGGCATTGCTCAATGGTGACGCCTCGGTGATCGACGAGGCACGCCGCCTGTACCACGACGCGCGCGACGAATTGTTTGTCACGCTGGATACGATGGCCAAAGTGGTGCAGTCGCTGCAGTTGAAATACCCGGCTACGTCAATTCATTGCGATTTGTCGGAACTGCGCGGTTACAGTTATCACACCGGGCTGGTGTTTGCCGCATTTTTACCCGGCCAGGGCCGGGAGATCGCCCGCGGCGGGCGCTACGACGATGTCGGCAAGGTGTTCGGCAATGCCCGACCCGCGACCGGATTCAGTGCCGATTTACTGAATCTTTATCAACTCTGTGGCGCTCGCGGGCAATTAGCCAGCGGTATACTGGTGCCGGACAGCGATGATCCTGGACTGGCGCAGTTGATTCAGCGGCTGCGGGCGCAGGGCGAGCGCGTCGTGGTCGATTTGTCGCGGGGCAATAGCAGCGCTACCGACCAGCAGTGCGACCGACAGGCGGTGCCGGACGACGGCGCCTGGACAGTAACAGAGGTTTAACAGTTTATGGCAAAAACAGTCGTTGTAATCGGTACCCAGTGGGGCGACGAGGGGAAGGGCAAGATCGTCGATCTGCTGACCGACCAGGCGAGCGCGGTAGTGCGATTTCAGGGCGGACATAACGCCGGTCATACCCTCGTCATCGATGGAGAAAAAACCGTCCTGCATCTGATTCCCTCCGGGGTACTGCGTGACAATGTCAGGTGCCTGATCGGCAATGGCGTGGTGCTGTCGCCGGAGGCATTGCTGACAGAGATGGCTCATCTCGAAGGCAACGGCGTTCCGGCGCGCGAGCGCATCGTCATCAGCGAATCCTGCCCGTTGATTCTGCCTTATCACATCGCGCTCGACCAGGCGCGGGAAAAGGCTCGCGGCAGCAAGGCAATCGGTACTACCGGTCGTGGTATCGGCCCCTGTTACGAAGACAAGGCCGCGCGTCGCGGTATTCGCCTCGGCGAAATGCTGCGCGAGCAACACTTCGCGGCACGCCTGGCCGAAGTGCTCGAGTATCATAATTTCGTGCTGCAACACTATTTCCGGGAAAAGCCGCTCGACTACCAGGAAATGCTCGATACCGCGCTACTCCAGGCGGAGGAAATGCGCGGTATGGTGGGGGATGTCACTGGCATGCTGCACGATTTAATGGCGCAAGGTGCCGCGATCATGTTTGAAGGGGCGCAGGGGGCGATGCTCGATATCGATCACGGCACTTATCCCTACGTCACCTCGTCGACCACGACCGCGGGCGGCGCCGCATCGGGCTCCGGGGTCGGACCGCGCGACATCGACTATATTGTCGGCATCGTCAAGGCCTATGCCACGCGCGTCGGCGCCGGACCGTTTCCAACCGAACTGGACGATGCCTGTGGCCAGCATATGGGCGAACGCGGGCACGAGTTCGGCGCAACCACCGGGCGCAAGCGTCGCTGCGGCTGGCTCGACCTGGTGGCGTTGCAGCGCTCGCTCAAGATCAATTCGGTCAGCGGCCTGTGCATTACCAAGCTGGACGTGCTCGACGGCCTCGAAACCATCAAGCTGGCGGTGGCTTATCGCTATCGTGGCCAGGAGGTATCGAGTCCCCCGGCCGGGGCGGAAAATTTCGCGGCCTGCGAGCCGATTTACATCGAAATGCCGGGCTGGCGGGAATCGACCGTGGGCCTGACGTCCTGGGACCGGCTGCCCGCGACCGCGATCGCTTACCTGCGTAAAATTGAGGAACTCTGCGGGGTTCCGATCGATATTGTTTCAACCGGGCCGGATCGCGCCGAAACCATCGTCCTGAAGCATCCTTTTGCCGACTAGGTCTTCGCTTTTACCCTGATTTTGTGCTAAATCAGTAAGCTTGAGGAGTCATAGCAAATGCATAAATATGTAACTGGCCTGTTTGCGATTACCATCCTGTTTTTTACCTGGAATGCGCAAGCCGTGGCCGGGATCTGGCAAGATGTTTCTCCGCTTCAGCCAGGCGCCAGGGCTACGTCACAGATCCGCCTGTTCCAGGCCAACGACCAGGCGCTGCGCAGCACCCTGTTAAGTGCCCCGCACGAGACCAGCGGCAGGCTGGACTACCAGCTCCCACTTCCCATGCCGGATGGCAATCTTGTCCTGTTCAGTGTACAGGAATCTCCGATCATGGCGCCGGAACTGGCGGCGAAATATCCCGAGATCAGGACTTTCAGGGTTATTGGCGTCGATGATAAAAGTGCTCGCGGTCGTATCGACATCACCCCGCTGGGTTTTCACGGCATGATTGAAACCGGCGCCGGGCGTATATTTATCGACCCCGAGGATTTCCGCCTGCAGGACCATATTTATCGCACCCGTTTTGGCGCCAGCGAGCCGCGCGCGGGTTTCAGCTGCGGCGTAGACGAGACCTCGGCAAGCGCCGTATCGCCAGTGACAGGACTGAAGACGGCGCATCGAGTGTCCGGCAGCCTGTTGCGATACGATCTCGCGGTTGCGGTAACCCTCGAATATCACCAGTTCTTCGGTGGCACCATCGACAATACGACGGGCGCGATCAACACGACGATTAATCGGGTAAATTTCGTCTATGAACGCGATCACGGCATACAGCTGATGCTGGTGGCCAACAATGACGACATCTACGAGACCAGTGACAGCTTTTTGCTCGACAACGAGGATATCTTTCAGTTGCTGGGGCAGGTCAACAGCTGGATCGACGGCCGCCTGACCGGTGGCGACGGTGCCTACGATATCGGCCATATCTTCAGTCGCCCGTCGATATTAAACGGCGGCGGGGTCGCCAATATCGGCGCGGTTTGCGATAGCAGCATCAAGGCCGGCGGTGTTTCCGGACTGTTCAATCCCAGCGGTGATGCTTTCGATATCGATCTGGTTGCGCACGAGATCGGTCATCAGTTCAGTGCCGAGCATAGCTTCAACGGCACCACGAGCAGTTGCGTCAATCGCAACGCTGCGACCGCGTTTGAGCCGGGCAGCGGCTCGTCGATAATGGCTTACTCCGGAATCTGCATCAACGAGAACCTGCAAAACAATAGCGATCTCAGTTTTCATGCCGGCAGCATCGCGCAGGTGGATGCTTTCACCGCCGGCGCCGGTAACTGTTACGACCTGACAACGGTCCCGACACCACCGGCGTTGCCGCCGAATAGCGACCCGGTCGTTACGGCCTTTGCGAATACGACTATTCCCGGCAATACGCCGTTCCTGCTCGAAGGCAGCGCTACCGATCCCAACCTGGATACGCTCGCATATCGTTGGGATCAGATGGATGCCGGCTGCCCAACCGACGCCGCCAGTTTCGGCACCGACAACGGCAGTAACCCCCTGTTTCGCAGTTATGTGCCCCGCGCCGAAGCCTGGCGTAACTTTCCAGCGCTGGGCACACAGGTAGAGAACCGCTTCGACAAGGCCGAAGTTTTACCCTGCCAGGACCGTACGCTCGATTTTCGCCTGACCGCAACCGACGCCAGAAGCGGGCAGGATTTCGAGGATATCCGGGTTGCGGTGAACACCGCCGCAGGCCCGTTTGAAATTACCAACCTGGATCCGGCGCCGACGATTGTCGCCGGTACTGCATTTACCGTTAACTGGGACGTCGCCGGTACCGACCTGGCGCCGATCAACTGCGCCAATGTCGATATCGACTTGATCGTCTTTATGGCGGGTAAACTCCGATATTCGGTCTATCCGCTCGGCTCCACCGCCAATGACGGCAACGCGCTGGCGACGATCAATCCGCCGACCGCCAACCATCCGCGCGCGCGCGTGCGGGTCAAGTGCAGCGACAATATTTTCTACGACATCTCGGACGTGGACCTGAGCGTGACGCCGGTGCCTCCGGCAGACCCGCCGCTGGGCGACACCGATTTCACCACCCGAAAATATGCTAACAATGCTATTACGGGATTTACCGCCCCGGCCTGCGGCGCGGTCGTAGATTGTAGTCCGCCGCTGCCGACCAGCGGCATTAGTGGCCCCAGGGACGCCACTTCATTCGATTATGTCTGGTTGCTGATGCTGGGGGGGCTTGCCGCGTTGAGGCGGGCCTGTCGCCGTCAGGGCTGACAGTGCATTTTTACGATAGCGTTATATTTTAGCGCGTAACTGCGCGCCTTTTGCATCAGGCGCAAATGCTCGTCGCTGCGAACCACGTCGGAAATACCCTCGATCAACTGCACCCCGCAGCTCTCTTCGTACTTCAGGCTGTCTTCCTTGCTGATGCCTGGAATATTGACCGAGCGCGTGGCCAGCCCGAGCAGGCGAAAGTCGTTCATTTTAACCGCCTGATTGGCGTCCGCCTGGGGGTCGGCTGCATCCAGCCACTGCAATTTTTGTACGTAGGGTTCGATCTGGTTGGCAGAAGTTGCGCAGTTTGCCAGCAGCAGGCAACTTACTGCGATAACAAGCGGGTATATCCTGAATAATCGCATTAAGGCAAATCCATCCCGATAATGTCTTGTTGTTGGTGCCCAGGAGAGGACTTGAACCTCCACGACCTTTCGATCACTAGCACCTGAAGCTAGCGCGTCTACCAATTCCGCCACCTGGGCATGGCGCGGGAATATACACCACAGCTAGTTGCTCGGCAAATGTTTCTATATACTCGCGGTCTTACAATGGATGACCTATGTCGAAAAAGCCCCAGACAACCCCCGAAGACCCCTTTCACAAGCGCGAAAGCGCCAGGTACGAAAGCCCGATAGCCAGCCGCGAGCATTTGCTCGAGTTGATCAAATCGCAGAAGGTTCCGCTACCCCAGGAGCATATTGCCGAGGCGCTCGGTTACAGCGACGAAACCCAGCTGGAAGCCCTGCGCCGCCGACTGCAGGCGATGGTGCGCGATGGCCAGCTGTTCCGCAACCGCCGTGGCGGATACCTCAGTTTCGACCACATGGACCTGGAAAAGGGCTACGTGATGTCACACCCGGACGGTTTCGGTTTCGTCAGGCCGGATTCCGGCGGCAAGGACATTTTTCTGCCGGCGCGGCAAATGCGCACCCTGATGAACGGCGACCGGGTGGCGCTGAAGATCACCAGTTTCGACCAGCAGCGCGAACGCGCCGAGGGCGCGTTGATCTCGGTGCTGGCGCGTGCCCACGAAACCCTGGTCGGGAGATACCACCATGAAAGCGGTATCGAGTTTGTCGTGCCGGACGACAAACGCCTGGTACAGGAGGTATTGCTGAATCGCGAAGTCGGGCACAAGGCCAACCCGGGCGATATCGTGCTGGTGCGTATCACCGAGTATCCGTCGAATCACAGCCAGCCCATCGGCCTGATCGAGCGGGTACTGGGGCAGGAAAACGCGCCCGGCATGGAGGTGACGATTGCGGTTAACACCCATCATATCCCGCATCAATGGAATGACCAGGTGCTGCAAGCGATCAGGACTCTTTCCGACCAGGTAGCCGAAAAGGATAAACAGGGACGACGCGACTTGCGTGAACTCAAGTTTGTCACCATCGATGGCGCCGATGCGCGTGATTTCGACGACGCGGTTTATTGCGAAGCCCTGGACGATGGGCATCGCCTCTATGTCGCCATAGCCGATGTGGCGCATTACGTCGCTATCGATTCCGCGCTCGATCGCGAGGCTATCGAGCGCGGCACCTCGGTTTACTTTCCGGGTGAAGTGATTCCGATGTTGCCCGAAATTCTGTCTAACGGATTGTGTTCGCTGAACCCCGACCTCGATCGCCTGTGCCTGGTTTGCGCGATGGATATCAACCAGCAGGGCAGCATCAAGCAGTTTGATTTTTTCGAAGCGGTTATTCACTCGCATGCGCGCCTGATCTATGAAGACGTGGCGGCGGTCGTTTTCGATGGCGACAAGCCCGGTAACGCGATCACTGGCGTGCTCGACGAGTTACACCATCTTAGACAGGTTTACCTCGCGCTGGCGAAGGCGCGACGCCGGCGTCATGCGATCGAATTCGAAACCCGCGAAGTCATATTCCAATACAACCAGGAACGGAAAATCGAGGCCATCGTTCCCTATCAGCGCAACCAGGCGCACATGCTGATCGAAGAATGCATGATCGCGGCCAACATATGCGCCGCGCGCCTGCTTAAAAAGCAAAAACTGCCGACGCTTTATCGCGTTCACGAAGGCCCCAATGTCGACAAGCTGCCCAACTTGCAGGAATTTTTGACCAGTTTTGGTATCGCGCTGAACAGCGAGAATCCCACCCCGTCCGATTTCGCGAAAATTGTCGAACAGGCGCGCCAGCGACCGGAATCCGACATGATCCAGACCGTGGTGTTACGCACGTTGCTGCAGGCGAGCTACAGTCCCGACACCAAAGTTGGCCATTTTGGCCTGGCGCTGAAGGACTATGCTCATTTCACCTCGCCCATCCGCCGTTATCCCGACCTGCTGGTGCATCGCGCGATCAAGCACTGGATAAAACATCAGGATAACGCCGGATTTACCTACGACCTGGCACAGATGACCGCACTCGGAGAATCCTGCTCGCGCTATGAGCGCCGTGCCGACGACGCGACCCGCGACGCCGCCGACTGGTTGAAATGCGAATTCCTGCAAAAACATATCGGCAACCAGTACAGCGGAATCGTCACCTCGGTTACTAATTTTGGCCTGTTCGTGCAGCTCGATGATTTGCTGATCGACGGGCTGGTGCACGTGACCGCGCTGAAGCGTGACTATTATCACTTCGATCCGGCGCATCACCGCCTGGTCGGCGAACTCACCGGCCGCCACTATCGGCTTGGCGACCGCTTGATGGTCGAAGTCGTCAGGGTTGACATGGAGGATCGCAAGATTGATTTCGACCTGGTCACCGTCATCGGCGAAAGCCCCGACATTAAACCCCGGCGTAAGGGCAGGAAAGGCAAACCCAGGAGCAAGGGCAAGCCCCGCCGCAAATCTCGATGAGCACGAGTCTTATCTACGGCATCCATGCGATATCGCGTCGGCTGGAGCAGGCGCCGCAGCATTGCCGCAGACTTTACTGTGCGGATAAACGCAGCCCGCGCTTACTGCAGTTGATAGAGCAGGCGCGCAAGGCGAAAGTCGAGGTAAGCCTCGAGAGTCGGGCGCAGTTATCCGCACGTTGCGCGACCGACAAGCACCAGGGCTGTGTGCTGGAAACGGATGCCACCGAGCCGCTGGCGAGTTTTGAGCAGTGTCTGGCGGGGATCGACGATCAAACCCTGCTGCTGGTGCTGGACGGGCTTCAGGATCCGCATAATCTGGGTGCCTGCCTGCGCACCGCCGACGCCTGCGGCGTCGACGCGGTTATCATCCCCAAAGACCGCGCGGTCAAGCTGAATGCTACGGTGCGCAAGGTGGCTGCCGGCGGCGCGGAAACCGTGCCGCTGATCGAAGTGACCAACCTGGCGCGCTGCCTGAAAGATTTGAAACAGGCCGGGGTGTGGATCTACGGCAGCAGCGATAACGCCAGCGCCAGCCTGTATCAGCATGATTATGCCGGCCCCGTCGCGCTGGTCATGGGCGCCGAGGGAGCGGGGCTGCGCCGGCTGACGATGGATTCCTGCGATCACCTGGTTAAACTGCCGATGCTGGGGCAGGTCGAAAGCCTCAATGTCTCGGTCGCCACCGGCGTCTGCCTCTACGAAATTCTGCGCTCGCGAAGTTCGAAAGACTGATTATCCGATGTTTTGTCTTCCCGCAACCCACTGTCATCCCGCGACCCGCTGTCATCCCGCGACTTGATCGCGGGATCCAGTGCATCAGTATTATCCAAACGATTCTGGATACCGCGGCCAAGCCGCGGTATGACAGTCTGAATTGCTTGCGGGGCTGTGAGTTTTTACTCTGGGTAAGATCTTGCTGTTGCGGCTTCAGGCTTGCTCGGGTACAATCCGCGCTCCTTGATTTTGAGTGCCTCGCAGGCGCTTTGAATCACTCCTTGCTCCACAGGACTGTTCCTGGGGGCATTACCCCATGGGGAGAACAATGCGACATTACGAAATTGTGTTTCTGGTCCACCCTGACCAGAGTGAACAGGTGCCCGCGATGGTGGAACGCTATCGCACGCTGATTACCAGTTCCGGTGGCGCAGTCCACCGCGAAGAGGACTGGGGTCGCCGCCAGCTCGAATTCCCGATCAAGAAAATTCACAAGGCACACTACGTACTGATGAACATCGAGTGCAGCCAGTTAATTCTCGATGAGCTTGAATCCGCATTCCGCTTTAATGACGCTGTGCTGCGTCATCTGACCCTGAGTTGCAAGACCGCCGAAACCGAAAAATCGGCGATGATGAAAGAAGTGGAGCGCGAGGAATCGAGCAAGACGAGCGATCGCAAGCCTGCCGCGAGCAGTGAAGAATCCGCAGAAACCGAAACGGTGACGGCGGAAGAAACCGAAACGGCGACTACAGAAGAAACCGAAACGGCGACCGCAAAAGAAACCGAAACTGCGACTGCAGAAGAAACCGAAACTGCGACTGCAGAAGAAACCGAAACGGCGACTGCAGAAGAAACCGAAACGGCGACTGCAGAAGAAACCGAAACGGCGACTACAGAGGACGTCGTTGCGGAAACCGAAGCGGCCGATGAAGCCAAAAAAGTTGCTACCGAAGCAGGAGTAGAATAGCCATGTCACGTTATTTTCGACGCAAGCGTTTTTGCAAGTTCACCGCGGAAGGCATCGAGCAGATCGACTACAAGGATCTGGAAACCCTGAAAGAGTACATCACCGAAACCGGTAAAATCGTACCGAGTCGCGTTACCGGAACCAAGGCCAGGTACCAGCGTCAACTGGCGACCGCGATCAAGCGCGCAAGGTTTCTTTCCCTGCTGCCCTATACCGATCAGCACAAACTGAGATAGCCCCGGTGGGTGTCACGATGTTGACACTGGCAAGGTATACCCTGAAAGGACCATACCAGGCGGCCGCAGTGGTCGGCCTGCTGGCGATAATCGCGGTATTTATAGTACCCGTCATGGGTTACACACCCGTCAGTGTAGTGCTGGCGTTTGTGACAAACTTGCTGGCTGTCGTGCTGGTCGGGTTGATAATCCTGACCCAGGGTTCCGTTGCTGGTCTGAAGGTGATCGTGGTCTCGGCGCTGGTGTTGTCACTGGCGGCCTGGATGGGGCTGAATTCGGCGGAGCCGGGTTTGTCGATGGCGCTGTTGCAATGGCTACCCGTGATTGCGCTGGCCCAGATTCTGCGCACTAGCAACTCGTTGGCGCTGACGCTACTGGCCGGCGTCGTGATTGGCGTCCTGGTAATTGCTTTTCAGTACCTGTTCTGGGCGGATCTGGAGTCCGGCTGGTTCTCCCAGATAATCCAGCGTCGCGCGGGCGAAGCGCAGATAGCCAGGGAAGAGGCCGAGCAACTGGCGCAGTTCGTTCGGTTGATGATGCTGTTACTGGCATCGAGCCTTTACCTGATGTACATCCTGGTAGTCTTTATCGCCAGGTGGCTGCAGGCGAAACTCGCGGAGTCGCAGGGATTCGGTCAGGAGTTTCGATCCCTGGCCCTGGGCAAACCTGCTGCCCTGGTTGCGGTTGTGGTCGTGCCGCTGGGCTTGTTGCTGCAGCAGGCATGGTTGATAAGTTTTGCTTTTATTGTAGTTATTGCTTTTATGTTCCAGGGCATTGCCGTCGTGCATTCCCGGCTGGCGAGCAGGAAACATGCCCTGGGCTTGTTTGTGCTGTTTTATGTGTTGCTGGTGTTCACCTGGCAGATTACGGGAATTTTGACCGCGATCACCGGGATTATTGATAACTGGCTGAACTTCAGGAAGAAACCTGAAAACCCGAATAACGTTAATTGATTGAGAAGAGGTAATCCGATGGAAGTTATCCTGATGGAAAATATTGAAAACCTGGGTTCGGTAGGCGACAAGGTCAGCGTCAAGGCTGGGTTTGCGCGCAACTACCTGGTGCCGCAGGGTAAAGCCAAGATGGCGACCGCCGAAAATCTGGCTGAATTCGAAGCGCAACGCGCCGAGCTGGAGAAGGCCGCGGGCGAGGCCATGGCAACCGCGGAAACGCGTAAACAGGCGATCGAGGCCCTGGGTGTCATCGAAATCACCGCACGCGTGGGTTCCGAGGGTAAACTGTTCGGTTCAGTTGGTGTCGCGGACGTTTGCGATGCGATCGAAGCGCTGGGGGGCGATGTGCAAAAAAGCGAAGTGCGCATGCCCGAAGGCGCGCTGCGGGTTATCGGCGAGCATATTGTCGATATCCACCTGTACACCGATATCGATACCCAGGTCACGGTCAACATAATCGGCGAGGAATAAATCTCCGAAATGTATTTTTGCAAAAGGCTGCTACTTTAGCGGCCTTTTGCATTTCGACGCCGCTGAAAAAGGTTTATCATTAGTGCCCGATGTCGAAGTTCCTGAATCCAGCAAATGTCTGAAATTATTTCCCGCGTGGCTGAACTCAGCCAGCGCGTCGACGACCTCAAGGTCCCGCCGCATTCGCTGGAGGCGGAGCAGTCGGTCATCGGTGGGTTGATGCTGGACAACCGCTCCTGGGACGATATCGCCGATATCGTCAATGAACAGGACTTTTACCGCCACGACCACAGCCTTATTTTTCGGGCCATCCACGCGCTCGTCGAAGACGATAAGCCCTATGACGTGGTGACCGTCTCCGAATGGCTGGGTTCCAGGAGTGAACTCGAAAACATCGGCGGTCTGGCCTACCTCAGCATCCTCGCCAACGACACCCCGACCGCGGTAAACGTCAAGGCTTACGCCAATATCGTGCGCGAATACTCGGTCTTGCGCAGCCTGATCAAGATCGGCAACGAAATCTCCGCCAGCGCCTACAACTCCGACGGCCGGCCAAGCAGGGAATTGCTGGACGACGCCGAGCGCAAGGTATTCATGATCGCCGAGCAAAGCGCCGGCAATCGCGACGGTTTCGAGGCGATCAACGATTTGCTCGGGCGCGCGGTTAAACGCGTCGAGGAAATGTATCGCAACAAGGAAGCGATCACCGGTATCGCTACCGGTTTCAACCTGTTCGACGACAAGACTTCGGGCTTGCAGAAATCAGACCTGATCATCGTTGCCGGACGCCCGTCGATGGGTAAGACCAGTTTTGCGATGAATATCGCCGAAAACGCGGCGCTGCACAATGAGAGAGCGGTCGCCGTGTTCAGCATGGAAATGCCGGGTGAGCAGCTGGCGCTGCGCATGATGTCGTCGCTGGGGCGCATCGATTCGCATAACCTGCGCACCGGACGACTCGACGATCACGACTGGCCGCGACTGATTTCGTCGGTCAATATGCTGTCCAAGGCCAAACTGTTTATCGACGACACCCCTTCGTTAACCCCGACCGAATTGCGCGCGCGCACGCGCCGACTGAAACGCGAGCACGGGCTCGACCTGGTAGTGATCGATTACCTGCAGCTGATGCAGGTCGCCGGCACCACCGAAAATCGGGCGACCGAAATATCGGAAATATCACGTTCATTAAAAGCACTCGCCAAGGAGTTAAACGTGCCGGTTGTTGCACTGTCTCAGCTAAACCGTAGTGTCGAACAGCGCCCCGACAAGCGCCCGGTCATGTCCGATTTACGCGAGTCGGGCAGTATCGAGCAGGATGCCGACGTCATTTTGTTTATTTATCGGGACGAAGTGTACAACCAGGATACCGCCGACAAGGGTGTCGCCGAACTGTTGATCCGCAAGCAGCGTAACGGCCCCATCGGCATGGTCAAACTGGCTTTCCTCGGGCAGTACACGCGTTTCGAAAACCTGGCTTTCGACGAATACGGGAGCGAGTTTGAATAGCCATGGAACGAACCGGCATCCACGTGCAATTATCGATCTCGAAGCCCTTAAGCACAATTACCGGTATCTAAAAAAAGCAGCAGGCGGCAATCGCTTGATTGCCGTGGTCAAGGCCGACGCCTATGGTCACGGCGCGGTGGCAGTCGCACGCGCGCTCGAAGATGCGGATGCTTTCGCGGTGGCCGCGCTCGGCGAGGCGATCGCGTTACGGGAAGCGGGCATCAAGCAGAAAATTCTGGTGCTGGGCGGTTTTACGACTGCGGTCGAGTTGCAAACCTGTATCGGTCTCGGCATCGATCCGGTGTTGCACCACCAGTTTCATCTCGACCGCCTGCGTGACGGCGGCGATCTGGGCGACCTCGATGTCTGGTTGAAAGTCGATTCGGGGATGGGCCGCCTGGGATTTTCCCTCGACAGAACCCGCGCAGCGATCGATGCGCTGCATGATCTCCATACCCTGGGCAACATTCGCCTGATGACGCACCTGGCCAACGCCGACGATGCCGAAAGTTCCTACACCGAGCTGCAGATCGAAAACATCGATTCGCTCGATCTGGACGGCTACGAATGGGGCATCGCCAACTCGGCGGGCGTTCTCGGCTGGCCGCAGGCACATCGCCTGTGGGCGCGCGCCGGGATCGCGCTCTACGGCGCCGATCCGATGTCCGATCGCGAGACCGCCGAGCGCGAGCTGCGACCGGTGATGACGATGAAATCGGTGGTGCTTGCGGTCAATCCGCATGCGCAGGGCGACCTGATCGGTTATGCAAATACCTATACCTGCCCCGAAGATATGACTATCGCCGTGATTGCAACCGGTTACGCGGATGGCTATCCGCGCCACAAGGTTGATCTTGCGCAGGTCGAAATCCATGGTCAGCTTTGCACCGTGGTCGGCAGGGTGTCGATGGATATGATAACGGTCGACGTAAGCAAGCTGCCGGGCGTCGGTGTCGGCGATGAAGTCGCGCTGTTCGGCGCCGCACCGCATGTCAACGACCTGGCCGAGTGCTCGCAAACCATCGCCTACGAAATCCTGTGCAACGTCGGCGCCCACGCCAAACGCGAGTACATCGGCTAGTTACATGCAGTGCTGGGCATTCCAGGAACAGCCATCCCGCGACTCGACCCGATGCGTCGGACCGGCGGGATCCAGCCAGGTTTGAATACCCGCCGAATTCCTGGATCCCGCGATCAAGTCGCGGGATGACAAGTTATTGAAAAGACTCTGGTAAAATGGCCCAAATATCCGTAGAATCGCGCCTTCCGAATTAAGCGCCTGTAGCTCAGCTGGATAGAGTACTCGGCTACGAACCGAGCGGTCGGGAGTTCGAATCTCTCCAGGCGCGCCATCTTTAAACCCTTGTAGGTCAGTGACTTGCAAGGGTTTTTTAATGTTACTCCTAAACTGTTATTTTCCCGGGTGTAGCCAATAATGTACCATTTATCCCTTTGAGACCGCTGATATTGTCGGCATAGCAAGCTAAGTGCTCCGGTGTGTTGGTTTGCATCCAAATTAGAACCAGTAGTTGCAATGAATATTACACCATCCTGGCCGATCAGCTCTTTGAAGAAGAAAATCTCTCGGGGTTCTGACGCGGATTAACTATTAAATGCAAATATCTTCAAAAGTGGATTAATCGAGCGTGCAATTCAACAAGTCAGTGAACAAATCACTGGATTACTATGATAATAATCTCAATTGCGCCCTTTCATTACTGGAATGCATGCACGCACACGGTGTCAGGACAATGGTGTTCAGCTCGTCGGCGAGCGACCTAGCGGTCATCCCAGCAATCTAATGCCTGTTATCACCAGGGTGGCAGCAGGTGAACAGGATAAGTTATATGTTTTTGGTGGCGACTATGACAGCCCGGACGGCACAGCGATTCGTGATTACATTCACGTAATGGATTTGGCCAGCGAGCACAGCGACGCGATTCGGAAGCTGGAATCATTGGAACAGGGCAGGGTGTTAACTGTTAATCTTGGCACGGGTAGGGGGATATTCGTTGCTTGAGGTTTTAAAGGTTTATGAAGAAGTATGTGGGCGAAAAATACCATACGAAGTTGTCAAACGAAGGCCGGGGGATGTTGCCTGCTCCTATGCTAATCCCAGCCTGGCAAAAGACGAGATAGATTGGGAATTAGAGTTAGGCCTTCATGAAATGTGCAAACATGCCTGGAACTGGCAAATACAGCTCGGTAGATTGAGTGAAATGAAGAAAAAGAAACGAGTTCGGAATTCT
>CAMYML010000067.1 GCA_947259305.1 uncultured Gammaproteobacteria bacterium | reverse complement strand
CGCAAAAGGTATTGGTCGGCCTCAGCATGAGGGGACTCAGATCGGCGTAAAGGTAGGCGTCTATCGGGTTGGCAATGCCGTTCCAGTAATCGTAGAACATCAAATCGGCGCTGAGCTTGGGCTGATTGGCAACCGCAACGCTATCGAAACGCACTTCGGCCATGGTTTGGCCAGCGGTACCCGTGTAGGGACTCGGCGGCACCGAGCCCGGAATCACGGTATTGACGAAAATTCCACCGGCCGGCAGGCCGCTATTGATCGATGGCGTCTCGCCGTCGCTACGCGCGTGAATTTCCGGCGGGCTACCGCCATTGTTGAGGTCGTGGCAACCGACGCAGGTCAGCGTATCTCCGGGCTGCACATGGAACCAGTTATCATGCCGCGGCCCGATGCGCCGGCCTTCGCCGTCGAGTACTTCAATCGCTAGCGGGATGTTGGCCGGTACCTTGACCATGACCGAGCCATCGGGCTCGACCGGTGCGTAACCTAGGATATCCCGCATACCGCGGTTGCGCTGCGGCCCAAACGCTTCGTTATCGAGATCGGGCGGATTGACCAGCGTTGGATCGTCGGGGTCGGGAATACCGACCGGCTTGATAAAACGCACGAAGCGCGCCGGGTGGTCGTCTGCGCTGGAATTCACCGGATCGGCAAAGTCCTGCACCGCGGTGATGCCGGGTGCCGGCGTGCATTCGTTAAAATAACAACCGTTAAATGTGCCGTCACCCATGTCGTAGACGCTTTTGATATTGACCACGCCGAGGATTTCAGTCTCCCAGCCAGCGTCGAGCTGACCGAGTAGTTTTCGGTCGAAAATAATCGGCGCCCGGGTTCTATTTTCGAGCGCAATCGCTTCGGTGATGACCTTGCCCTGCTCCGCCAGTATGATTGGTTTCTGGGTATTGACGTCCATATCGTAAAGCCAGATCGAGTAAGCAGGTGACGTTTCCACGGCTGCCGGATTCGACAAATAGGGATCGACGCAGGGCCGGATGACATTATTCACATCCAGTTGGCAAGTGGACAGGCTGACCAGCACGCGATTCGATCCGTCCCACAGAGGGAAGGCAGTTGCATAGCGGCCATTGACCGAAATTGAACCATCGTTGGCGACATTGGAGACAGTTGCAGGACGCTGCGCCGGGCCCGGCGTTCCTCTCAACGGCCAGATCGGTTTGTTGATATCCACAAAACGATCGACACCGATAACCTCGATAGCGCCGCCGTCAAAGGTGCCGTCAAACGGTTTCGTGATTACCATCAAGTCGCCGTTTTCCATCTCGCGCAAGTTAGTAAAGTGGATCTGGGCGCCACCTGTTCCCGTGTTGTGGCTTTGCGAACCATAGAGGATTTGCATATCGCTACCGTCCGGATTGGCGGTATATATGTTGATCTCATCGTTGCCGGCGCCGTTGTCCCAACGGCTGAAGACGACTCGACCACCCTTGAAATGGGTTAAAACCTGCGGGTAAAGATCGTGGCTTTGATTAAAGGATATCTGGCGGACGCTCGCGGGATCACCGTTGGCATCCATAACGTGCAGCACCAGAGCCTGTATATTCTCGTCTTCGTCGAGCGAAGCGAATCTTGGCCTGCCCTCGTTGATCTGCATTTCGCGCGATTGATTCTGACGATTCGAGGTAAACACTATGCGGCCATCAGGTAGATAACTCGGAAAGAGATCATCACCTTCCTCGGAAGCTATTACGGAGGTCATGACCTTACGAAGTTCGACAGTAGTCAAATCGTATTCGTAGATATTCCAGCTGGGGAACGGCGGATTGTCCGGATCAGGGTCAAACAGCCGCAGTGAAAATAAGAGTTTGCTGCCGTCGTGGTTGGCATTCAATCCCTTGACGTCACCGATGCCCCCGGTAACCGACCTCGAGATGTTGATCTCTTCGAAGTCACCGGTGCTGCTGGTGCGTAGGTAAACATCCCCGCCCGAACTGAACAGCCTGGGCTCGCGCGTGTCGGCCTGTACCTCGTCACCCATGTCATCGACCGGGATGGGACGTTTGATGTACGCAATCGGTATTTCGACGACGCCGGCATCGATGCCATCACCCGATTCGCCGCCCGGCTGGCAGGCGCTCAGGATCAGCACAACAGCGCACAATATCAATAATCCCAGCCAACTGTACCGAGTTTGCGACTGGTTTGTCGCCGGCTGCAGGGATCGAGCCGCTATATATATTGTCGGTTTCATTGTTCCTTACTTTATATATCCCGTAAAACGCGTTACTCATTCATGTGCCAAGTGTATCGTCGACTTCGAGTGACTATCTTCCGAATTCTGACCAAATGCAGTTTTTTCCTTACCAACGGTATACGGAAGTGCATCCCACTCTCGTAAACTAGAGGTTCAAGGTTTTTGTATATGGATTACGAGTTACTACTTGAGCTTAAGAGCTTATCAGCAATAAAGAATTGGTCAGGAATAATTTCGGTTTTGTGACATATTCCCGACACTATTAACACTTGGAGTCATATTGCTGTGCTAGATTTAGTCGCCAACGAATCCAATTACCCGAACCCTGGAAATGGCGATTCAGTCAGGAGATAGATGGGGAAATCCATGGAAATGAAAAACAAAATATCACTGCCTCTGCTAATAGTGGCGGCGCTGGCGAGCCAGATCACCTGGGCGGGGCCAGCCGAGCGGGCGATGGCCAAGAGAATCCACGACCGGCTTACCGGTGTGACGGTTGACAGTGTTGATCCCGATGGGGCCGGCCCGCTCAAGAGTCCGCTCACCGAGATGGAAGAATTGCTTATGTCTGACACCACCGGCAAATCCGCGGCCGAATATGCGATAAATACGGCTCAGAATCCCAATGCTCATTACTTTTACAACGTAACGCTGAAGAATTTTGCCGCCCCCTGGACCAACGAAGAACAGACCGTCTTCACGCCGCTCAACGACTACACCGCGACCGTGGTGGGCGCCATTCGCGACGGTCTTGATTTCAGAAGAATTCTCTATGACGACTTGCTGTACGTGGGTACAGGTGTAACAGCTTACAGCAATAGCAACAACACGCACTATGAAGAGCTGGAAGCGCGAAATCCGGCCACCACGGGCAACCTCGCAAGCGGGGCTGTCCTGCAACAGAGAACCCAGAGCTCGGTCAGGTCCGGCGTCCCCGCGGCCGGAATAATGACCAGCCGCGCCGGCGCCATGGCGTTTTTCTCCGGCGGCACCAATCGCGCCATGTTCCGCTTTACCCTGATGAATCACCTGTGCATCGATCTCGAGCCGCTCAAGGATGTCACCCGCACGCCGGACCACGTACGCCGCGACGTCTCCCGTAGCCCGGGTGGCGATAGCCGCATCTTCATGAACGGCTGCGTCGGCTGCCATGCCGGCATGGACGGCATGGCGGGCGCTTTCGCGAAGTACGAATGGGATTATGGTCAGGGTGACGGCGTCATGTTGTACGGCGCGGTCGGCAATTCGTTATTCGGTAACGATGGAGCCGCCGATGGTATTCCCGATGATATTTCATTGAAACACAATATCAACGGCAATAACTTCGAGTACGGTCACATCACCACCGATGACGGCTGGATCAACTACTGGCGCAATGGCCCGAACTCGAAGCTCGGCGTGCGCCCGCTCGATGGCCCGCTGGCCTCAGGCTGGGGGTGGAATCCACCGGGTGCCTTACCGCAACCGCCGGGAGTCACCGTCGATCCAGACAAGGGCACTTCATCCGGAACTGGCGCCAGATCCCTGGGTATAGAGCTGTCGGGCACCAGGGCCTTCGCCCAGTGTCAGGTGGACAAGGCCTTCAAGGCGATCTGCCTGCGCGACCCGAACGTTTTCTCCAGCGACCGCATCGAGCGCGACAACATCGTTTCCAATTTTGTCGGCAACAACTATGACATGCGAGAAGTCTTCACCGACGTCGCCGCGTACTGTAAAGATTAGGAGTTGAACATGTTAAAAAATCACCCTTTTCTTAAGATTTTTTCGTTACTCGCGCTGGGCGCACTGACGGCGGCCTGTGACAGCGGTAGCGTCGGCACCACGGCCAATCCGAACCTGAGCGGTGGCAACGGCAACAGATTCGTCTACACCGGTCCGGCAGCGGAGAGCATTGATGTCAGTAATTTTCAATACTACCTGTGGCGGAATGTGACCGACTCGACTCGCTGCGGCGGTTGCCATAACTCGGAAGCCAGCTCACCGGTCATGCCGTTATTCTTCGACACCTCAAGCGTTAACGTGGCTTATGCCGCGGCTGTGACCAAGGATCCGGCACTTTTGGACATGGATACAATTAATCCGTTGAACGCGGAGTTTGTCAAAAAACTCAACCCCCCTGATAGCCACTTTTGCTGGGAAACCAATTCCGCGATCTGCGGCACGCTCATAGCCGGCTGGATCGAAGACTGGAAAAATGCGGCCAATGGCGGCGGTGCGGCGCGACAGATCAGTCTGGCTGCGCCGAGCAGTGTCAGGAACCCGGCCGACGCCAAGTCATTCCCGGCGGATGCGACCTTCGGCGGCGCCAATAGCTTCGAAAACACCGTCTATCCGCTGCTGGCGGGTACCGATCCATTGATCGCCAACACGTCATCGTGCAGCGACTGCCACACGGAAACCGCCGCGCAGCCACAGGCACCATTTTTCGCCAGCGGCGACCTGGACGCCGCCTACGAGGCCGCCAAATCGAAAATGGACATAGACACGCCGTCCAACTCGCGTTTCACACAACGCCTGATCGAGCAACATAACTGCTGGGGCAACTGCGGCACTACCCCCATTCAAGGCGACGCCGGTCTGATGACAGCCCGCATCGCCGCGTTTGCCGCCAATATCCCGGAATCGGAGATTGATGAAGACCTGGTCACCAGCAGCGCACTTACGCTGGCCGAAGGTATCGTCGCATCGGGCGGTAACCGCGATGAAACCGATCAATTCGCCATTTGGGAGTTTAAAACAGGCACCGGCATCACCGCGTACGACACCAGCGGTATTGGTGATTCCATCAACCTGTCCCTGATAGGCAGCGTCGAATGGGTTGGCGGCTACGGCCTCAAGTTCACCGGCGGTCGGGCGCAAGCCAACACGATCAACAGCGACAAAATCTATACCTACCTGCAGGATACGGGCGAATATGCGATCGAGGCCTGGGTTATTCCTGCCAACGTTAGCCAGGAAGACGCCAACATCGTTAGCTATTCCGGCGGCGACACCGCGCGTAACTTCACGCTCGGCCAGGATATGTACAATTACGAGTCATACAACCGGGTTAACTCGCTTGTCCCTAATGCAAACGGCGAACCCGTTATGTCCACCGGGGAAGACGCCGAAGAGCTGGCGCAGGCCAGCCTGCAGCATGTCGTGATCAACTTTGATCCCCTCAACCGCCTTGGCAATGGCGCAGGCCGCAACATTTACGTCAACGGTGAATTGGTCAATAACCTGACCGATACGGCGGCGGGCTCGACGATCGCAAGCGTCTGGGACGAAGGCTTTGCCTTTATCCTCGGCAACGAAATTTCAGGCGGGCGCCCATGGATGGGGCAGGTTAAAATGGTCGCGTTGCACAAAAGACCGTTGACCCTGGCGCAGATTCAGAATAATTTCGATATCGGCGTTGGCCAGAAGTTCTTACTGCTGTTTTACGTCGGCGATCACGTCGGTGACGTCGGCAATTTCAAGAGCTTCATCATGTTCGAGGTGGCGCAATACGATAGCTACAGCTATCTGTTCAACGAGCCCACTTTCGTCAACCTCGATGGCGCGCTGCCCCCGGGCACCGACTTTAATATCAAAGGTATGCGCATCGGCATTAACGGTAAGGAAGCGCTTGCCGGACAGGCCTTTGCCAACATGGACGAAAACATCACCACAGGCAGTTACGATCCGGCGCTCGGGCAAAAGCTGTCCCCGTTTGGAACCATAATAACGCTCGAGAAAGGTCCCGAGAGCGACGAGTTCTTCCTGACCTTCGAAGACATCAACGATGTGACCAACGCCTTCACCGATATTACGCCTATAGTACCGGCTGATCCTGGTGATCCCGGCAGCGCGGTCGAGTCCGATATCGGCATGCGCACCTTCCAGGAAATCCATGCGACGATTTCGGAGATTACTGGTGTGCCGATGGACAACCCGGCAGTCGAATCGGTATACGGCGATTACATTCAGCAGTTACCGACCTCTGAGGCGATTGACGCCTTCCTGCCGTCGCACCAGATGGCAGTCGCGCAGCTGGCATTGACTTCGTGTAGCGAGTTGGTGGAAAACCGGGGAGACATTTTACGTAGTGACTATTTCCCAAGCTTCAGTTTCACCGATGCGGAAAGTACGGCGTTTAATTCTGATAGCAAACGCGATCTCATCATTAAACCGTTGCTGAGCGCCGCGATGAATATCGATTCGACGTACATCGACATTAACAACCCGGGTAGCAATTTGCCTACCCAGCCCGATCAGGACCAGATTAGAAACCTTTTGGGCTCGACATTGCAGCAGGATCTCGATTCGGCATTGGCAAATGATAGTTATGACAGCCTGATCGAACAGATGCTAAACGGCCCTTGCGTCGCGCCCGAATGTATAGCGAACGACGCGAGCCGTACCCAGCAAATCGTTAAAGCAGTCTGTGCCGTCGCTACCGGCGGCGCCGTGATGCTTGTACAATAGGACCGATTATCATGGCAAGATTCAAGAAGAACCACCCCATACACCCCAACGCACCGTTATTGTTCGAAGATCACGGAAAACCAGTGACGCGTCGCCAGTTTATCCGGCAGGGTCTCGCAACAGGCGGAGCCACCGTTTTAACCGGTGGCCTGTTCAGCCTGTTTGCCAACCCCAACAAGGCCTATGCGGACGTAGCGCCAGACCTGGAGGCACTGGTTAATTCGATTCCCGGTTGCACCCTGGGTGGTGGTGGCGGATTAAACGTCCCGTTTATCTGCTTCGATCTTGCTGGAGGCGCCAATTTCGCCGGCTCCAACGTGCTCGTCGGACAACAGGGCGGGCAGATGGAATTTTTGTCAACCGCCGGCTACAGCAAGCTGGGATTACCGGGCGACATGTTGCCCGGGCAAGCTCAGACCGTGACCACGCTCAATACCAGCGCAAATAATAATTTTATCAACGACGACCTGAACCTGGCCTTTCACGCCGATAGCCCGATGCTTTTCGGCATTCTCGAAAAAGCCGCTGGCGCGATTGGAAATGTCGACGGATGCGTCATCCCGGCACGCTCGGATAACGACACCGGCAATAATCCGCACAACCCGCTCTACCCACTGGTCATGACCCACCCCAGTGTACGTGGCGAGGTTGTCGACCTGATCGGCTCACGTTCGAGCATCTCTGGTGGCAACTCGATGGCGCCGGCGATGTATATTAATCCGGAATTCCGCCCGACCAAAGTCGACCGGCCCAGCGATGTCACCGGTATGGTCGACGTCGGTGACCTGACCGCGATCCTCGGACCCACGGACGTGACGGCAGTAATGGAATCAATGGCGCGGGTATCCCACAAGAAATTGCAGGCGGGTATCACTACGGGCCTCACCAACGATGACATCATCAAGAACATGGTGCGCTGTGGTTATTTAAAGTCTGCCGATATTGCGAATGAATTCGCCGGCAGGCCGGTGGACCCGATGGGTGATCTCGATATCAACGGCGGTCCGGCCAAGAGCCTTAATGCAAATGCCATTTTTTCCCAGGAGGAATTAGATGGGCCCAACAGAGGCGAATTCCGCAAGACTGCCTCTGTCATGAAAATGGTGGTGAATCGCTATGCCATCGGTGGTTGTATCACGATGGGGGGCTACGACTATCACACGGGCGATCGACAAGCCGGTGAAAACCGTGACCTGCGCGCTGGCCGATGTATCGGCGCCTGCCTGGAATACGCGCGCCTGCGAGGAATGCCACTGATGATTTATGTGTTTAGCGACGGTTCCGTGGCCAGCAACGGTAACACCGACGATACTGCCAATGCCGGTACGGGTGAAAACCTGGTGCTCGGTGGCCAGGGGAAAGGCGAATGGACCGGCGACAATTCTTCAACCGCCTGTTCGTACTTTTTGGCTTACCGCCCCGGACCGGTTGGCCCGGACCTGGTCGGTAGCCGCCAGATAGGGCACATGAATGCCGGCGCCTCGGTGGTCACCACCTCGAGTCCGGCGGCGAATAACCCAAATCTGCTGGTTAACATGATCATGTTGAATTACATGGCCCTCAATGGAATGGTATCACCGGGCGACACATTCGCCTTTACCCAGGCCTTCCCGAACCACGGACTCGGCAACAACCTCGATAATTATATTTCCTTTGGCAGTATAAGAACCTAGAATTATCGGCATCCAATGTTGAAAAAGGCGGGTCGCTGATTTGCTCGACTTGTTAACCCTTGCCCGTGTCTCCTGTTTATTACTGCTGGCGATTGTAACCCTGCAGTCCCGGGCCCTTGCGATCTGGGACAAACAACAGCGCGATATGATGGGTACCCGCATTGCTGTCGAGCTGTGGCACGACGAGCCCGCAGTGGCGGCGCAATGCAGCGAACAGGTGTTTGGCGAAATGCGTCGCATCGACGCACTGATGAGCTCTTACCTCGACAGCAGCGAACTGAGTTTCATCAATAACAATGCCGCCATTTCCGCCGTCGAAATCAGCGATGAGATGCGGCAAATCATTGAAAAATCTCTATATTTTTCAGAGATTTCCGAGGGCGTATTTGATATTACCTATGCCAGCGTCGGCTATGCCTACGATTACCGCGAACGCCAGCAGCCGAGCGATACCGTGGTAGCATCGAAACTGCCGGCTATCGATTATCGCCATATCGAACTCGGGCAAAACCGGATTCGTTTCAGACATAGCGACGTTCGCATCAACCTGGGCGGTATCGCCAAGGGCTATGCGGTAGATCGCGCTATCGGCATCGTCCAGCAATGCGGCATTTCGCAGGCGATGATCAGCGCCGGTGGCGACAGCCGCATCATTGGCGACCATCGTGGCCGACCCTGGATGATTGGTATTCAGCATCCGCGCAACCCGGCGGGTATTGCACTGCGGGTGCCGTTGAGTGAAACCGCGGTGTCGACTTCCGGTGACTACGAAAGATTTTTTATTCAGGATGGCGAACGCGTACATCACATTATCAATCCGGCGACCGGACGTTCGGCAAAAAACAGCTGGAGTGCAACGGTTACCGGCCCCAATGCCATGACAACTGACGCTTTATCTACTACTATTTTCATACTCGGCGCAGTGAAAGGTCTTGCGCTGATCGAAAGCCTGGAGGGAATCGACGCAATCATCATCGATAGCGCCGGGAAACTTCATTATTCCTCGGGATTTGAACCACCCGAAACTGAAGGATAGTAGTCCTTAAAGTAGCCACCTATGAAAACTATTAGTTTGATCACACTGCTCCTGTTTAGCCTGAGTGCGCCGCTGGCGGCACAGGACAATGCAAACGACCCGATTGAAGGCGAATTGATCGAAGGCGAACTGATTGTCGCGCCGGATGAGACCGCCGCGGAGAACGATGAGGCAGCGCTCGATGATGGCTCGCTCGAAGAAGGCTCGCTCGATGCCGATATCGAGGCATTGAAGAAAGAAGTGCTTTCCCTGAACCGCGACTTGTTCATTCTCGAAGAAGACCTGCTGTTTCCGTCCAACACCCAGTTCAGCATTTTCCTGTCGATGGATGCCGGGGCCCTGTTCAGTCTCGATTCGGTGCAACTCAAGGTCGACGACAAAAACATTGCCAGTCATTTATACACCGAGCGCGAGTTAGCGGCGCTGAAACGTGGCGGGGTACAACGCCTTTATATTGGCAACCTGCCATCGGGAGAACATGAAATCATCGCGATTTTTACCGGCATAGGTCCCAAGGGTCGAGACTATCGCCGCGGTAAATCGATAGTGATTGAAAAAACGACCGAGCCACAGTTTTTAGAGTTCATGATTGCCGATGATACCGGTAAAGAACAGCCTCAATTCGATGTCCGCGTCTGGGAGTAAAGCTCCCCACCCCCGCGCCATCTGCAACCTGCGCCGCATTTACCGCTTCGTCGTTGCGCTGCTGTGCTGCAGTGCCTGCGCGCCGCTGTACGCCGCCCAGCTGGATGAGCACCGGGTCGAGGACCTGGAATACGGGCGCGCGCTTTACCAGTTTTTCCAGGGCGATGAGCTGGGTGCGATAACCCAGCTGATGATGGCCAACGAACGCCCGCAGATACGGACGCGTGAGCAAACCGATGAAGCCAACCTGCTGCTTGCCGATCTGTATTACGGCTACGGGCTGTACGAGGAATCGCGCGAACTGTTTGCGCGCCTGCTGACAGCCGAAGTGTCGGACTCGGTGCAAAATCGTATCTGGTTCAACCTCGCCCGGCTCAGATTCGAGCAGGGATATTACGATCAGGCACGCGATCTCCTGGCGCGCATAACCGATAGCCTGCCTGGCTTCATCGAAGCGGAGAGAAAATACCTGCTGACCAATCTCTACCTGGGCAATCGCCAGTACGACGAAGCCGCCGATCTCAGTAATCGGATAGATCCCAAGTCGATCTGGAAGATCTATGCGCGCTACAACCTCGCGGTTACGCGGATAGAAGACGACAGTTACGAGTTGGGTAAGAACCTGCTCGATCGAATCGGTCAAATGGAGTCGACGACACCGGAGATGCTCGCCTTGCGAGATCGCGCCAACCTGTCCCTTGGCCTGAAACAGCTGCGTCTGGAATACAACGAGTCGGCGCTGGAGAGCCTGTCACGCATCCGCCTGCAAGGACCGCTGAGTAATGACGCGCTGCTGGCCACGGGCTGGGCGCGCTACCGGCTCGGCCAGTTCGACCGGGCCCTGATTCCCTGGCGCCTGTTACTGCAACGCAACGCGGTCGACGCGGCGACCCAGGAAGCCATTCTGGCGATTCCGTCGGGTTATGTCGAAGCAGGACAGGACCAGCTGGCGGTGCGTCACTACGAAATTGCCGCAGGCCAGTTCGATGCCCAGTTGCAGTTACTCGAGGACGCGATCGCTTCGATCGAAAACGATGGCCTGATCGCGTCGCTGCGTGAAAACGCGATCCTGTTCGATCGCAGCAGCCTGCAACGGCTCCCGCCCAGTTCCGACGTCACCCCGCAACTGCACATCCTGCTGGCATCGACCGGCTTCCAGCGCGAAATCAAACGCTACCAGGAACTGCTCGATATCCGCAACTCGCTGCGTTACTGGGGAACCAGCTTTCCGGCCCTGGAACTGATACTGGAAGAGCGTCGCCGGGGTTTTGCACAACGCCTGCCCGCGCTGCAGCGATCAACCAGCTTCGACAAGGTCGAATTGCTGCGCGAACAGCAAGCTCAATTTGCCAATCAGTATGGCGAGATCGAACTTAACGAAGATTACGCCGCCCTGGCCACGCCCGAAGAACGGGAGCATCTCGAACGACTGCAACGCGTCAGTCAATCGATCGGCAAGGTTGGCGGGCAGCGCAATACCAGTTACCAACAGGACATGCTGCGCCTGTTATCAGGACTGCTCGAGTACGAGCTGGCTACCGATTTCCCGGTGCGACGCTGGAAAGTGAAGAAGCAGTTGATACATCTTAACCGGGCGCTGGCGGAATCCAGGTACCGGGTCGATTCCCTGCGCCGCATTACCGAGCGCACCGAGCTCAATTTCAGTTTTTTCCAGCAGCGTATCGACGGCCAGTCGGCTCGCATTCGCAACCTGCGTAGCAAGGTCGGAGAACTGCTGCAGTCGCAGGAACAGCACATCAATGACCTCGCAGTTGCCGCGATTCGGCAACAGCAGCAGCATGTCGTGCAACTGCGTTTGAACGCCCGCTTTGAGCTGGCCAAGCTGTACGACAAACTGGCGGCGGACCAATGATTGGCGCAGTTTCGAAAAGACTGTTAATCATGCTGATCGCCGCGGCGATGGCAGCCTGTGGCTCTAATGGCCTCGAAATCGGACCAACCATTGCTGATCTCGAAGATTTACCGCCGCTGGTCGAGGCCGCCGAACTCGAACCGCAGGCGACCTTCAAGGTCGACCGTCAACAGGTAATCGATAGTTTTCGCTCGCTGGTGGAGATCACCGCCGCGGGTGGCGGCACTGGCGACGAACTGCGGCGTCTGGCCGATCTCGAGCTCGAATCCAGTCTCGACAACCGAATTGCGGAAGACGAGACGACGCAGCAGCGCGGCATCGAGGAAGCCCTGCACGCTATCGGCATCTACGAAGCTTACCTGGAGAAATATCCCGAGCGCGAAGACAACGATATGATTCTGTACCAGCTTTCGCGCGCCTATGCGCTCGAATCGGAAGCGGACAAGTCGGGCGCCGCAATGGACCGCATCGCGTCCGAGTTCCCGGAATCGAAGTACATCGACGAAGTTCAATTCCGCCGCGGCGAAAATCTCTTCGTCGAAGGCGATTATGCGGCGGCCGAAGCGGCTTACGGCGCCGTCGTCAGCGATCATCCGGATTCGGTGTACTTTAAGAAAGCGCTATATAAATATGGCTGGACCCAGTTCAAGCAGAGCCGCTACCTCGACGCCCTGGCAAGCTATACCCGGCTGCTGGACGTCGATCTCGAAGAGGGCAACATACAGGAAATCGGTTTCAATCCCGAACTCTCGCGTGCCGATCAGGAATTGCTCGAAGACGTGGCGCGCGTGGTCTCGCTGAGCTTTTCCTACCAGGACGAAAAGTACTACATTTCGAAGTACTTCAACGAGAATGGCAAGCGCGACTACGAGCCCCTGCTCTACCTCAAACTGGGTGAGCTCTACCTTGGCAAAAATCGCATCATCGATGGCTCGGATCTTTTTCTCGCCTATACCAAGGAATACCCCTATTCGTCGCATACGCCCTATTTTCATCAGCGCGCCATCGAAACCTTTCAGCAGGCTGGATATTCAGACCTGGTGTTAGAAGAAAAAATCGCCTTTGTTAACCGCTACGATGTGAATAGTGAATACTGGTCGGTACAGGATGAAGCAACCCGGCAGAACATGACCAAGACGCTGGTATTACACATGACCGAGCTCGCAAACCATTTTCACGCGCTCGCCCGTAAAAGCAAGAAGGGCAAGGATTATAAAGTGACCGCGGACTGGTACCGGCGTTTCCTGAAGTCTTTCCCCGACGATCCAGGCGCACCGCGAATGAACTTTTTGCTGGCCGAGAGTCTGTACGATTCCGGCCAGTTCCCGCAGGCCATCGATGAGTACCAGAAAACGGCATACAATTATAAACCTCACAAGGATAGCGCCGAGGCGGGATATGCCGCGCTGATCGCCTTCGACGCGCTATTCAAGACGACCAACGCGAGCGATATTCCCGCGTTGCGCCGTCAACGCATCAAATCGGCGGTTCGCTTCACCACCAGTTATCCGAACGACTCGCGACTGGCCGTCGTCGAACTGCAATCCGCACAGCAATTTTTCAAGTGGAAGGACTATCCCGAAGCCATCGCGTCGGCGCAACGCCTGATAGACAACAAGAACGTCGAGCCAGCGACCAAGAAAACCGCCTGGGCAATGCTCTCGGATGCGCAGTTCTCGACCGCGGATTACGCGGCCGCGGAAAAATCCTACCTGACCCTGCTCGGCCTGATGTCGACGCAGGATAAGGAAAGAAAACCGGTACGCGAACAGATCGCCGCCAGCATCTACAAGCAGGGCGAAATCGCCCGTGATAGCGGCAATCACCTGCTGGCGGCGCAGAATTTTACCCGGCTGGGCCAGGTTATACCCGAGTCCTCGAAACGGGTGGTCGCCGACTATGACGCGGCCTCAGCCTATATTCAGCTGGAGGACTGGCCGACCTCGATCGCCCAGCTCGAAGCTTTCCGCAAAAGGTACCCCAAAAACAAGAAACTACAGGATGGCGTCACCGAAAAGCTTGCGCTGGCCTACAGCAAAAACGGCAACCAGTCGCTGGCGGCCAGGGAGATCCTGACCCTGTCGCAGCTGCCCGGGACGCCCGAGCGCAAACGGGATTTGATGTGGCGCGCCGCCGAGTTGTACCAGGAGTCGGGGCAGCCCGATCGCGCCATCGGGATTTATAAGAATTACGTCAAGGCCTACCCCTATCCGCTGGAACGCTCAATGGAGTTACGCAACAAAATTGCCGAGTCCTATCGCGCCAGGAAAGACACCAGAAATCTGCATATCTGGCTTAACGACATCGTGCGCGCCGACGCCCAGGCAAAATCAGGACGCAATGCGCGCAGCAAGTACCTCGCCGCCAGCGCCAGCCTCGAGTTAATCGAGCCACTGCATCGATCCTATAAAAAGGCGAAACTCACGGTGCCGCTCAAGACCAGCCTGCGCAAAAAGAAAAAACTGATGCAGCAATCGATCGACGCCTACAGCAAGGCGATGAAATACCAGGTAGAGGAAGTTACCACCGAGGCGACCTTCCAGATCCGACGCCTACAGCAAGGCAATGAAATACCAGGTAGAGGAAGTCACCACCCAGGCGACCTTCCAGATCGCCGAAATTTATCATGATTTCGCCAAGTCGCTAATGGGTTCACAGCGACCCAGGGGACTGGACGAGGATCAGCTCGAGGAATATGAACTGCTGCTCGAAGAGCAGGCCTTTCCCTTCGAGGAAAAGGCAATCGATATTCATCTCACCAACTTCAAACGGATTCCGAAGGGAACCTACGACGAGCCGACGAAAAAGAGCTTGCAGGTTTTGGGCGAGTTGATGCCGTTTCGCTTTGCCAGGGTAGAAAGCACCGATGCCTATGTCGATATTCAATAACAAGGTACCTTACCTGCTATTGGTGGCGCTGCTCGCGGCCTGTCAGAGTGGCCTCGAGCCCGTCCCGGGGCCCGAACCGGCAGTAGAGGCAGCGCCGGTAGTCGAAGCAGAACCGGCACCAACGGCTGACGCAGCGGCACTGCCAGAGCCAGAGCCGGAGCCCGAACCCGAGGACTTCTATCAACAGTTCTACACGGAAGCGCTAAGCTCACTGAAAAGCGGCAAAACCGAAGATGCGCTGGAATTACTGAAACAGGTCAGCACCGATGCGCCTGAAAAACCCTACATTTTCACCAACCTCGGGCTGGCCTATTTCAAATTAAAGCAGCCGGATCTTGCCGAGCAGGCATTTCAGGAAGCAGTCAAACGCAACGACGATGATGCCGTGGCACACAACCATCTCGGTATTCTGCAACGCCATAAAGGCGCGTTCGAAGAGGCGCGCAAGCACTATCAGCGCGCGATAGATAGCGACTCGAATTACGCGCCCGCCTACCTGAATCTGGGTATTCTGTTCGATATATATTTCCAGGATCTGGTTAAGGCATTACAGCACTACCAGAAGTACCAGGCGCTGATCAGTGAAGAGAATCCTCAGGTTAGCGGATGGATCACCGACATCGAACGTCGCCTCAAAAGCGGCACTTCAAGTTCTCAGGGGTAAAAATGTTAAAACTTTCGCTACACTTTTTCCTAATCTTTGCTATTTCATGTACTGCAATTGTAAATGCGCAGGAAAAATTGCTAATGGAAGGCACCGAAATTACCGGGAACAAGGAGTTACCCAGGGTTTTGTACATCGTTCCATGGAAATCGATCGAGCGTTTCGAGTTAAAATCGCCACCGATAATAAGCATTATGGACCAGAAGCTGACTCCTATAGATCGAGCTTCTTTTAAACGAACAATTCACTATCACGACGCCATTTTTTCAAAGGCAAAGCTGGATTAATCCAGCATTAGAATTAAACAGCGGGGATTCGCGCGATGAACGAAATGTTGACTACAGTTATCAGGTTTTTCCAGGACGGTGGGCCCTTCATGTACCCCATACTAGCGGTGCTGGCGATTGGCCTGGCGATCACGCTGGAACGCTGGCTTCATCTCAGTTACGCCAAGTTAAAGAATCGCAGGATGATTGCCAAGCTGATGCCGCTGGTGGCCAAGGGTGAAGTCGCCAGTGCCAGTAAACTCGCGCAGAATTCTACTGCCACGGTCAGCCGCATCCTGCTGCAGGGCATGGAACACTACAAGTCGGCGCGTCGGCGGGACGACTTCGAAGCTGCCATGGATGAAGGCATCATGGAGGCAATTCCGCGACTCGAAAAACGCACCCACTATCTCGCGATGTTCGCCAATATCGCCACCCTGCTCGGACTGTTGGGAACGATTATCGGCCTGATCAAGGCGTTTACCGCGGTCGCACAGGTAGACCCGTCGATGAAAGCGGAAATCCTTTCGACCAGCATATCGGTGGCGATGAATACGACCGCATTCGGGCTCATCGTCGCGATCCCGCTGCTGTTCTTCTACACGGTACTGCAAACCAAGACGACCGAAATCGTCGACAGCCTGGAAATGACGGTGGTCAAATTCGTCAACCATCTGTCGCGCGTTAAAAACAACGGCCAGTAGCCAGGTTGTCTGATGTCTAAACGGGTACACCGCCGCAAGCATCCCGCTGTGGAGATGAACATTACCGCCTTCATGAACTTGATGGTGGTACTGGTGCCGTTCCTGCTGATGACTGCAGTATTCAGTCATATCACCATTCTCGACCTGAATCTGCCGCCACCGGGCGCTAACAAGGACGTCAAGCAACCCAAAAAGCCGCCGTATGAACTGCGCGTGACCATCCGCAAAAACATGATGGTACTGTCCGACAATCGTCTCGGCATGATCAAGCGCATTCCGATGAAGGGCAAGGAACACAATTTTGCCCAGTTGAAGGAAACCCTGAAGCAGGTCAAGGCACGTCTCCCCGACCATACCAATATTACGATCCTGGCGGAACAGCAGACTCGATACGAGGATCTGATTTCAGCGATGGACAGTTCGCGCTCCTTCCGCGCGCAGGTTGACGGAGAATGGGTCTTCGCCGAACTGTTTCCAGATATTTCAATTGGCGATGCCGCCAGGTAATTTCAGGATTTCGATTCGATGAAAGTTTCCAGACGCTCCAGACGCATGCAACAACGCCACGCCCAAGGCCAGAAACGCAGCGCCGCGCTGAACATGGTGTCGCTGATGGATATTTTCACCATCCTGGTGTTTTTCCTGCTGGTTAACGCCACCAGTACCGAAGTGCTGCCCTCGCCCAAGAATATAACGCTACCCGAAGCGGCGGCGGAAAAACTGCCCGTGCGTAACCTCGTCATCGCGGTCGACGGCAGGGTCATCCGCCTGCAGGGCAAGGCCATCGTTACCGTGAAGGACGCCCTCAAGGGCGACAAGAACTCGATCAAGCCGCTGTATAACGCGCTGAGGCTGGCCGCGGTAACGGTCAAGGACATTACCGATAGTAAGGGCGTCACCATCATGGGTGACCAGGAAATTCCCTATCATTTGCTGAAGAAAATAATGCTGACCTGCGCCGGCGCGAACTACACCAATATTTCCTTCGCGGTGAATCAGAAGGCGGTGCAAGGCTGATGGCAAAATCGGCAATCCCCGAACCGAATCTGCCCTGGGTCGAGCAAGACGAAGACAAGGGTTTTCGCTGGATAATGATCATCATGCTGCTGCTTTTCATGGGCGCCGGCGTGGTGCTGAATTTGATCAAGCTGCCAGAAGTCGTGCAAAAGAACCTGGTCGACGTATCTCCACGCCTGGCGAAGCTGATTCTGGAAAAACAAAAGGTTAAACCACCACCGCCGAAGAAAGAAAAGCCCAAGGAAAAAAAGAAGGAAGAGAAGAAGAAAGAAGAGCCGAAGAAAAAGGAAGAACCGAAAAAGAAGGAAAAGAAGAAAGAGGTCAAAAAGCCGGATGCGCGCGAGGTGGCCAAGCAAAGCGGCCTGATTGCGCTCAGCGATGAACTCGAGGACCTGCGTGAAAGCTTCGACCTGGACGATACGCTCAAGCCCCAGCAAACCGCCGGCAAGCAGGCGATCAAGGTGGCAACCGCGAGCGACTTGCTGACCGCGACCGCGGGCCAGTCCAGCGGCGGTATCAAAACCGATACGCTCAACCGCAACCTCAAGACCAGTGAACTGGCGCAGCGCCAGACCACCAGGGTCGAGAGCAAGATCGAGTCCGATGAAAAGCTCGCCAAGGCGACCACGACCAGCAAGCAAACCGGTTCAGGCGGCGTCAGCAAACGTAGCGCCGATGAGATCGAGCGTGTGTTTCAACAGAACAAGGGCAGTATTTTTAATCTCTACAATCGTGCCTTACGCAAGAATCCGTCGCTGGCCGGTCAGGTCGTGGTTGAATTGACTATTTCACCGGCAGGCCAGGTTACCGTGGTAAAGCTCCTCTCCAGCGAACTGGGTGACGCAGCGCTCGAACGTAAACTGACGCTAAGAATTAAAAAGTTCAAGTTCGCCAAGGCCAACGTCGCCGAGATCACCGTTACCTACCCGATCGACTTCCTGCCTTCCTGATTGGTTGCCGATGGCGCCACTGTCCATTGAAACCAGCCGCCTGCTGATTAGATGGCTGGATTTCGACGACGCTGAATTTATTTACCAACTGCTGAACGACCCGGACTGGATACGCTTCATCGGCGACAAGGACGTTTCGAATCTCGACGATGCCCGCCACTACATCGAATCCGGCCCTCTGGATATGTACCGCAGGCACGGTTTCGGTCTCAATCGGGTAGCCTTAAAAGAAAACGATAAAGCTATTGGAATCTGCGGCATTTTGCAACGTGAGACCCTGCCGGAGGTCGATCTGGGTTTCGCGCTCCTGCCCGATTACAGGCGTCAGGGTTATGCCGTCGAAGCGTCACGAGCAGTACTCGAACATGGACTTACCAGCCTGGGGTTACCGCGGGTTGCCGCCATCCTGTCACCGCAGAACCTGGCATCGGCAAACCTGCTTGGTAAACTGGGATTCAGCTTCGAGCGCAACTACCGGGCGGAACCAAATTCCAGCTTTCTCGATCTGTATGTCATCGATTTGCTAAATCAGTAGGTGACCGATGGTATTAGTAAGGCCTGGCATTGCTATTTTGCTGTTCGTTACCTGCTCGGCCGAGGCAGCGGGAAACAACAATCAGGCTACCAGGATAATCGGGCAGCTGAGCGTTTTCAGAATCTGCGCTAAAACTTCGGGCTTTTCATGGCGCGATATGATCGCGCAGTCGAATCCCGATCCCAGAAGGGCCAGCTGATCGAGTAGACGCTCGCGGCTCAACGCGTTGAGCTTCAATGCCCCGCCTTTATCCGCTCGCAGTTGCGCAATCTCGGTGGACAGCTTTGCGCCAGGTTTTTCACCGACCAGCGTCAACTCCACCTGTTCATGGCTGGATCGATCCAGCACCACCTCGAGGGCCTGTTTTTGATGTTGCGACTCATTGGCGATCAACAGGATTCTGCACGGCGCCCGTTCGAGTCTCGAGCGCAATCGATGCGATACCGGCTGGCTCAGAACCATGTAGGTCACGTCGGCGCCGTGGGGCATACCCATATCCCGCGCACGCCCGCGTACGTAGTCGAAACTCCAGGCGATCTGTAAGGCTCCAGCTTCTTGCTTCAGGGCTTGTTCGAACTGACGCGCAACCGAGCGCATCGAACGTTGCATCTGGTCGACACTGGTCGGGCGTTCGCGCGCCGTAGTCAGGCTGATTTCGCGTGTTATCGGCAAGCCAGCCACCTGCAACAAGTCTTCATCCTCGATAAACAATCCGCGCAGCCTGGCATTCATCGATGCCGCGATCTGCACCGCGAGACTCACGGTCGTAATCGAATAACTGCCGACATCTGCCGTGAGCACGACGCTGTGCTGCCGACTATTATCGCTCGCCATCATGCCTCATCCCCGCCCGTGGACGGGATAGCCTCCGCCGGCGCGCGCGGCGAGAACTTTTTCTGGATGTTCTGCAATTTGTCGATGCGCTGCTGAATGAGATGGTTGAAGCTCTTTTTTGGAAATTGCCCCTTGTCATTAGGACTTCCTGGCTGCAGGCCCGACAATAGCCGCATGACTTCGGTCACCTGGCGCACGGGATAAATACTGAACTTGCCCTTATTGACGGCTTCGCGCACGTCCTTATTCAACATTAAATGTACCTGGTTGGCGGCAGGAATGATGACCCCCTGATCCCCGGTCAGGCCGCGGCTAGCGCAAACTTCGAAGAAACCTTCGATTTTTTCGTTAACGCCGCCAATTGCCTGAATTTCCCCGAGCTGGTTGATCGAACCGGTAACCGCCAGCGACTGCTTCAGCGGGATCTCGCCGAGTGCGGAAAGCAGCACACACAATTCAGCCGCCGAGGCGCTATCCCCGTCGACGGAGCCGTAGGATTGCTCGAAAGCAAGGCTTGCCGCCAGCGGCAATGGCTGATTTGCGGCATAGTGGTGAGCCAGGTATGAAGACAGGATCATGACCCCCTTGGTATGGATCTCGCCGCCCAGTTTGGCCTCGCGCTCGATATCGACGACACCGCTGCGCCCTGGCCTGGCGGTGGCGGTGATGCGTGAAGCCTGGCCGAAACGATAACTACCGGTTTGCAGCACCGAAAGCGCATTGACCTGCGCTACCCGGCTGCCGTCGGTATCGATCATTTTGATACCGCGCAGCACCTGCTCCTGCATCAATTCACGATAGCGATCCTGCCGATAATCCTGCTTGTCGATCGCCTTTTCGACATCTTTCAGCCCGATAGTTTTTCGCCTGGCTTTGCGCGCCCAGTAATTCGCTTCGCTCAGCAGGTCACGCATGTCGCCAAGATGCAGCAACAGCTTTTCGGCATCGTCGGCCGTGCGCGAAGCCTGTTCGATAAGCCTGCCGACGGCGGCCTTAGCCAGCGGCCGGATCTCGTTTTCCTGCTGTAGCGCCGCGATCATGCGCGCATAGCTCTGGATATTGTGCGCATCGCGCTTTGCGGTGCGCGCAAAATCGGCGGACACTTTGAACAGCTGGCTGAATTCATGATCGAGCGACTGTAACAGGTAATAAAGCCTTGGTTCTCCGGTCAGAATAACCTTGACATCGAAGGGAATCGATTCGGGTTCCAGCGATACCGTATTCGCCAGGCTCAGCATTTGCTCGAGTGATTGAATCTTGATTTCGCGCGACTTGAGCGCGCGCTTGAGCCCTTCCCAGGCAAATCCGTGGGTCAGCAGTTTATGCGCGTCCAGGATCAGGTAACCGCCATTGGCGCGATGCAGCGCGCCGGATTTGATTAGCGTGAAGTCGGTGATCAGGGTGCCCATTTGCGAGACATACTCAACCCGCCCGATCAGGCTCTGGTAGGTTGGATTATCCTCCGAAACTATCGGCGCCCCGACGGTGTCGGTATTATCGACGACGACATTAATACTGTAGGCGTGGAATTGCGCCACGCGGCTCGCAATATTATCGGATTCGTGGGCCTGCTCCGCAGGCAGAAAGGCATCGACATCCCTGATTGCGTTTTTCTGCACCGCCTCCAGGTACTCCATAACCTCGGGCTGATCGCGATAGCTGTTCTCCATCCAGGCAATCAATTGCTCGACCGTGTGCTGAGTAATTTCCTGGTTCAGCGCCTTGATTCGCTGATGATGCTCGCGCTGCACCAGCGGCATGTCGCGAATAATATCCTGCAACTGCAGCTGCAGTTCGGCAATCAGCTTTTCGATGCGCTGTTTCTCAGCATCCGAGAGTTTTGCGTATTCCTGTGGATCCAGCGGTTTTCCGTCCACCATCGGACCCATGGTATAGCCGTCGGGAGTACGTATAATAATTATCCCCTGCGCCTCGGCCTCCCTGTCCAGTTTGCGGAAAGCCTGATCCTGTCGGTTTTGCAGCTCTCCCTCGATTTCCTGGCGTCGATTCCGGTATCCCTCGCTCTGAAAGGACGACGGCAGCGAAGTCAGCAGGTCTTCGACCAACGATTCCATATCCAGGCGCAGTTTCTGCCCCATGCCGGCAGGCAGCTTCAGCAGCCTTGGTTTCTGCGGATTGGTAAAGTTATTTACATAACACCAGTCCGACTGAGAATCGATTGACTGCGCGCGCCGCGACAGTATCTGACGCACCAGTTCCTGCTTGCCGATACCGGGATCCCCAATTACGAACAGGTTAAATCCTGGTTGTTCGATATCGATGCCGAACTCGATGGCTTCCAGTGCTCGATCCTGTCCCAATGGCTGATCAAGCGGCTCGAGCTCAGCCGTGGTCGCGAAATCAAACTGCTTGAGATCACAACTCTGGTAAAGCGCCCTGGCGCCTAACGCCTTTATTTTCCGCTCAGTCATGCGCGTATGATAACTCAAATATCAAATCCAGCTAGCGTCCCGAATCAACTGATCCGCAATCTCAGAATCTGACAGAAACAGGTCGATAACGCCAAAATCGCCGGCGCAGCAGGCGAGAAAAAGAAAACCTCGAATAAGCGGGGCTTTCAGGGACTGTTTTAGCGAAACCTTTCAAATCTCAGGAGGTCTCGCCGTCGGAGGCCGGTTTGCGCTCCCGGCGCAACCGGCACTCGTGCGTCCATG
>CAMYML010000066.1 GCA_947259305.1 uncultured Gammaproteobacteria bacterium | reverse complement strand
AGCCCGGTTTACGCGCTTCGAGCAGTACCACGTCGTAACCGCGTTGTGCGAGATGCAGCGCGGATGACAGGCCGGTATAACCGCCGCCGATGATGCAGACATCGGCGCGCGTCGAGCCATCCAGCGCACCTGGCGAAATTTCCCGGTTGCGCGTCGCCTGATAATAGGAGTCCGGGTAATCGTTGGTGTCGCTGCGGTCCTGGACCAGTTTGAAAGCCATGCCGCCGTAATCAGGCGATTGCTTTCTGGGTCAGGTCGAGACACTGCCAGGCGCGTTCGATAAAAACGTCGATATCGCCGTGTTGCAAAATCAGCGGCGGTGAAATAATCATCGAATCGCCGACCGCGCGCATCACCAGGTTGTTGGCGAAGCAATAATCACGGCAGATGGCGCCAACGCCGATATCCTTGTCGAACTTGATAAAATTCTCCTTGTTCCTGACCAGTTCCAGCGCGCCGAGCATACCGACGCCACGAACTTCACCGACCAGCGGGTGCTCGCCGAGTTCACGCAAGCGCTTTTGCAGATAGGGCGCGGTCGATTCGCGTACGGTTTGCACGATATTTTCGCGCTGCATCAGCCTGATATTAGCGATGGCCACGGCCGCGCATACGGGGTGACCGGAGTAGGTATAGCCGTGATTGAACTCGCCACCCTGGTTGATCAGGACGTCCATGATCTTGTCCGCCACCATGACGCCGCCGATCGGCAGGTAACCCGACGACAGGCCCTTGGCGATCGGCATCAGGTCGGGTTTCAAAGCATAATAGTCGGTGCCGAACCATTCACCGGTGCGACCGAAACCGCAGATGACCTCGTCAGCCACCAGCAGAATGCCGTAGTGCTCACATATCTTTTTCACTTCCGGCCAGTAGCTGTCGGGCGGCACGATAACGCCACCGGCGCCCTGGATCGGTTCGGCGATAAATGCGGCCACCCTGTCGACGCCGAGTTCCTCGATCTTGTCGGCAATCGATTGCGCCACCTGGCGACCGAATCCATCGCGATCGAGATCGGTGCCGAGTTCGCAGCGCCGGGCGAACCAGTTGGGTTGCTCGACATGCACGATATCCGGAATCACGCCGCCCTGTTTGTGCATGTCTTCCATGCCGCCGAGGCTCGAAGAGGCAATCGTGCTGCCGTGATAGGCATTTTTACGGCTGATTACGACGCGTTTCTCGGGTTTGCCGAGAATATCCCAATAGCGCCATACGAGTCGCAGCACGGTGTCGTTGGCTTCGGAGCCGGAGCTGGTGAAAAACGCGTGACGCATATGCGCCGGGGTTACTTCCGCCAGCAACGCGGAGAGCTCCGCCGCGGGCGGCGTCGAGGTCTTGAAGAATGCGTTGTAGTAGGGCAGTTGCCGAATTTGTGCCGAGGCTGCCTCGATCAGGTCTTCTTGCCCGTAACCCATGTTGACGCACCACAGGCCGGCCATCATGTCGAGCAGCTCGTTGCCGTCGGAATCGGTCAGGTAGACACCCTGCGCCGATTCGATAATGCGCGGCGGCTTTTGCAATAAATCGTTGGGATTGGTAAACGGGTGCAGATGATGGGCACCATCGAGGTTTTGCCATTTTTCGGTATTGCTCAAATCCGTAGCGGTTGCTTGTGTCATAGTGCTCACCTCAAACTTTTAACAGTAAATGCTCCCGTTCCCAGGGACTGATTACATTGAGAAAATTATCGAACTCGACTTCCTTTACCGCGACGTAAACGTCGATAAAGGTTGCGCCCAGGATTTCGCGTAACTCTTCGCAATCCTTGAGACGCTGCAACGAATCGTACCAGTGGCGTGATAGCTGCATCGGTTCGTCGTAGGCGTTGCCGCCCAGCGCCGCGGTCGGTTTCAATCCCTGTTTCATGCCGAGGTAGCCGCAAGCCAGCGAGGTTGCGATCGCCAGGTAAGGGTTGACGTCGGCCGACGCGATCCGGTTTTCTACCCGCATCGATTTTGGATTGTTGTCCGGCACGCGAAAACCGGTGGTGCGGTTATCGAAATCCCAATGGAAGTTGATGGGCGCGGCCATCTCCCTGACGATACGGCGGTAGGAATTGACGTAGGGCGACATCAGCGCCATCGCCTCGGGCAGGAAATGCTGCAGGCCGGCGATATGGCTAAGCAGCAAATCGTTGGGTTTGCCTTCGGGCGTAGAAAAAATGTTTTCACCCGATTCCAGGTCCTCGACGCTTTGGTGGATATGCATCGCGCTGCCCGGCTGCTTTTCCATCGGCTTGGCCATGAACGTGGCGTAAAGATCGTGACGCAAAGCGGATTCACGCACCGTGCGTTTGAACAGGAAAGCCTGGTCGGCGAGTTCCACCGGATCGCCGTGCAGCAGGTTGATCTCCATCTGGCCCATGCCTTCCTCGTGAATCAGGGTGTCGATCTCCAGTCCCTGGGCTTCGCTAAAATCGTACATGTCGTCGAACATCGGATCGAAGTCGTTAACCGAGTCGATGTTGTAGGATTGCCCGCTACGCTCGGCCCGGCCGGTGCGGCCGATCGGCGGCAGCAGCGGATTCTTGGGGTCGAGATTTGGCTGCAGCAGGTAAAACTCGAGTTCCGGCGCAACCACCGGTTTCCAGCCTTCGGCGCGATAAAAATCGAGCACCCGGCGCAACACCTGGCGCGGAGCGAAGGCGATGGGATTGCCCTGCATGTCGAAGCAGTCGTGGATTACCTGCGCTGAAGGTTCGCGCGCCCAGGGCAGCAGGCGGATCGTGTAGGGATCCGGTGTCAGCACCATATCGATATCGAGCGGATTAATTTCGTCACTGATATCGGGATACTCCCCGGTAACCGATTGCAGGAATATCGACTGTGGCATGCGCAGGGTCGTGGTGTCGGTGAACTTGGAGGCGGGCATAATCTTGCCGCGCGCAGCGCCCGCGAGATCGGGGACTATGCACTCGACTTCGGTAATCTGGTGTTGTTCGATCCAGTCTTTCATGTGATGTCGTATATTTGCCTTTATGCAAGGTTCGCGATGAGCCTTTTCCTGGCCTCAAGCATAGTTGAAAAATCACGAACCGCGCAATTGTGATCACAAAATTCGGTAAAGTCAAATAGCCATTTCCAATGCTCTCGAGGGCAATCTGCCTGCCTTGAATTGACATGGAGACCGACCAGGGTATAGCCTCGCCGGGTTATCGATGATGGCATTAATACAGGAGAAGCAGGCATGACAGACGCTTTCAGTTTACGCACTCGCCGGCAGGGCGGCGCAACCCCGACGCTGGAAAACTGGGGAGTCGACTGCGAGTACGGCCTGCTGCGCGACGTGTTGCTCGGCCCGGCCGACAACTACCAGTGGCTCGAAACCAGTTCGGTGTCGAAGAAAAGCATTCGTCGTGGCTACGAGTTCGATGCCGCGGTAGCGCAGCGCCAGCATGCTGAAATGGTTTCGGCCTACCAGTCGGCCGATGTCCAGGTACACCTGCATGAGCCTGATCCAGTCCTGCCTTACCAGATTTTTGCGCGCGACTCGTCGGTGATGACGCCTTATGGCGCGATTATTACCAGCATGGCGAACTGGTGGCGGCGCGGAGAAAACTTTCGCGCGCTGGAAACCTACGAGCGCCTCGGGATTCCGATTTATGACTGCGTCACCGCCGGCAGCTTCGAGGGCGGCGATTTCAATGTCATCGAGCCGGGCACCGTACTGATCGGCTGGGAGGGTGACGAAGGCCGTAGCCAGGAGCAATCGGCGCTGCAGTTGAAAAACTGGTTCGAAGCCGAAGGCTGGGAAGTCAAGCTGGCCGATATCGATCCGTTCTACGTCCACATCGACCTGATGGTGGTCATGCTGGCGCCGAAGCTGGCGGCGGTTTGCCTCGAGTCGACCGACCCCGAAATAGTCGACTGGCTCAAGTCGAAAAATATCGAAATCGTTTCGGTGCCGTTCCAGGATACGCTCGATCTCGGCTGTAACGTCGTGGCGCTCGGTAACGACCGGGTGTTGATGCCCGAGAAGAGTCAGGTGCTCAAGGAAAAACTACGCGCGCACGGGCTCGAGATATTCGATCCTGACGTGTCGATGATTACCCCCGGCGGCGGCGGTGTGCACTGCATGTGCCAGGCCCTGCGGCGCGACCCGGGTTAAGCGCCTGGTCTGACTGAAATTCCGGATTCATGCCTGCCTGGCGCCGGGGGTCAGACTTCTTCGCTCATCTTGAGTTCGAGTTCGCGTTGTTTTTGCTGGCGGAACATGATCCAGGCCGCGAGCAATACCCCAATCGCTACTGCCAGGATAATGATGGTCGCGAGCGCATTGATGTCGGGACGCAAGCCGAGGCGTATGCGCGAATATATCAGTATCGGCAGCGTCACCGCGCCCGGTCCGGTGACGAAGCTCGCGATAATCAGGTCGTCGAGCGACAGCGTGAACGCGAGCAACCAGCCCGCCAGCATGCCCGGCGCCAGCAACGGTAGCGTAATATCGGTGAGCACTCGAAACGGTTTGGCGCCGAGATCCTGTGCTGCCTCCTCCAGATCCTGCGCCATGCCGGTAAGGCGGGACTGGATGATGACCGCGACGTAGGCCATCGAGAAGGTGATGTGCGCGATCGTGATCGTGGTAAAGCCGCGTTGATCGGGCCAGCCGATGAATTCCTTCAGGGTAATGAACAACAGCAGTAACGACAGGCCGGTAATGACTTCGGGCATGACCAGCGGCGCGGAAATCATGCCGCTGAACAGGGTGCGGCCCCTGAAGCGCCCGAAACGCACCAGCGCCAGGCCGGCGAGGGTGCCGAGCAGCATGGCGAAGGTGGCGTTTACGGTCGCCACTTTAAGGCTGAGACCCACCGCTTCCCAGACTTCCTCGCTCTCGAACAGCACGCCGTACCATCTGGTGGAGAAACCGCCCCAGACCGGCACGATCCTGGATTTGTTGAACGAATAGAACACCAGCAGGATCATCGGGATGTACAGGAACGCGATGCCGAAGCAGGTGGTGGTGATTAAAAAATATGAGCGCTTGCCGTTGTTCATTCGGCTTCGTTCTGTTTCATCTGGATGTGCTGGTACAGCATCATCGGCAACACCAGTAACAGCAATAGCGCGATGGCGACCGCCGAGGCCACGGGCCAGTCGATGTTGGCGTTGAACTCGTTGTAAAGTATCCGTCCGATCATGAGTACGTTACCGCCACCGAGCAGGTCGGGAATCACGTACTCGCCGGTCGCCGGAATAAACACCAGCAGCGAGCCGGCGATGATTCCCGGAAACGTCATCGGCAGGGTGACGGTAAAGAAGGTCGTCATCGGTTTGGCGCCGAGATCGGCGGCGGCCTCGAGCAGGGTCCAGTCGAGTTTTTCCATGTTCGCGTAAAGCGGCAAAATCATGAAGGGCACGTAGGTATAGACGATACCGACGTAAACCGCGAACGGGGTATACAGCATCCGTAAAGGTTCGTCGATGACGCCGATTGCGATTAACAGGTTGTTGATGGTGCCCTGGTCGGCGAGCAAGCCCATCCAGGCGTAGACGCGCAACAGGAAGGAAGTCCAGAACGGCAGGATGACCAGCATCAACAGGACGTGCTTGGTAGTATGCTTCGCGCGTACGATCGCGTAAGCCATCGGGTAGCCTACCAGCAGGCAGAGGATGGTCGAGATCGAAGCAATCTTGAGCGAGTTCAGGTAGGTCTTGGCATAGAGATCGTCTTCCCACAGATAGGCGTAATTGTCGATCACCACGCGGATGTGCATGATGCCCTCGTCGACCCAGTCGATCATCGGGGTAAAGGGCGGGCTGGCGATAACGGCTTCCGCGAGGCTGATTTTGAGCACGATAAAAAACGGCGCAAGGAAGAATAGCAACAACCAGAAAAATGGAATGAACAGTACCAGCGAGCGCCAGTTGCGCTGCAGCAGGTAACCCAGCCGATGCAGCAGCCTGCCCTGCAGGGAGCGCTCCGCGGATTCGCTCATTTCGTCAAAACCACCGAACTGGAAGCATCCCATCCCAGGCAAACTTCTTCGTCCCAGTCGATCGGCGGGTTGCCGTCCTTGGGGCGATTCAGATTGGGCGAGGTCACTTCAACGATGTGCTTGTCTCCCACCAGCACGCGATAGGTCGAAGTGCCTCCGAGGTAACCGATGTCGTTTACCATCCCCTTGATGCAGTTGGTGCCGGATTCTGCGGCAGCCTGTTTGGAGATTCTGATCTTCTCGGGTCGCAGCGACACCCAGACTTTACTGCCTTCCGGAATCGACAGGCCGTGGTCGATATAAAAATTACAGGTCGGGTCCTTACACTCGACGATAACGTGATCGGTGCCGTTTTCGATAACCCGACCCTCGAACATGTTCGCGTTGCCGATAAAATTGGCCACCAGGCGCGAACCCGGGAATTCGTAGATTTCGGTCGGGGTGCCGATTTGCTGCAGGCGTCCGACATCCATGACCGCGATGCGGGTCGACAGGGTCATCGCTTCTTCCTGGTCGTGGGTTACGACGACGAAGGTGACGCCGAGCCTGTCCTGGATATTCATCAACTCGTACTGGGTTTGCACCCGCAGGCGCTTGTCGAGTGCCGCCAGGGGTTCGTCGAGCAGCAGCATCTTGGGCTGCTTGATCAGCGCGCGCGCCAGCGCGACCCGTTGTTTCTGGCCGCCCGATAACTGGTGCGGCTTGCGTTTGCGAAACTGGCTCAGCTCGACCATCGCCAGCATCTCCTCGACGCGCTGCTCGATTTCGGCTTTCGCGATCCCGTCGCGCCGCAAACCGTAACCGACGTTGCTTTCCACGTTCATATGCGGGAATAGCGCATACGACTGGAACATCATGTTAACCGGACGTTCGTAGGGCGGCACGTCGTTCATATTGACGCCGTCGATAATAATCGACCCGGAGGAAGGAGTTTCGAAGCCGGCGAGCATGCGCAGCAACGTAGTCTTGCCGCAACCCGAACCGCCGAGCAGGCAGAACAGCTCGCCTTTGTAAATATCGAGATCGACGCTATCGACCGCGGTAAAGTCGCCGAAATGCTTGCTGACGCTTTGCACCTTGATGAAAGGCTCGGCGTCGGGATCGAGCCAGGGACGGTCGTCGTAATCTGCCGCAGGTGACATATTAGTCCCCGTTATATGTCAACGAAAAAAAACCGGGGTGATAATCACCCCGGTTTCGTCTTGCTAGTTGCTGGCCTTGAAATTGGTCCAGGTCCGGGTGCGTACCCGCTCTGCCTTGGGTGGCAGCGGATTGAGCGTGTACATGGTTGCGACCTGAGCGGCCGTCGGGAAGGCAGCCGGGCTGCCGGTAACCGCTGCGTCAATCATCGGAATCGCCGTCTTGTTTGCGGTTGCATACCAGGTGTAATTGCTGTCGGCCGCACCAACTTCCGGACGCATCATGTAATTCAGGAACAGGTGCGCGTTCTCGACGTTCTTGGCGTCGCCCGGGATAACCCAGCCGTCGACCCAGAAGTTGGGAATTGCCGGCAGGAAAAAGTCAAGCGTGACGCCGGTATTGGCTTCTTCGGCACCAGACAGCGCCAGCAGTCCATCGGGACCCCAGGTAACCGCGACGCAAAATTCTTTTTGCGGCATCCGCTGGTAGGCGTAGTTGTCAAAGGTCTTGATGTAAGGGCGAACCTTTTTCAACATGGCTTCGACTTTCTGGTAATCGGCCCTGTTGGTCGAATCCGGAGCCATGCCCATATGCGCCAGCGCCATCGGGATGACATCAGTCGGAGAGTCGAGGAACGCAACGCCGCACTTGGCCAGTTCCTGCATATGCCTGGGATCGAAGATCATGCTGATATCGCCGATCGGTGCGTCCGGATAGGTTTGCAATACCAGTTCCTTGTTGTAGGTCACGCCGTGAGTGCCCCACATGAAGGGGACGATATAGTTATGACCGGGATCCCATTTTTGCCCAAGCTGCGCCATGACGTCAGGGCTCATGTGCTTGAAGTTTGGTAGCTTGGTCTTGTCGATTTTGCGCAGGATTCCGCCTTTCATCAGCCTGGCAGCCTGGGAAGCGGCGTGGGAAACCACGTCGTAACCGGAATTGCCGGCAAGTAACTTGGAGTCAATCGCTTCAACCGAGTCATAGGGTGTGAAAGTCACATCTATGTCATATTCCTTGGCGAAGTTATCTATGGTGTCCTCGGCCATGTACTCGGCCCAGTTGCTGACGTTGAGTTTGCCGGCGGCCGATGCAACCGTAGCACCGGTTAACAGTGCCGCGGTGGTCAAACCGATCAGGCTGGATTTAAAAACAGTGTCTTTCATTTATATTTTCCTCGGAAGTAATACTAGTTTGAATACCAAACTTATTATTGTGTTTTCACTCTGTACCGCAGCTTAACAGCGATCGCAGGCTGAAACTATTCGCAAAGCGAAAACCGTAGCATAATGACGAATAGCCTGTCACATCAATAGTTTGGGCGGATATTAGCATAATTAATCGAAATTGTGATCACATTTCGATCGATTCAATCGGGGCGAGATCGGGATACAGGCTGTCGAGCAATTCGAACACGGCCTGAATCGCCCGGTCGCGCTTGAAGCCCGGGCTGCCGATCAAAAAGTTTTGCCACAGTCCGTCGATCATGCCTTCCAGGCTGAGCGCCGCGGTGCCTGCGCTCAAACGGGCAGCGTGTTGCGACTCTATGGCGCTGCACAGGGCCAGCAATTTATCCGAGAAGGCGCGGTCGCTGGCGCCACAGACCTGCATGTATTTCGGGCGTGAACGTGACTCGCCCCAGAAAGCAAACCAGACACTGATTTTTCTGCGATTGCATATTTTTGCTGCAAATGCGGCCCTGATTATCGCGCGCAACTGCAAATAGGGATCGTTGCCTGCCGCCGCGAGTGCCCGTTGCCAGTTTGCCTGGTACTCGTCGTTGAGGTAATGCAGCGTCTGTTCGAGCAGGGCTTCCTTGCTGTGAAAGTGGAATACCAGGTTGCCCTGTGACAGCCCGGCGCGCGCCGCGATTTTTGCCAGTGTGGTTTGAGATATTCCGAGCTTGTCGATGCAATCGATGGTGGCATCGATCAACTGGCGCTTGCGAAATTCGCTTTGCTGCTTGCGATTTCGACTTGAAAAATTCTTTTCGGTGATCGTCGAGGGCAAATGTAAGAAACGTGGTTTGGAGTCGAAACGACCCTACATTGATTTGAGTGTTTGGTCAATAAAAAACTCTATATCATTGAAATATATTGCAAAAAAGGAAAATATTAATATAATTCACGAACTATTCTCGTGGTTAACTAAATGGAGAGGCGGGCATGAGCACTGCGGCAGAACTGAAACAGAGCGATAACTTGTTCATTCATCCCTGGGACGATATCGTCAAGCTGGGCGGGAATCAGCGCACTTTGCTGGACCATGGCGAGGGTGTTTATGTCTATGACAGCGAAGGCAATCGCCTGCTCGACGCGCCCGCCGGCATGTGGTGCGTGAATATCGGCCACGGCCGGGAAGAAATGGCAAAAGCGGTTTACGACCAGATCATGGCGCTGACTTATGTTTCTCCCTGGTCGATGACCACCGGCCCCGCGGCCGAGTTCGCGGCGCTGATCGCAGAGCAGTCGCCGGGTGACCTGAACCACGTGTTTTTCACCACCGGCGGTTCGACCGCGGTCGATTCGGCGCTGCGTTTCGTGCATTTTTATAACAACTTGCGCGGCAAGCCGAACAAGAAAAAGATTATCGCGCAGAAGCGGGGCTACCACGGCAGTACTTATCTTTGCGGAACCGTTTCGGGCAAGGAGCGCGACAAGAGTAATCTCGAGATGGAGTCTCACCTGGTGCATCATATCGAGGCGCCGCACCCATTGTACAAACCCGAGGCTATGTCGGATGCCGATTTTCTCGACCAGTGTGTCGGTAACCTCGAAAACATGATTGCGCAGGTTGGCCCTGACAACTGCGCGGTGTTCGTCGCCGAGCCGATCCTGGCTTCCGGCGGTGTGATCGTGCCGCCCGAAGGCTACCACCAGCGTTGTCTCGAAGTTTGCCGCAAAAACGACATGCTGTATCTGTCGGATGAAGTGGTTACCGCCTTCGGTCGCCTCGGCCACTGCTTTGCCTCCGAAGACGTATTTGGCATCGTTCCCGACATTATTACTACCGCCAAGGGGCTGACCTCGGGCTACATCCCGATGGGAGCCTTCCTGGTGTCGGACCGGCTGGTCGACGAGATCAAGGCCAAGGGTGGCGACTCGGCGGTATTCTCGAACGGATTTACCTATTCGGGGCACCCGGTGGCGGCCGCTGCCGGCATCAAGAACCTCGAAATCATGCAGCGTGAAAAACTGTTCGAACAGGTGCGGAACACCGGGCCTTACATGCAGCAGCAGATGCAGACGCTGCGCGATATCCCGATCGTAAGCGACGTGCGCGGCCAGGGTTTGATGGCCTGTGTCGAGTGCGAACTTAAACAGGGCAGTAATGATCTGGCAATGGATTACGAAATTGGCAAGTTGATCGATAAGCACTGCCAGCAGCTGGGTCTCATCGTGCGCCCGATCATCAATATGTGCGTGATGTCGCCGCCGTTGACGATTACGCGCGCGCAGATCGACGATATGGTGTCGATGCTGCGGCAGGGAATTTTACTGGCGCTGGCAGAAATCGAGTCGGCCGAAGCCGCTGCGGCCGAGGTTGGTCACAAGCATCCATCACCGGCCGCCTGATCGTTACCGGGAAAAATTATGAAATTTGTAAGCGCACAGGAAATCTATAAAAAAACCGGCAGCCGCGGCGGATTGCCGGCCTGGACCTACAATAGCGACGCACTGACGCAGCTCGAAATCGAGCAACTGTTTCTGCGTAACTGGTTGTTTGTCGCCCATGTTTCCGATATTCCCAACAGCGGCGATTACCAGTGTTTCGCCATGGGCAACGAACGCGCGGTCGTGGTGCGCGACCAGCAGGGACAGGTACGCGCTTTTCATAACCTGTGTCGTCACCGCGCATCCCGCGTCGTTGCCGATGATAAAGGCCATTGTGGCAAGTCTTTCATCTGCCCGTTCCACGGCTGGTCCTACAACCTGGACGGTTCGTTGAAAAATATCCCGAAGGCGGCCAGCTTTGCGCAACTCGATCGGCAGGAATACGGCCTCAAGACAATCGATTGCGAAGTCTGGCAGGGCATGATTTTCGTGCGTTTTGGCGGCGACGGTGCGTCGATCGCCGTACTGTTTGCCGAAGCCGCGGAAGAAATCGGCCTGTACCGTATCGCCGAAATGCAGCCGCTCGAGGAAGCTTACCAATATCGATTCGATCTCGACTGGAAGGCCGTGCTCGATATCGATAACGAAGGCTACCACGTGCCCATCGGGCACCCCGAGTTGTTCGACCTGGTCGGCGCCACCTATACCGACCAGCTGGTCGTAGGTGGTTTGAACCGCAGCTTCGGCTTCATCAACGAGCGTAAGCATCGCCTGCAGCGCAACCGCGACTATGTCGCAGCGCTACCGCAGGAAAGCTATTTGCCGGACTCGCATAAAAACCTGTGGATTTACTGGGGCCTGTTTCCCGGATTCGTGTTGACACTGTTTCCGGACCAGATCGAGATCTACCAGATTTACCCTACCGGCAACCAGCAAAGCGTGATGGCGGGCGTCACCTATGCGCTCGCCGACGATCGGCCCGAAATGCAACGGGCGCGCGCGCTCAATCGCGATATCAACATGGACGTCGGCGACGAAGACATAAGGCTAATCGAATGGGCTGCCGAGGGCATGCGCTCGAACGCGTTTGACGGCCTGGTTCTTTCCGACCTGGAACTCGGCGTGGCCTCTTTTCAGAACCGCTTACGCGAATTGTTGCCGGTGGTTACGCTGGAACAGGAGCCCGCAAGCGGAAGTTTGCCTGCCGTCAATGCGCGTATGCGCAAGCAGGCTAATGTAGCCGCAGTAGGTTAGCCTGTGGCGCGCGACCCGCGATATGACATTTTGTTCGAGCCGGTAAAAATCGGTCCGGTTACGGCGCCGAATCGATTCTACCAGGTGCCGCACTGTAACGTGCTCGGGCATGCTCGTCCGCGTGCCGAGGCCGCGAATCGCGCCGTCAAGGCCGAGGGTGGCTGGGGCGTAATCTGCACCCAGGAAGTGGAAATTCATCCCAGCGCCGAGCTTGCGCCCTACGTCGAGGGCCGACTGTGGGACGATCGCGATATCCCGCAGCATCGCCTGATGACCGACGCGGTGCACGAGCATGGTGCGCTCGCCGGTATCGAACTTTGTTACAACGGCTTTCACGCGCCCAATCTCTATAGCCGCATTGCGCCGATGGCGCCGAGCGCGATGCCGGTTCACGGATTAAACCCGGCCCAGGCGCGCGCCATGAGCAAGCGCGATATCGCCGACCTGCGTCGCTGGCACGTCGAGGCGGCCAAACGATCCAGGCAGGCGGGTTACGATATCGTTTACGTCTATGCCGGGCACAACATGACGCTATTGCAGCATTTTCTCAAACCCCAGTATAACCAGCGCAGCGATGAATACGGCGGTAGCCTGGAAAACAGGGTCAGGCTCACCAGGGAAGTGCTGCTCGACGTCAAGGAGGCGGTGGGCCAGGATTGCGCGGTCGCCTTTCGATTTGCGACCGACGAGTTGATAGGGCCAGATGGATTGCAGGCCGAATCGGAAGGGCGCGACATCGTCGCCATGCTGGCCGAGATCCCGGATCTGTGGGATGTCAACATCAGCGACTGGAGCAATGACTCTTCGAGCGCGCGCTTCGAGCCTAACGAAGGTTACCAGGAACCCTATACCGCGTTTGTCAAAACCCTGACCAGTAAACCGGTGGTCGGGGTCGGCCGATTCACTTCCGCCGATGCGATGGTGTCGCAGATCAAGCGCGGTGTGCTGGACCTGATTGGCGCCGCGCGGCCGTCGATCGCCGATCCGTTTTTACCGAGCAAGATCGACGCCGGCAGGATCGACGAAATTCGCGAATGCATCGGCTGCAATATCTGCGTGGCGCAGGACATGTTGGCGGCGCCGATTCGCTGTACGCAAAACCCGACCCAGGGTGAGGAGTGGAAGCAGGGCTGGCATCCGGAGCGTATCGATACCGCCGCCAGCGACGATGCGGTGCTGGTCGTCGGCGCGGGTCCGGCCGGGCTCGAGTGTGCGCTGCAGCTCGCCAATCGCGGTTACGCGGTAACCCTGGCGGAGGCCACGGAAACACTGGGCGGCCGGGTGTCGCGTGAAAGTGAGCTGCCGGGCATGTCGAGTTACGCGCGCGTGCGTGATTACCGGGAAAACCTGCTGCGGCAAAAACCCAATGTCGAAATTTACCTGGGCAACCGCCTTGGCGCCGAGGAGGTGGTCGATCTCGGAATACCGCATGTGCTGGTTGCAACCGGATCGAGCTGGCGGCGCGACGGTGTCGGTCGCCAGCACGCTTTTCCGTTAGCGGGTATCGAAGCGCTAAACATTCTGACCCCGGACGATATTATGCACGGGGTGCCGCTCGGCGGCAGAGTGTTGATTTATGACGATGATCATTACTTCATGGGCAGTACCCTGGCCGAGCTTTGCCGCAACCAGGGACATGATGTCTGCCTGGTGACGCCCGAATCACGCGTCTCGGTATGGACCGAGAATACGCTGGAACAGGGAAAGATTCAGGCACGGGTACTGTCTCTTGGCGTCGTGGTTATCTGCTCGCACCAGCTGGTCGAACTGGTCGAGGGTGAGGCCACGATCGCTAATGTTTACCGGGCAGATCTGCAGCAACGGCTGCCCTTCGATAGCCTGCTGATGGTGACTTCGCGTTATCCGCAGGACGAGCTTTACCAGGCGTTGCTGGCCTTCGAAGATCGCTTTAAAACCCTGCGCTCGATCGGCGATTGCAACGCCCCCGGTACGGTGGCGGCGGCGGTCTACGATGGCCATTCGGCGGCGCGCTATCTCGAGTCAGGCCAGGATTACTATGCACCCCTGTTCGCGCGGGAAATTCCGGCGCTGGACTGATTTTCAAACATCTGTCTTATTTCAAGAAGTTGTCATCCCTCGACTTGACCCCAAACTGTCCGGTTAAGTATCCATTGATTGTATTAAGTGTCACCCCGCGGCTTGACCGCGGGGTCCAGAGCTTGATTTCATTGGGTTTCTGGATACCGCCGGTCCGACGCACGGGTCAAGCCGCGGTATGCCCGGGCCATCCGATGGCGCGGGATGACATCTGCAGAGTAAAAACTCACGGAGTTTTTACTCTGAGTAGAATCTGCTGCTAATTATCCGCGATTGGCGCCGAGCAGGTAGAGCATTTCGAGACCCAGCGTGGCGCCGGCGAGCGAGGTTATTTCGGCGTGATCGTAGGAGGGCGCAACTTCGACCAGGTCCATGCCGACCAGGTTGATGCCCTGCAGGCCGCGAATGATCTTGAGCGCCCGGTCCGAGGTCAGGCCACCCGCGACCGGGGTGCCGGTGCCGGGCGCGTAGGCCGGGTCGAGGCAATCGATGTCGAAGGTCAGGTAGCAGGGGCTGTCGCCGACGCGTCGGCGAATGCGTTCGACGATGGCCTCGACGGTTATGTCATTAGCAAGCGCCGCGCTGATGACTTCGAATTCGTGGCGGCTTTCGGTGT
>CAMYML010000065.1 GCA_947259305.1 uncultured Gammaproteobacteria bacterium | reverse complement strand
TGTCATACCGCGGCTCGACCGTCCTTCCTGTCATACCGCGGCTCGACCGTCCTTCCTGTCATACCGCGGCTCGACCGTCCTTCCTGTCATACCGCGGCTTGACCGCGGTATCCAGTTTAGTGGGACACTTCCTTCGACCCTGAATCCCGTCGGACCGGCGGTATCCAGACCGAAGCGAAGATCGAGTCAAGCTGGATCCCGCCGGTCCGGCGCATCGGGTCGAGCCGCGGGATGACATAACGGGTAAACCGATTCAGCTTTGGGCACGGATCGGTTAGAATCCGGCGATTCGATTTCGAAGCAGAACATTCAATGTCCGATTCCAGCGCCGACACCGGCGAAAGCTCCAATTTTATCCGCGACATCATCGACGCCGACCTGGCCAGCGGCAAGGTCTCGACGGTTGTGACCCGCTTCCCACCGGAACCCAACGGTTACCTGCATATTGGCCACGCCAAGTCGATTTGCCTCAATTTCGGGATTGCGCGCGACTACAACGGTTACTGCAACCTGCGTTTCGATGACACCAACCCGGAAAAAGAAGAGCAGGAGTACATCGACTCGATCCGCCGCGATGTCGAGTGGCTGGGTTTCAAATGGCATAGCAACCCGTTTGCGTCGGATTATTTCGACCAGCTTTACGACTATGCAATCGGTTTGATCAAACAGGGCAAGGCTTATGTCGACAGCCAGAGCGCCGACGAAATCCGAGCCAACCGCGGTACCCTGAAAACCCCGGGCGTGGATGGCCCCTACCGCAATCGCAGCATCGAGGAAAACCTGCAATTGTTCGAGGCGATGAAAAACGACGAGTTCGCCGACGGCGAGCACGTACTGCGCGCAAAGATCGACATGCAGTCGCCGAATATCAATATGCGCGATCCAGTGTTGTACCGCATCCGCCACGTGACGCATCACAATACCGGCGACAAGTGGTGTATCTACCCGCTTTACGACTTTACCCACGGCCTGTCCGACGCAATCGAGGGTGTCACCCACTCGCTGTGCACGCTCGAGTTCGAGGACCATCGCCCGCTCTACGACTGGATTCTCGATAACCTCGAAACCCCGTCGCGCCCGGAGCAAACCGAGTTTGCGCGGCTGCAGCTCGAGTATTCGCTGACCAGCAAACGTAAACTCAACGCGCTGGTCACCGAGGGTCACGTCAGCGGCTGGGACGACCCGCGCATGCTGACGATCTCGGGTATGCGGCGGCGTGGTTTTACCCCGGAATCGATCGCCAATTTTTGCGACATGATCGGCATCACCAAGAAGTACAGCACCATCGAAATGGGTGTGCTCGAAACCGCGCTGCGCGACGACCTGAACACGCGCGCGGTACGGCGCATGGCGGTGATCAACCCGCTCAAGGTGGTTATCGAAAACTACCCCGAAGACCAGGAAGAAGTCTTCAGTGGCGCCAACCATCCGCAAAACCCGGATTACGGCAGCCGCGAAGTGCCCTTCGCGCGCGAAATCTACATCGAACGCGACGACTTCATGGAAGACGCGCCGCGCAAGTTTTTCCGCCTGAGCCCAGGGCGCGAAGTTCGCCTGCGCTTTGCCTGTTACATCACCTGCAAGGAAGTCGTGAAAAATGCCGCCGGCGAAATCGAGTCGTTGATTTGCACCTACGATCCCGAGAGTCGCGGCGGCAGCAGCCCGGACGGGCGCAAGGTCAAGGGTACGATTCACTGGGTCAGCGCGCGCCACGCGGTGGCGGCGACGGTTAATCTTTACGATCGCCTGTTCACCGTGCCGAACCCGGGCGCGGCACAGGATTTCCACCAGGCGCTTAACCCCGATTCCAGGATCGTCATGGATAATGCCATGCTCGAACCCTCGATCGAATTGACGGATAACCCGCTCGCCTACCAGTTCGAGCGCCTGGGTTACTTCATCAGCGACTATGACTCGACCAGCGAAAAACCGATTTTCAATCGCACCATGACCTTGCGCGACAGCTGGGCGAAGATCGAGCAATCACGATAACTTGGGCAAACCACTCCCTCAACGCTCGCTCGAACTGCTGGCGCATTTTTCGCTAAGGGCCCAGTATCGGCTTGGCGATATGATCAGCCTGGTATTGCGCAACACGTCGAACCGGGTTTCCCGGCAGGCGCGCGAGAATATTCGGCTGTGCTTCGCCGATCTGGACCGGGCCGGACAGCAGGCGCTGTATCGTGAAACCATGCGCCATACCTGTTACGCGTTGACCGAACTGGCGGTGGCCTGGTGCTGGCCGGTGGAGCGAGTGCTGGCCAGAATTACTTCGATCGACGTCTGCGACGAGTTCGAGCAATCGAATCGGGGTCGTATCATTCTGGTGCCGCATCTCGGCAGCTGGGAAACCCTGGGCGTCTGGCTCGGACCAAACTGCAACGCCATCATGTTGTACAAGCCGCGTAAAAACCGGGAACTCGACAGCTTCATCAAGCAGGCCCGCGCGCGCAGTGGCGGCGAGCTGGTGCCGACTAATCAACGCGGCCTGCGCCAGCTGCTGATCGGTCTGAAGGCAGGCAGGAGCCTGGTGATTTTGCCCGACCAGAGACCCGGCGGTAAAAAGGCCTATATCGAATCGAGCTTCTTTGGTTTCAGCGCGCCGACGACCACGCTGGTGCAAAATCTGTGCAGCAAGATAAACTGCGACGTATTTATTGCTAACATGTGCCGCAGCACACCGCCGGGTGAGTTCAGCCTGCGGATCCGCCCGCTCGAGTACGCACGGCTGGCGGCGGATGACGTCGACAGCGCGCAGTACATGAACGACCAGATCGAAGCGCTGGTGCGCCAGCACCCGGCGCAGTATCAATGGGGTTACCGTCGATTTGATTCCAGGGCTTGCGCCGCGGCAAAGTAGGGATATCGAAACATGTTTTCCAGGTTTATTTGGGCTTACGACCGGCTGGTGCTGAAACAACCGCTGGTGACACTGATCGGGTTGACCGCCGTCATCGTTTATTTCCTGCTGTTTATCCCCGACTTCGAGCTCGACGCCTCCGCCGATTCGCTGGTACTGGAAAACGATAGCAGCCTGAAATACTACCGCAGCATTCGCGAGCAGTATGGCTCCGACGACTTCCTGATCGTCACCTATAGTCCGCAACAGGAACTGTTCAGCGCTGAAGTACTGGCCGATATCACCCGTCTGCGCAACGAGCTGAGCGCACTCGAGCAGGTCGATTCGGTGATCAGTCTGCTCGACGTGCCACTGGTGGACAGCCCGCCGATGACGCTGGCCGAAATCTCGCGCCAGGTGCGCACGCTGGAAAGCGACGACGTCGATGTCGAGCTCGCCGCAAAGGAAATGCGACAAAGCCCATTGTACGAAAACCTGCTGGTCAACAGCCAGGGCGACACCACCGCGATGCAGGTGAACCTGGTGAGCAACCGCAAGCTGATCGATTTGATCAATAACCGCGACAAGTTATACGCCCAGGCAAGCACCATGCCCGAGGCGCGCGCGCGCCTCGATGAACTGTCGGCGCAAATCAAGATCGAAAACCTGGCGCAAAAACTGCGGCTCGAGAAAACGATTGCCGAGGTGCGCGCCATCATGGACGGTTATCGCGGCAAGGCCACGCTTTACCTCGGCGGGGTGCCGATGATTGCCTCCGATTCGATCGCGTTTATCCGCAGCGACCTTAAGGTTTTCGGCGCCGGGGTGGTGCTGTTTATCGTGATCATCCTCGCGTTTTCGTTCAAGCACCTGCGCTGGGTGGTGCTGCCGCTGGCGGTTTGCCTGACCAGCGCGATGGCAATGGTGGGTTATCTCGGCTGGGCACAGTGGTCGGTGACGGTGGTGTCGTCGAATTTCATCTCGCTGCTGCTGATTATCACGCTGTCGCTGATTATCCACCTGGTGGTGCGCTACCGCGAGCTGGCCATGATCAAACCCGAGGCGGAGCAGTACGAGCTGGTCAGCGAAACCGTACACAGCAAAATCAGCCCGAGTTTCTACACCGCGATCACCACGATGGTCGCCTTCGGCTCCTTGCTGGTCAGTGGAATTCGTCCCGTTATCGATTTCGGCTGGATGATGGTCATCGGCATTACCGTGTCCTTCGTGCTCGCCTTCACCCTGTTTCCAGCGGCGCTGATGCTGCTGCCGCGCCTGGATACCCAGATCAAGAACGACGTCACCGGCAAGGTAACCGCATCGATTGCGGATTTTATTCAGCATCGCACGCGCGCCACGCTGCTGATATTTGTCGGGCTGGTCATCGTTGCGCTCACTGGCATACCGCGACTCTCGGTCGAGAACCGTTTCATCGACTACTACAAGGACAGCACCGAAATTTACCAGGGCATGACGCTGATCGACACCAGGCTCGGCGGCACCACGCCAATGGACGTGATCATCGACGCACCCGCGGACGAAATACTCACCGAAGACGAGCTGTTCAGTGGCGGCGATATCACGACCAACAGCTACTGGTTCAATCGCGACGGATTGGAAGAGGTGGCCCGCTTCCACGAATACCTCGACAGCCTGCCGGAGACAGGCAAGGTGCTGTCGGTGCATACCGGCATCAAAATGCTGGAATCCCTCAACGACGGCAAACCTTATAGCGACTTCAAGCTCGCCGTGGTTTACAAACGCCTGCCAGACGAGGTCAAGCAGGCGCTGATTGCGCCCTACCTGTCGGCAGACGGCAACCAGCTGCGCTTCAGCATCCGTCTGTACGAGTCCAGCAAGACGCTGCGACGCCAGGCGTTGATCGAACAGATTTACTTCGACCTGACCAACGAATATGGCCTCGATCCCGAGCAGGTCACCGTTTCGGGCATGGCGGTGCTGTACAACAACCTGCTGCAAAGCCTGTTCCGCTCCCAGATTCTGACCCTCGGTGCGGTTTTCATCGCGATCCTGCTGATGTTTATCGTACTTTTCCGCGCGGTGCGCCTGGCGTTGGCCGCGATCGTACCGAATATTATCGCCGCCGGCCTGATACTCGGGCTGATGGGCTGGCTCGGCATCCCGCTCGACATCATGACGATCACCATCGCCGCGATCAATATCGGCATCGGGGTCGACGATTCGATTCACTACATACACCGTTTTCGCGGCGAATTTCTGCAGGACCGGAATTCCTGGGCGGCGATCAGGCGCTGTCACAACAGTATCGCGCGCGCGATGTATTACACCTCGGTCACCATTGTGCTCGGGTTTTCCATCCTGTCGCTGTCAAATTTCATCCCGACGATTTATTTTGGCATCCTGTGCGGGCTCGCGATGATCGCCGCGCTGGTCGCAAACCTGATGCTGCTGCCGATACTGATCGCACGATTCCGGTTGAGCTGAGCCGGAAGCGCGGTTAATATTGCCGGCCTCGAAAAAGGTCAGCCAAACCATGAATGAAATCCTGATTCCGATTTCTCCCGGAGAATTACTCGACAAGATCACCATCCTGCAGATCAAGGCGGAACGCATCAGCGATTCGGCCAAGGTGGCCAATGTCAAAACCGAACTCGACCTGCTGAGCAAAGTCTGGAATGAGACCGTCGAGGCCGACGCCGAAATTAGCGCGCTGACCGCGGAACTCAAATCGATTAACGAGACGCTGTGGGAGATCGAAGACGATATTCGTGACGAGGAACGCAACAGGCGCTTCGGCGATCGCTTCATCGAACTGGCGCGCGCGGTTTATGTCACCAACGATGATCGCGCCAACGCCAAGAAAAAGGTCAACCTGCACCTGAACTCGAGCATCGTCGAAGAAAAGTCATACCAGGACTACAAGTGACACCGCCCTAAGGCGGCCTGCGCGGTTTTAGGCCCCGCGGGTCCCGGTGTATCCCGGAAACGCGCCGGCGATACCGAAGCGTCGGACCGCCGCGATCTCGTACCAACCGACAACAGTTCTAACGCCCCGGCCCCAAACGACGACTCTGCACCGGCGGCGTATCCCGGAAACGCGCCAGCGTTACCGATGCGTCGGACCGGCGGTATCCAGAAACCCAATGAAATCAAGCTCTGGACCTCGCGGTCAAGCAGCGGGATGACAACAGTAAATTCTAGTGGCCCCCGTTTGCACGAGGATGACTTCTGGGCTGTTCGCTCGCGTTAATATATCATTCGACGAAATAATTCCTCATCCGCTTATGCCTGACTCTCACCCGCTGGTTTGCCGCTTCGGCGCCTTCGGCGATATGGTCCTGATCACACCATTGCTGAAACAACTCTATCTGCGCAGCGGACTGCCCTGCGACGTCGTCGCCGTCGGCGGCTGGAACAAGCTGCTATTCGAACAAATGCCCTATGTGCGCCAGGTGTTTACCATCGATTCCCGCTCTGCGCCTTACTGGATAAACCGCAGTCAACGCGAACTGGTGCGCGCGCTCAGGGCGCAGCCGCATCGATTCGTCTGGGTTTGCGAGACCAGCGCCAAATCCTACCGTTTGCTCGCGCGCGCCGGCATCGGGCGTGATAACAGCATCAACCAGCTCGACCTGCCGGCGGTAAAAAACGAGCACTATTGCGAAGAATGGTTGCGCCTGGGCAACGAATCGCCGCCAGGTTTCGATTATGCGCCAGAAACACCGCAACAGCTCGATACCGAGCTTTTTGTCAGCGCAGACGAGCTGGCGCAATGCCGCCAGTGGCTGGGTCAAAGGGGACTCGATCCCGACAAACCGCTAGTCTGTATCCAGGCGGGCAGCAAGCGAACCACCCGCCGCGGCAAGGCCAACCGCAGCAGCAATACCAAGTTCTGGCCGGAACAGAACTGGGCCGCGGTCATCGACGCGGTGAGCGCCCAGCTAGCGGGCGCGCAGGTGTTACTCTGCGGGGTCGCCGCGGAACTCACGATGTGCCGTGCAATCGAGGCCCATTGCCGGCAATCCGAGGCTGTGCAATCGGTTGCCGATGATTTACCGCTGCGCCGGTTGCTGGCCTTGTTGTCGCTCGCGCACAGCTGTATCTCGGTGGATACCGGCCCGGCCCACGCCGCCGCCGCGCTCAACTGCCCGCTGGTGGTATTGTTCGGCAAGGCATGCCCCGCTCGATTTCGCCCGCTCAGCAGCCTAAGCCCGGTGCGCGTACTGGTGGGTCGAGCGCAGGCGGCCGACATTACAGAACCCGATATCAATCACATTACGCCATCACAGGTGCTGGCCGAGTGGCAGGCAATGGCATAGGGTTTTCGGCATTTCAGACAATCCGGAGGTAAGCTCGAGCGTTCCAGCGATGGCAAGACCCGCGATTTCGTTCCCGCCATTCCCGCGACAGTTCAGTGGGGGGCGGCCAGGAAGCCGGGACCGGGCAAGGCGGAGCCTGCCAGGCGAAACGGCAAACCCGGACCTGACGGGTAATTGATCTAAGGCAGTCTAGGGCGCTGCGTGCTGCTGCGGGTGGTATTGCGAATAGCGCGTAGCAGGTTATTGATGGTTCGAACCTGCATGCGACGAATCGGGCCCGGCGGGCTATGCTCGTCCGGAATTTCGGTACCAAATCCCGGTTCGTCGATGGTCACGCTGCCGAATTCGTTGAACACTTCAATCGCCGTATCCCTGCCGTCTGCGTCTTCCAGCAACATGACTTTTGCCGAAGCCTCGACTATTCCGTCATCGGTCTCGCGACGTGCGAAAACCTCGCCCGCCACGTCGGTACCGCGGATTCCGATCGTGCCTACCGATACATTCACCCTGACCCTCTCGGGTTTATTCCTGGCCAGCAGACCCGATACGAAGCGAAACGCACCCTGCAGAATACTGGTCGCAAAACTGGTTTCGGCCTCCTCGGTTTCGTTATAGCTGTCGATATTCATGCTGGCCTCGGGGCCGAGCGCAAAAAAAGTTTTATCGAGGAAACGCATCTGAAGATTGGTTCTTTTGCCGGTGCGTACCTGGTCGCCGGAGTAGATTATCGAACCGGTATCCAGCGGGTTGCTAGCCACGCCTTCCAGCACCCAGGCCTGGCCTTTGAGAAAAGTGACCTTAGCGGCGACTTCTTTGGCGTATCCCGGGCCGCTGATAACGAAACAGGCCAGAATCAGGGGCAGGATTCTATACATTAAGATGGGTTTCATGGCTCGCTCTCCTTCGGTTGCCCGGTCTTTACATATCCATTGGGCCTTATTCTACACCCCCCAAGTCTAAATGGAACAAGCGGGAACCGGGTCGATTATCCGGCACAGATTGCGTATCCTGTCGGGTCCGAACAGCAAAGCGTTAGTGAGGACAAGACAATGCCTAAATTCGTATTTGCATACCATGGCGGCAAAATGCCGCAAACCGAGGAGGAAGGCGCACGGGTAATGGCCGACTGGATAGCCTGGTTTGAAGGACTGGGCGCGGCGGTCGTCGATGGAGGCAATCCCGTGGGCCCATCATCCACGGTTCAGAGCGACGGGTCGGTTACCTGCGACGGAGGCCCGAATCCGCTGAGTGGCTACAGCCTGATCAGTGCCGACAGCATCGAACAGGCCACCGCTATCGCCCAGGGTTGCCCCATTTTGAAAGCGGAAGGTTCGGTGGAGATCGCCGAAGCCGTGGAGATGTAGCTCGCCAGCACCGTGTAAGAAGGCGGCTCTGTTAAAGAGATAAGACATTGATTTAACGGAAATAGTAGATAACTGACCTGCGTTACCCTCACGTAATATGCAGGCTAGTCCTGGCAGGCAGCAACCTCGGTGGACTCAGCGCGTCATTCATTACCAGGTCACCAGCTCAATGGGAAGATGATCGATTCGGTTCATGTAGACGACGTTATGCGAGCCATCGACGAAATCGATGCGCGATATCGAGGTGTTGTGAAACGCCCAGTTGGCGACCCAGTGGTTATCATAGTTATGCCGATGCCGATCGACACCCATGAGTTCATTGACGAACTGGTCGATAAAATCGCCATGCGCGACCATGGCGATACATTCGTCGCTTTCGTCCAGCCTTTGCCTGGTGTCGGCAACGACCTTTTTCATACGCTCGATAAACGCGACGTCTTCCTCGAAGGGACGATTCCACCACCCGTCCGGATTGATTTCCTGCGGCAGGCCGAGTCGCGGAAATCGCTGCTCGAAATAAGCGCGGCCCGGCCCCGGCAGGCCCTCGCGATTGCCGTCGCCGTCGACATCGTAGATGCCGTGTTTCTCGAAGATATCCGGCAATGCCTCTAACGCGAGATCACAGGCCCCGGCAATGTATTCGGCGGTCAGAATCGAGCGCGTCATCAGGCTGCAATAGACATGGGTTAAACCGAAGCGAATCTCTGCGGCGGACACGAACGGATGCTGACGCGGCTCGGCATGCGGATGCGCCAGGTGTTGACCGAGCGTTTCCGCCTGGCGATGGCCGATTGCGGTGATTTCCGGATCGGGATCACGCTCGGGATGGTGATCGCTGCCGTCCCAGGTTTCATTGTTGGCCGACTGCGCGTGCCGGATCAGGTAAAGCCGCGCCATCGCTATCTTGCAATGCCTAGACGCTGCGCGGCCTGGGCCGGCGTCGCGGGTTCTCGCCCGACTTCGCGGATGATACGCACCGCGCGCTCGACCAGCTTCAGATTCGTGGCGAACTCGCCTTTATCGAGGTAGAGATTGTCTTCGAGGCCAACGCGGCAATTTCCCCCCTGGCTGGCGGCCTGAGCGACGATCGGAAATTCCATGCGCGAAATACCGAACGCACTCCAGTTGGCGTCGCCTGGCAGGAGCCCCTTCATGACATTGAGTATTTCGGGCGTCGCCGGCGCGGCGTGCGGAATGCCGAGACAGAGCTGAAACATCGGCGACCCGTCGATCAGCCCTTCCTCGATCAGCTTGTGGGCGAACATGATATGACCGGGTTCGAACACCTCCAGCTCCGGTTTCACGCCGAGTTCCCGGATGCGCTCGGCCATGATGCGTAAATGCGCCGGCGTGTTGACGAAGATGGTTTCACCGAAATTAAAGGTGCCGACATCGAGGGTGCAGATATCGGGGCGCAGTTCCTCGACGTGATGCAGGCGCTCCAGCGGCTGCACCAGGGTAGTTCCGGGGCCGCCGATCGCGGCGTTTTCCTCGCCGGGCGCAAAGCGCGCGCCCTCGCTGGTGGTCAGGTTGATCAGCACATCGCTGCCGGAGTCGCGAATACGCTCGACCACCTCGCGAAACAGCGCCGGCTCGCCGGAGCGCATCCCGGTTTCGGGGTCGCGTACGTGAATATGCACGATCGCCGCACCCGCCCTGGCGACATCGATACAATCACCGGCAATTTGTGCGGGTGTAATCGGGTAGTCGGGATGTTTGTCCTGGTTGTTGTGGCCGCCGCAAACGGCACAGGTCAGAATGACTTCGTTTGACATGACTTTACTTCCCCTGAAATTGTGCTGCTCGTTTCTGATTGAATGCCCGTACCCCCTCGCGACGATCTTCGGTCGGAACGGTGCGATTGTAAGCCTCGATTTCGAATGCGAGTCCATCGGACAGCGACATTTGCAGACCGCGATGAATCGCCTGCTTGGCCTGGCGCACCGCGAGCGGTGCATTGGCGGCAATACGACCGGCTACCTGCAGGACTTCATCGAGCAGCTTTTCCGGCGCAAGCACTGCGTTGACCAGGCCCCATCGATACGCCTGCTCGGCATCGAAACGCTGTGCCGACAGGATCAATTCCTTGGCGCGCCGTTCGCCGAGCGCACGCGCCAGCATTTGCGTACCGCCGGCGCCCGGAATGATTCCGAGGCTGGTTTCCGTCATCGCGAAACGGGCACTGTTCGCGGCATAAATGAAGTCCGCCGCGCAGGCCAGCTCGCAACCACCGCCAAAGGCGGCGCCATTGACGGCGGCGATCAGCGGGATCGGGCAGTCGATGACGGCGCGGATCATGCGCTCGTATACCAGGTGCTGGGCAGTCCAGGCTTCGTTGCTCATGCCATCGCGCTCCTTGAGATCGCCGCCGGCACAAAACGCGCGCTCACCTGCGCCCGTGATCACGATGCAGCGGGTATCGCCCGCATCCATGGCCAGGGCCTCGAAGCAGTGCATCAGGTCGGTCGCCATTTGCGTATTGAAGGCATTGGCGAATTCGGGTCGATTCAGGGTGATTTGCAGAACCTGCGTTTGCGGATTAGCCAGCGCGAGCGTGGCGTAGTTTTTATCGGTCATACACGGTGGCAATTTGTCGTCGGCTTCGGCACTATATAGTACTTTATTAAATATCCGAGGGGGAACAAAACATGAATCCGAATCAAGACGATAAGACCACGACCAGACACATGGCTATCACTTTCGTAGCCTTCGTCGTGCTGTGCGTTCTGTTAATCATCGGGGCCAATATGATCGGCTAGCAACTGGCACTATTATCTTAACTCGAATCCAACCAGCGGCCGTCCCCGAGTCGGCGGCGCCATTCAGCCAGGTGGTGCTGGATGACCAGTACGCCTTTCTGTCGGGACTGGTAGCGGCGGACTTCCCCGCCGGTCACGAAGTGCTCGGCGACGTCGCCGCCGAAACCCGCGCCGTACTATCCACGATCGGCGAGATTCTCGACGAACTGCAGCTATCCAGGGAAGGCATCGTCAAGGTCGAGGTCCACCTCGCAGATCTCGATGACTTCGATGCAATGGATGCCGCCTACCGCGAATTTTTCGGTGGCAATGCCTACCCGGCGCGCACCACCGTCGAATCGAAACGCCTGTTCGGCGACAGTAAAGTCGAAATCACCTGCCAGGTCAGGCGTTAGTAAATATGCCAGCCTGAGTTTAAGCTGCTTTATAATGGCTGCAGCAATCAACGGGGATAACCAATGACCGAATACTGGCGCTTGAGCGCAGCCGAAATCGCGACGCGGGTCAAAAATCGCGACCTGTCTGCCGGCGAGGTAATCGCAAGCTCGCTACAGCGATTGCAGCAGGTCAACCCGAAAATCAACGCCGTGGTGCAGGAGATGCCCGAACAGGCGCTGGCCGCGGCGCGCGCGCTGGACGACAGGATCGCGGCCGGCGAAGCCGTCGGGGCGCTGGCCGGAGTGCCGGTGACGATCAAGGTCAATATCGACCAGCAGGGCTGCGCCAACACCAACGGCATTCGGATTCAGCAGGACCTGGTGGCGCAGCAGGACAGCCCGGTGGTCACGAACCTGCTAAATGCCGGCGCAATTATTGTTGGCAGAACCAATACGCCGGCATTTTCGATGCGCTGGTTCACGCGCAATTCGCTACACGGGCATACGCTCAATCCGCGCAACGCCCTGATTACCCCGGGTGGATCCTCTGGCGGCGGCGCCGCGTCGGTGGCTGCCGGCATCTGCGCAATCGGACATGGCACCGATATCGCCGGATCGATCCGTTATCCCGCCTACGCCTGCGGACTGCACGGCATTCGTCCCAGCCTGGGGCGAGTGCCGGCGGTAAACCTGTCGCTGCCCGACCGCCACATTGGCGCGCAACTGACTGCGGTGTCGGGCCCGATGGCGCGCAGTATCGAGGACCTTCGGCTGGGACTCGAGGCGATGTCCGCCGCAAGCCCATTAGATCCCTGGTGGGCGCCGGTCCCGCTCGAGCAGTCGCCCCTGCCCAAACGCGCGGCCCTGTGCATTGCGCCGGACGGATTACAGGTCAGCTGGGAAGTCGAAGCGGCGCTGCGCGAAGCCTCCAGACAACTCGGTGAAGCAGGCTGGGAAGTGACCGAGGTCGAGACGCCACCCATGCGCGAAGCCATGCAGCTACAGTTGCTGCTGTGGATGTCGGAGTATGCTTATAACGGCGGTGAAGCGGTGCGGCGGGAGGATGACCCGGACGCAAATTTCGTCTACGCGCAGCTGTGCGAAAATTGCCCGACTCCCACCATGGAGAGCCTGATGGAAGCACTGCAGCAACGCGTCGGGCTGGCTCGTGCCTGGCAGCTGTTTCTGACTGAATACCCGCTACTGCTGTGCCCGGTCTCGGGCGAGCCGCCTTTCCCGGATCAGCTCGACGTCGAATCGGCACAATCATTTCACCGGGTGCTGCAGGCCCAGATGACACAGATAGCGCTGCCCCTGATGGGCATGCCCGCAATATCCGTGGCGACCGGCGATTCCATGAAAGTTCCAATGGGTGTGCAGCTGGTTGCGGCGCGCTTTCGCGAAGACATACTGTTTGCCGCCGCGGCCGACATCGAGGCGCGCAATCCGCCACTGGAAATCTCAGATCCAGATTGAATACGACGGTTTGTCGGTGCAGAATAGCAACCTGGAATGAAACCCGGTAACAATCATGGCCACAGGCTGGGCACGTGACGGTGCGGTGCAGGATCAGATCGACGCCAGCGTCGAGGACGCGGTCGAACTGGCGCGCAGCCGTTTACCCAAAGGCAAAAGTCTGACCCACTGCGAGGAATGCGGTAACGAGATTCCCGAGGCGCGGCGCCAGGCCATTGCCGGCGTGCGCCTCTGCGTCGGCTGCCAGCAGGAAGTCGACCGCGAACAGGCCGGCCAGGCCGGCATCAATCGCAGGGCCAGCAAGGATAGCCAGCTTCGATAAACCCGCAAATCGAGTAGTCAGCCATGTCAACCAGCCTCGCCTGCAGCGATATCATTAATCACGCAGCCTACCCGATCGACGCAGCCGACAGCCCGGCTCGCAAGAAGGTCATCGATCAGGTCAGGGCCGAACTCGCGGAGGATGGCTGTGCGGTGATACGCGATTTTTTCAGTGAAACAGGCCTGCAGGCACTGCTGGCGGAGGCAAGCCAACGTAAAGCGGAAACCTATTATTCACCGCGCAAGTTATGCAACGTTTATCTGAACGACGGCAATTCCGAATATCCCGCAGAACATCCGCTCAACGTGTTTATCCCGCGCACCAACGGCTTTATCACCGCCGACCTGTTTGGCGCGGAAACCACGGCGCATCGGCTTTACTACTGGGAGCCACTGAAGCAATTTCTCGCCGAGTGCCTGGGCAAGGACGAACTGTATATCTACGAGGATCCGGTATCCAACATGATCGTCAACGTCGGTAAACCCGGGCAACAGTTCAACTGGCACTTCGATACCAATGAATTCACCATCACGATGTTGCTGCAACCCGCCAGCTCCGGCGGGATATTCGAATACATTCCGGCCCTGCGCAGCGCCGAGGACGAGTGTTACGACGAAGTCAAGGCGGTGCTGGACGGCGATCGCAACCGCGTCAAACGCCTGCAGCTGAACGCCGGCGATCTGCAATTTTTCCTGGGGCGTTTTTCGCTGCACCAGGTGACCGAAAATACCGGCGACAACGACCGCCTGCTGTTAATCATGTCGTTCAGTGAAAAGCCGGGCATGGTCGGCAGCCGGGCAAGGATTCAAAACCTGTACGGCAAGGTCACCGAGGCGCATGCCGAAACCACGGTGCGCGCCGACAAGCTGGTCGACTAGGCGGCGCTATCCCCACCCGGCCCGCGCAACGGGAAGTATCGCGCCAGGCATTCGGGTAGCGGCAGGGTTTGATGCCGTTCCATATCCATTATCAGGCTGGTGACGCTGCCGTCGATTGCAATCCTGCCGTCGGGTTTGATGATTTCCTGCGCCAACGTAAAACTCTTGTTGCCGCGCTGCAATGGCCGGGTGATAATTTCGAGCGCCTCATCGAGAAAACATTCGAGCCGGTAGTTGCAGCATATCCACCGCCGCCACGTGATTGAGATGTCCGAGTTCATCGACCTGCGCGGCTGCCACCGTTACCTTCGAAATAAAATCCATAATCTTTCCAGCTCTATCCATCCCGGTTAATACGTTGAAGATATCTCAAACTTCGATTTTCGGAAACCCTGGGAAGTCGGTTAGAATTGATCCAATTCCCCGGTCGAACCGTGATCTTAAGATACAGTAAACCTTCAAAAAGCCCTGCAATGAAATTCAATACGCTTGTTCTTGCCAGTGCCATTGCCCTGCCCGTACAGCAAGCGGGGAACTGGCAGCTGCTGGAATACAATCGACTCAATGCTAACGAGGTGAGCTTCGCCCGCGAGGGCATGATGGTAACGGTAGACCAGTCGGCCAGCCCGATTATCTATCCTCTCGATGAGCCGAAAACGGTCAGCAGGGTAGCGGTAACGGGACATCTCAGCAACCTGCTGAACGTAACAGCCGGCACCCAGGGCGATCCGAACAATGACGACTTTTCCCTCAAGCTCGGCCTCGTGATTGCCGGCGATAAAACCCTGAATCCGCTGCAGAAAATATTCAGTGCAAAGTGGGTCAAGACACTGTTCGAGCTTGCACCGGAAGGTGCCGGCATCGAGAAGATATACTTTTTGAATGCCGTCCAGCACAAGAACCTGCTGGGGCAACAGCGCCAGCACCCGTTGTCTGAGCTAATTTATGAAAACAACGTTTGGCTGCTGGATAAAGCCGGCAATTTCAGTTTCAACTATGAACTCGAGAACCCGCAGAAGGTTATCGCAGTCTGGCTGTCAATCGACGGCGACGACACTCGGTCGCGATATGCGACAACAATAAGCAGCCTGATTCTCGAGGATTAGTTCGGGATACAGCCGTGCAAACTTGAGCATCGGGTCGGATTGAGTCGGCTTTCTACGCAGGTCATCGAAACCAGCTGCAAGATCGCCAGATATCCGCCGCGGTCATGCAACACCCTGATCACTCTGCCGCAGCGCCACCATAGGCAACACCGGCAAGATTCGCCATCTCCCGCTTCCAGCTGGTCAGGTCGTCGACGCAGAACTTGCCCAGGTGGTCGTGCCCGCAGGCGCGCGCCATGACCTGCATCAGTTCGGTCGCGGCGCGCAGGAAGTTATCCAGTTGCTGCGCCCCGGTTTCGATCTTGAGGCGTTGACGCAGATGCGGCTGCTGCGTCGCAATACCAACCGGACAGTTATTGGTGTGGCAGGCGCGCATGCCGAGGCAACCGATTGCCTGCAGCGCCGAATTCGAAATGGCGATCGCGTCCGCGCCGAGCGCCATCGCCTTGACGAAATCCGCCGGCAGACGCAGCCCCCCGGTAATGACCAGCGAGACGTCGCCGCGCCCCTGCCGGTCGAGATAGCGGCGCGCACGCGCCAGGGCCGGAATTGTCGGCACCGAGATATTGTCTCTGAACAATAACGGCGCGGCGCCGGTACCGCCACCGCGTCCATCGAGGATGATGTAATCGACGCCTATCTGCAACGCGGCCTCGATATCACGCTCGATATGTTGCGCGGAAAGCTTCACGCCGATCGGAATGCCGCCGGTCGCTTCACGCACCTTTGCAGCGAAGTCACGATAGTCATCGACATGCTCCCAGTCCGGAAAACGCGCCGGAGATATCGCCGCTTCGCCTTCGGCCAGGCCACGTACTTCGGCAATTTTTCCCTTGACCTTGTTACCGGGCAGATGACCGCCGGTACCCGTCTTCGCACCCTGCCCGCACTTGAAATGAAACGCCTGACAACGCTGCACCTTGTCCATCGAGTAGCCAAAGCGCGCCGATGCGAGCTCGTAGAGGTAGCGCGAGTTGGCAGCCTGTTCATCCGGCAGCATGCCGCCCTCACCTGAACAGATGCCGGTACCGGCCAGTTCCGCACCCATCGCCAGCGCGACCTTGGCTTCTTCCGACAGGGCGCCGAAGCTCATGTCGGAGACGAACAGGGGCCGCTCCAGCAGCAATGGCTTTTTGGCATTCGGCCCGATAACGACTTCGGTACCGACCGCGGCTTCGTCCAGCAGGGGAACTTTATGCAGTTGCGCGGTGAGAATCTGTATGTCTTCCCATTTAGGCAATTCGTCGCGCGCAACGCCCATCGCGCTGACCCGGCCGTGATGCCCGACTTTCGCTAGCCCATGCTCGGCCAGGTGCTGGATATACCGGGTGTGCGGCTCTTCCGCTGCGCCGTGTAAATCCTGGTAAAGGCCCTGGTAGGCGTCGCGATTATAGGGTTGGGGATTATCCACGGCCCAGGAGCTGATTTCGTCCGCGTCTACCCAGACCTGGCCATCTTCAAGCCAGGATGCGAATCGATGCAAACGCTCGCTCGGGTTGTACGAACTCACGCCGGTTTTGTAACTGTAATCCCAGTTATGCAGTCCGCAGATCAGGTCATCGCCGCGGACATGCCCGTCGCACATCAGCGCGCCGCGATGCAGGCAACGGCCGTATAGCACCGAAACGCCGTCTTCACCCTGCCAGCGAACGATAACGAGATCGACGTCCGCCACCAGCGCATAGGCCGGTGCGAGCGGTTCCAGCCTGTCCCATTCGTAAATTGATATCTTGTTCATATCTCCCCTCTTTTAATTAATCCAGGACAGGGTGCTGCGCCAGCAGGCCGATAAGTCCCCGGCGACCCGGCAGCGGCCAGGTTATTTTTCAGCTGCCGGCGGGCAGCTGCAGCGAATTTTACGCCTGCGCACAAGCCCGTCTCGAAGATAGCAACGGGTGCGCGATGGCGGGTTCCAGTTTCATGGCCCGAGTATGCAAACCTGGCACGCAATTGCAACCGCGCCTTCAGACTCCGGCTCGCAACCCGGCATTCCATGCGATTGGACTTTGACAAACGCTCTATTTATTCTGTGCGCTACCTCCACGGGAACGGGCCAGGAACTTGCATAAACCATGCATGATATAGCGCTGGTTTTATTGATTCTGCTCGGCGGCGCAATTTGCCGGCCACCATCCACTACAGGCCGATCCGGACGCGGAAAATCAGTGCAGCATTGTGGCCGTCGAACGCGCGGGCGAGATGGTGATGGATTTCCCGCAGGAGTTCCGCCTCGAGCCAGGCGACGACATCTACGTTTGCGGCACCATCGAAGCACTGAATCGTTTTTACGATAATTACCAGCAGGGAGAGCAGTCACTGGTGACTGCTCCCGTTTAATCCCGCTGGCAGTGACCCGCTAGATAACCTCGCCTAGTTTATCCAGGATATTGCCCCATCCGCCCTCGTGATCCGAACGCGCTTCTTCGTGTAAGAACTTCACGTGGGTTAACTCGATGTTGGTTGTATTCGCATCGACGACGGTAAAATCCAGGGTGATGGTACTGTCATCGGTCGAGTAAGCCGACTCCCAGCTGAACACCAGTCGATGTGGTCGATCGACCGTCAGGTAAGTACCGGTATGCGGCAGTTTATCGTCACCGACAAACATAACGATCGTGAATCGCCCACCCTCCCGCGGGTCATTCTCGACCTCGGGTCGGGGCATCGCGGGATCCGGCAATATGAATCGTGTCAGCATCGACGAGTCGAGCCAGGCATCGAATACCTTTTCGATCGGTGCATTGATGGTCTTGCTAATGTTTACGCTCAGGTCGGTCATTTTTTGTCTCCTTTATTTAAAACGTCTTCGAGTCGATCCAGGCTCAGCGCCCAGATGGATTTCAGCGAAGCGAACCAGTTCGACATCAATTCGACCCGCTCCAGATCGGCTTCGATCAGATGGGTACGCCCCAGGGTGGTGCGCTTTACCAGCCCGGCCACCTCGAGTACCTTGATGTGTTTCGAAATCGCGTTGAGCGACATATCGTATTGGTTCGCAAGGTCGGTAACCCGGGTAGCGCCCTGCTGGCAGAGCCGGGTGAGTAGCGAGCGACGAGTGCTATCGCTAACCGCCTTGAGCAACCGGGAAAGTTTTACCTCATCAATATATTCAACCATTACGTTGAATATATTGATTTACACCACAATAGTCAACCAATTGGTTGAATTATTATTACTACTATCCGATAGCTATGACCCACCTCGAGCATAAGCAGAGTTCCGGCGATTTCCCGCGTGCTAAACTAGCCGAAATAACAGCAATTGACGCACAGGTGAAAAATGCCAAACGCAAATCGATCCATGTTTGATCTCGACGGTAAGGTCGCGCTGGTAACCGGCGCCAGCAAGGGCATCGGTGAGGCGATGGCGCGTGGACTGGCCGCATTTGGCGCTAAAGTCGTGCTCAGTAGCCGCAAGCAGGAAGCCGTGGATGCCGTGGCCGCGGCCTTCAGGACCGATGGATTCGAAGCAACCGGTATTGCGGCCAACGTGGGCAGCATCGATGAAATTCAGGCACTGCTGGACAACACTATCGAAGCTTACGGTGGGCTCGATATCGTTATTAACAACGCCGCCGCCAACCCGGTCTACGGGCCGGTGCAAAATACCGATGAACGCGCCTTCGACAAGATTATCGACGTCAATCTGAAAGGTCCCTTCGAACTATGCAAGCGGGCCTACCCGATCCTGCAACGGCGCGGCGGCGGCTCGATTGTCCACATCAGTTCGATCGGCGGCCTCAAACCGGAACCCGGCATTGGGATATACAGCGTCAGCAAGGCCGCAATCATCAACTTGACCAGGGCGATGGCGCAGGACTGGGGTGGCGACAATATCCGCGTCAACGCAATCTGCCCAGGCCTGATCAAAACCAAATTCAGCGAAGCATTGTGGAGCGACCAGGATACGCATGACCACTTCATAGGTAACCTGCCAATGGGGCGCATTGGCGAACCTGACGATTTGGCCGGGCTCGCGGTTTATCTCGCCTCCGACGCCTCGGCTTACTGCACCGGCGGGGTTTACATGGTCGATGGCGGTTATGCCGCTAGCTGACAGGCCTGCAACAGACACAGAGGGATTAACATGAAAAAAATTCTAGGTAGCATGACGTTCGGCGACCAGGTCGATCAGGCGACCGCGCAGGGTCTGATCGAGCAGTTTATTGTAGCCGGCAATCGCGAACTCGACACCGCCTATTCCTACTGCAAAGGCAAAACCGAGGAAATGCTGGGCCGGCTTTTGCCCGCGCAGAGCGGAAACAATCTCTACCTGGCTTCAAAGGTGAACCCCTGGAATGACGAGGGTTTACAGGCGCAACAGGTCAAGCAACAGTTCGATGAAATACTGCGCCGGCTGGGTCGCGATAGCATCGACTTGCTGTACCTGCATTCACCCGACCTCGACACGCCGGTCGCGCAAACCCTGGAAGCCTGCTTCGAGCTGTTTCAGCAGGGCAAGTTCAAAGACTTTGGTTTAAGCAATTACGCCGCGTGGCAGGTTGCCGAAGTGGTCGAGACCTGCCGCCACAACGGCTGGATGCAGCCAAGGGTTTACCAGGGCATGTACAACGCGCTGACGCGCGACGTCGAGCGCGAACTGTTTCCCTGCCTGCGCCACTACGGCATCAGCTTCTATGCTTACAACCCGCTGGCGGGCGGCATGCTGACCGGTAAACACCGGTCGCAGAACGATATTCCGGATAGCGGCAGGTTCAAGCCGGAGCGCGGCTACGTCGATCGTTACTGGCGCGAGGATTACTTCGACGTCCTGCAGCAGCTTGGAAGCGCTTGTGGCGACCTCGGAGTAAAGCCGGTCGAAGTGGCGATGAGCTGGCTGGTCAATCATTCCCTGCTCGATGCGGCAAAAGGCGATGGCATCATCCTCGGTGTCAGCAGGCCCGATCACCTGGCGCAAAACATGGCGGCCTGCGCGTGCGCGCCGCTGGATAAGAAGATACTCGACATCCTGGACAGGGGATGGGGAATCATCAAACCGAACTGTTTCAGATATTTCCGCCCCTGAGCCTCCTGACAATGGGGTCATGCGCATGAATTTCGGCGACGTTTTAAACCAATCCCGTGAGCGGGTGGCGACAATCACCCTGAATCGGCCCGAGTCTTACAACGCGATCAGCGAATCGATGCCGGATGACATCGCCGATGCTTTCGGACATGCCGAGAGCGACTCGGGCGATCCGATTCCCGGCAGTAAATCCTGATGAATAAAATTGCTTTGACCGGATCGCGCAGGATCCGGAAATTCGTGACTCGCGAGAAATACCTGACAGATGATTACCTGATAGATTAAAGCCAAAATCTGAAACAACGAGAAATGCCATGAAAATGAAAGCCGCCGTACTCACCACGCCGGGGGGCCCGGATACACTGCAGATCAGTAATGTGGATTTACCCTGGCCGGGATCGGGCCGGGATGTACTGGTACGCCTCAGGGCCGCCGCGCTTAATCCGGCGGATGGATATTTTCGCGCCTTTGGTCCCTACGTCGATAACGCTGGGCCCTGCATTCTCGGTCACGATGGCGCCGGCATCGTCGAACAGGTTGGCGCCGAAGTCACCCGCATCCAGCCCGGTCAAAGAGTCTGCTACTGCAACGGCGGTATTGGCGGCGGCTTCGGCAACTACGCCGAGTTCGCCGTGGTTCCCGAGTCTCAGCTGGCATTAATTCCAGATTCGGTGGACGACGTCACGGCCGCGGCGCTGCCGCTGGTACTCATCACCGCCTGGGAATCGCTGTACGACCGGGCCCAGCTAGAGGCGGAGGAGTTTGCGCTGATTCACGCCGGCGCGGGTGGCACCGGGCACATCGCGGTCCAGCTGGCGGCGCTGCGTGGTGCACGCGTCGCCGCCACCGTCAGTACCGAAGACAAGGTCGACCTGGTAACGAAACTCGGCGTCGAACGCGCCATTCGCTATCGCTCGGAAGACTTTGCAGAAGTCTCGCGCGAATGGACTTCCGGGCAGGGACTCGATGTCGCACTGGATAACCTGGGGCCAGAGATTTTCAGGAAAACCATCCCGCTAATGAGCCCCTACGGTCGCCTGGTAACCCTGATGGGCACGCCCGGTGACGACGAAAACGAGACCGCCTACGTCAACAATCTAACCATCCACAATGTCATGATGCTGACGCCGATGCTGTTGAGTCTGCAAGACCACCTGGACAACCAGGCGGAAATCGTCAGGCAAGGTTTGCAGCTGCTCGAGTCGGGCAAATTGCAGGTCGAAATCGACAGCCGTTTTACGTTTGTCGACATAGCCGCGGCACACCGGCGGCTGGACGAGGGCAAGGCTAGCGGCAAGATCGTGATTTCGATAGCCGAATAGGGCCTGAGTATCTATTCGGGCAGCAAGATCAGGCTAAGCGTCGGCCAGTAGGTGATGATCAGTACCGCTATCAACAGCACGACGAAAAAGGGTATGGTCGCCAGATAGAGG
>CAMYML010000064.1 GCA_947259305.1 uncultured Gammaproteobacteria bacterium | reverse complement strand
GCGCCGTGGCGCCGGATTGTCCCGCGGAAAGCAGTAACACCGGCATTCCACCCTCGACCGCAACCTTGATGCAGCTAAGCGCCTCGTTGGTAAATTTCATCGGCGGCACGACGTGGCAGCAGGAAATGCTCATGAAGGGACGTGCACGCCACTTGTCTTCGCCACCGGCAACCAGGTGCAGCATTTTCAGCGTCTCCTCGAGATGGTGGGCCTCGGTCCAGCTCGAGCCGATATGTTTGGTGGTGCCCATGACCGCGTTATAGGCAGTGTTGATATCCATCGCCTTGTTATCGGTGATGTCGCGCAACACGCAGGTGCGCTGAAACATGTGGATGTGCTCGCAGCGATCGGCGATCCGGGCCATGTCGTACAAATCCTGCGCTTTCGATTCGCGGTACTCGTTGTTTTTCGGATCGGCGATCATGACCGCAGCGCCAGCAGTGGAAAAATGCACCCGCGATCCGCTTAGCTGCAGGTCGTGCTTCGGCTCCTGAGCGTAGAGGGTCAGCTCACGCTGGCATTTGTCGAGCGCATCTTCAACCACCGCGCGCGGGAAACGCAGGCGCTTGTCGGCACCATAGATTGCGCCCACGGCGAGGCAGGTTTCGATGCAGAACTCGTTGGCATCGGCAAAACCGACCTCCTCGAGAATGCGGTACACGGTGACATCGATCTGGGCGATATCCGAATCGGAAAGCGGTTTGTATTGACCGCCCGATTCACCCGCATGCACCGGCCTGAGGTCTTCGGCGAGCGCGGCCTTGCGCAACGCAATTTTTGCCTGACGGGCATTGGAACGTCTTGCCATGCTGGTTTTCCTCGTCTGTCGAAAAGGTTTCGGGAGTTGCGCATTAAGCAGGCATTTTCGAATCAGAATTAGTTGGATTCAAACGATTATTTTTTATAGTATGCATTAGTTTTTGTAATCTATAGATCAGACCAATGGGACGCCGACTACCACCGCTCAACAGCCTCAAATGTTTCGAAGCCGCGGGTCGCCTATTGAGCTTTACCGGCGCCGCCAACGAGCTCAACGTCACCCAGGCGGCAATCAGCCACCAAATCAAGGTGATCGAGGATTTCCTGGGTGTTTCATTATTCGATCGTTATCCACGGCGGCTGGCCCTGACGGAGCAGGGCAAGGCGCTGTTGCCTGAAGTCATCGAAGCCTTCGACCGGGTGACGGTAGCGATCAACGCGTTGAGCAAGGAGCAGTATTCGAGCATGATTAGTGTGCGCCTGGCGCCATCGTTTGCGGCAAAATGGCTTTCGCCCCGATTAAAGTATTTCTGGCTGCAGTATCCGGAAATCGATCTATGCCTGTATCACGCGCACGCGGCGGTCGATTTTGAGCGCGAGGAGATCGATATTGCGGTCACTTATGGCAGGGGAGACTGGCCGGGTGCCGTCGCCGACAAGTTGTTGAGCCTCGATTTCTTTCCGGTCTGTTCGCCCGCGTTTATGCACAACGACAAACCGCTGACCAGCATCGATAACCTGCGTTATTACACGCTGCTGCACGACGCCAACTACGAATGCTGGCGTGACTGGCTGAAACTCGCCGGGGCCGCTGCAGTCGCGCCCGACAAGGGCACCATCATCGATGACACCAACGTGTTAATCCAGGCCGCTATCGACGGGCAGGGGATCGCGCTCGGGTCGACTACCTTTGTCGAGGACCACCTCGAATCGGGCAAACTGGTAAAGCCGTTTGACGTAGTACTGCAGAACGAATTCAGTTACTACGTGGTGTGCCCGCCATCGCATCTCAGGAATCCGGCGGTGCTGGCCTTCAAGCAATGGCTACTCAGCCTGATCGAATGACAGTATCATGCGCCTCCAGAGTCAGGCCGGAGTGAAGCATGTTATCCCATGACGAGTTAAGACAGCGCAATCGCAAGCTCCGTGCCAAACTTGACAGCGCAGCGCAGGCACATGCCGCCAGCGCGTTGACCCGGCGGCTTGTCGACCTGCCCGAGTATCAGCAGGCCAGGCGGGTCGCCGCCTATTTTGCGGTCAATGGCGAGATCGGGCTGCAGCCATTGATCGAAGACGCACTGACCGCGGGCAAACAGGTATACCTGCCCAACCTGGATCGGCAGTCTCTGCGTTTTTCGCCATACTTTCTGTCGCAAAAAATGCGCATCAACAGGTTTCGCCTGCCGGAACCGGACGTTGACGAAAGCGAAATGTTACAACCGCGGGCGCTGGACCTGGTGCTGGCGCCGCTGGTGGTTTTTGACGCGGACGGTAACCGCATCGGCATGGGCGGTGGATTTTACGATCGCAGCTTCAGTTTTCGAAACCGGCCAGGCATTGAAAAACCGGTGTTGATCGGAGTGGCGCACGAGCTCCAGCGGGTCGAGCAGATCATTCCACAGGAATGGGATGTCAGGCTCGATATGGTTGTTACCGATCGAGCCGCCTATCGCTAAACACCTGCGCTACTAGAAATCGTACTTGCTGGCAGAATAAAGTTTCGCTGCTTTTTCCCAGATCGGTCCCGGTTTGCCGTCGCCAACCGGTTTGCCGTCGAGCTGAATCACTGGAACGACTTCCTTGCTGGAACTCGAGATCCAGATTTCGTCGGCGTCCCAGACTTCGTCCATCGTCACCGCGCGTTCTTCGACCGGAATGCTGCCGTCGGCGCGCAGCACCTTGAGTAACAGCTGGCGCGTAATGCCCGGAAGAATCTGGTTGTCCAGCGGCGGCGTCGCAACCTCCCCGTTCTTAACCACGTAGGCATTGCAGGCGCCACACTCTGTTAATTCGTTGTTTTCGTTGTACAGCAGGATTTCGCCATCTCCCTTGCTGTGTCCCTGCTGATAATGCATGACGTTGCCAAGCAGTGAAATCGACTTGATATTGCAACGGTCCCAGCGCATGTCGTGCCCGGTTGAACAGGTGTAGGGTTTGATTGCGTCGCGATCCGGAATCGGCGGTGGGGGAATTTCGAAGGCGTAGCCGAAAACGGTAGGTTCGATACCCTCGGGATAGGCATGATGACGCTTGCTATCCGCCCCGCGAGTTACATGCAGGTAAACGCCGAGGTTGCCATTGCCGTTTTTTTGCAGCAGCGAAGTACACAGTTCCCGCCACTGCTCATCGCTCCAGCCGAGGTTGATTTCAATTTCATTGAGTCCATCTCGCATGCGCGAAATATGCGGTCCGAAACCGACCATTTTGCCGCCGTAGGAAGGAATAACCTCGTAAATGCCGTCGCCGAAAAGAAACCCGCGATCCATCGGTGAAATCCGGGCTTCCTCGAGCGGCAGGAATTCACCGTTTAAATATGCAATCGTCATGTCAGTGCCCCTGGTGGTTCAATAGCGCCTCAAAATGGCTCGCAAGTTAAGCAGAAACCTGTCTCTAGCGAATAGAGCCACCACTTTAAACCCATGGTGCCAGCCGAACTGAAACCCGTTCTCCCGGGGGGTTGAGTCATAAAAGATTACTGTATTCCGAGGTTTGCCGGGAGACTTTACTCTGAGTAAAATTTAACGGCCGCTGGGACAATCGAAGGAGCAGACTCAACCGAATCCGCAAACCTGGCGCAATTCCAGCAAGACCTTTTCTCCCTCGCTGACGTCGAGCCCGTCTTCGGTCAACTGGTTGACACGGGTGACGCCGTCGACACTGCCGAGTTCCGAAATGTATCTTAGTATGTCGAGCGGCACGATTTCGCCGAGCAAATCGCGTCTATTCCAGAACGACAGAAACGAGATGATGCCGTAGGCTCCCCAGTTGGACACGTCGGCTACGATTAACTCATCGCAGTCGGTGATCGAGGGTACGATATTCAGGTTCTGTAATGCCGCAGTGACCTTGCCCATGCCGATTTCGTTGCCGCCGTCACCGATGGCGATGGTCGGGCATTGACACAGATTCATAAAGTTGTCGAAGCAGGCGGTATGCGCGCTGATGCTTTCGCCGCGCATGTTGTAATAACCGCCGTCCGCAGCCTGTCCGGGACGCTCGATGGATATGACCGCGTCTGGGCGAAATGCGGTCAGCGCGTGTTGCGCCTCGTATTCTCGCCGGTCGTGGTCGCCGACGTGAATTTCGTAGACGCGAAATCGCTCGGCCAGCGCCTGTGAAATCGGCCTGCCGCAGACCAGGATCGGGGTTGCGCCGAGTTTTTCCAGGGTTTCGTAAAACGCGATCGCGCCGACCGGGCCGTCGGTTTCGAAAGTTTTGACCACCGGAAAACCAGTGCCGATCAGCACGATACCGCGGCAGTCGCGCAGAATTTTCGCCGCGCGCATGCAATAACCGGGTTCGAGGTGCGGTTGCACCGTCTTCATGCCACGCAGGTTGCGCGCTACCAGGATGTCTTCGATCCTGCGGCTCAGCTCCAGCTCTTCGGCTTGGTTCATGTTTATATACGCTCCAGGCGCAAGCTGCTGCGCTCGAAACGCGCCTGCTCGAGACAGTGAATGTTATGCGCCTGCTCGATACTGATAGCTTCGAAACGTACTTCCGACCCCGGCGATAGCTGCGCCAGCCTGGCGGTATCGAGCGGGATAACCGAGCCTATCTTGGGATAGCCGCCAATGGTCTGGCGGTCATTCATCAGGACGATTGGTTGCCCGTCGGCCGGAATCTGAACGGCGCCATGACAAATCCCCTCCGACAGCATGCCGACCATATTGGAATGCACGGTTTCGCCCTCGAGGCGAAAACCCATGCGGTCGCAACGATCGGTCAGACGATATCTGGAATTAAAAAAGCGCCACTGCTGCGTTGGGTCGAAGGCGGCCTGCTGATAGCCGAGCACGATCCGCAGGCTGGCAAAATCGCCGTACGCGGGGCGATCGGCCGCGCCTAGCCGATAATGCCGGATGGCCTTGACATTGCCGCAGGGCAGGCGATCGCCCGCCTGTAGTTTATCGCCGTGAATACCACCGATTTTCTCGCGCACCACGGTCGAACTACTGCCGAAACTCGGGCTGATGTCAAACCCACCGCTGACGGCAAGATAAACGCGAGTGCCCTGGCTGGCGAAACCGATTTCAAGCTTGTCGCCGGCATGGATATCGAGGGTATGCCACTGCGCTATGGTCTCGCCATTGAGCTTGCAGGGGGCGACGGCACCGGTGATGACGAAGCTGGATTCGACTTCAGCCTCCAGCGTCAGCCCGCCGAAACTGACTTCGAGGCCGGTGGCATTGATAGCGTTACCGAGCAGACGATTGGCCCAGTCGAAGGCGACGAAATCGAGTGGCCCGCCGGTGGTCAAACCGAGGTTGTGGGCGCCGTAACGGCCGCGATCCTGCAGCAGGCTCAACAAGCCCGGCTGGCGCACCAGGAATCCGCTCATAATACGCCACCCCGGGCGATGAAATCCTCGCGGCTGATGGCCTCGAATCGTATCCGGTCGCCGACCTTGACCGGCATGCTGGGGTCGCGTTCGGGATCGAACATGCGAGTCGGGCACAGCCCGATCAGGTTCCAGCCACCCGGAGAAACCGCCGGGTAGACCGCGGTCTGGCGATCCGCAATCGCGACCGCTCCGCGCGGAACCTTTTGTCGCGGTGTCGCCAGTCGCGGCGCCGCGATGCGCTCGTCGACTTCGCCGAGGTAAGCGAATCCGGGCGCAAAACCGATGGCGTAGACGCGGTATTCCTGCAGCTGGTGGATTTCGATAACTTGATCGACGCTCAGGCTGCCGCGTTTGGCGATGATTTCGAGGTCGGGACCCGATTCGGTGCTGTAATAAACCGGTAAGGTGATTAGTTCGCCGGCCGTCGTAGCGAGATTCTCGAGACCGCTAAGCGCGCCGCGCAATTGCCGTTTAACCGCGAAACAATCGCTGCGCTCGAGATCGAAGATCACCAGTAACGACGCATAGGACGGTACCAGGTCGACGATGCAATCCTGCATCGTGGCGAGAATGTTGTTTACCGCCGCCTGGATCTGCGCGGAAACCGCCGCGCTGGCTTGATCGGCAAAGTACACGATGAACGCGTTTTGCCCGGCGACTTCGATTCTCATACGGCGATCAGGCGTGAATTAACTTGCGAATTTCTTTGATCGCCGCGACGCCTTCGTCATTGTCACCATGCACGCACAGCGTGTCGGGTTTCAATTCGAGGCTGTGACCGCTTACCGTGGTTACCGTGCCTTCACGGCAAATCTGCTCGACCTGCGCCAGCATTTTTTCACGCGTATGCACGGCGCCCGGCCTGGCCCGGGACAACAGCTTGCCGTCGTCGTCGTAACAACGGTCGGCGAAGGCCTCGAACCACAGTTCGATACCATGGGCGGTGGCTTCGGCGCGATGCTGGTCTGCTTCAGGGGTCGCCTGCAGCATCAGCCGCACCGGTCTATGAAAGTCGGCAATCGCCTTCAGGATCGGCGCCCGTACCGCTTCGCGCGCCATCATGTCGTTGTAGAGCGCGCCATGGGGTTTGACATAAGCGAGTTCGAGGCCCTGGATCCTGGCCATGCCATCGAGCGCGGCAATCTGGTAATGCATGAACGCCGAAATCTCTTCGGCCGAGCAGTGCATCGGCCGGCGCCCGAAACCGACCAGATCCGGGTATGCCGGATGCGCGCCGACCATCACCTTGTTTTGTTTCGCCATCGACAGCGTGCGTTCCATCACCAGCGGGTCACCGCCGTGGAAGCCGCAGGCGATATTGGCCTGATCGATATGCGGCATGACTTCATCGTCGCGCCCCATCTTCCAGGAGCCGTAGCTTTCGCCGAGATCGCAGTTGAGCATTAACATGGCTTCCTCCGCTTACATGATCGCCAGATGGCTATTGGCTAGATCCGATACCAGCATGCAGCCCGGTGAGTGGGTGATGCAAAACGGCGGTTGCGCCTGTTCGACCGCAACCTGTGGCGTCACGCCGCAGGCCCAGAAAACCGGGACCTCGTCATCGCGAATGCTGACCGCGTCGCCGAAATCGGGCCTGTTTATATCACGCACGCCAATTTTCGCGGGATCGCCGAAGTGAACCGGCGCCCCGTGAACCGCGGGGAAGCGGGTGCAGATCTGGATCGCGCGAATCGCATCGGAGGGAATCATCGGTCGCATACTGACCACCATCTTGCTGGCAAAGCGGCCCGCGGTATTGCAATCGATATCGGTACGATACATCGGCACGTTGACCCCTTCGCTGACGTTGCGAATTTCGAGGCCGTCATCGAGCAGCGCCTCTTCGAACGAAAACGAGCAGCCGAGCACGAAAGACACCATATCGTCGCGCCAGATGTCGCTGATATCATTCACTTCGCTGGCCAGTTTGCCGTTTTCGAACACCCGGTAACTCGGGATATCGCTGCGGATATCGAGGTCTTCGCCGAGCTTTGGAATGCGGTAGTCGCCCGGCTCGGTAGCCATGCCGATCAGCGGACAGGGTTTCGGGTTGGCCTGGCAAAACTGCAGGAATTCGTTGGCGTAATCGGCCGGCAAGATACACAGGTTGCCCTGGACAAACCCGCGTGAGTAGCCGGAGGTATTGCCGGTAAATTCGCCGCTGCGAATTTTATGCCGCAGTTCGAGGGGTGATATATCTTTATTCATTTGCAGGAAAAGTAAGACTAAACCCCGGTTTTACAACTCTTTGGCGCGTTCGCGCAATACATTTTTTTGAATCTTGCCAGTCGCGGTTTTAGGTAGCTCGCCAAAGACAACCTTTTTGGGGCGCTTGAAACGCGCCATATTGTCCGCACAGAAATCGATCAACTCCTGCTCGCTGGCCTCTGCCTGCAGCTTGAGCTCGATAAAGGCGCAAGGGACCTCGCCCCATTTTTCATCGGCGAGGGCAACCACCGCGGCTTCACCCACCGCCGGATGTTTGTAAAGCACGCCTTCGACTTCGACCGAAGAAATGTTTTCGCCGCCCGAGATAATGACATCCTTGGCGCGATCGCGCACCTGTATGTAGCCATCGGGATATACGACCGCGATGTCGCCGCTGTAAAACCAGCCGTTTTTGAAAACCCCCGCGGTCGCGCCGGCATCCTTGAGGTATCCCTTCATCACTGTATTGCCGCGAATTACGATCTCGCCCATGGTTTCGGTATCCCAGGGCACCGCTTCGCCGGATTCCGGATCGATGACGTCGACCGCCTCGGTCATGGCAAAGCGTACACCCTGACGCGCTTTCAGTTCCGCCTGCTGTTCGATCGACTGCTGATACCAGTCGTCCTGCGGCGCCGAGTGCAGGATATGGCCATAGGTTTCGGTCAAACCGTAAACATGCATGACTTCGAAATTGAACTGCGCCATGCTTTCCAGCACTTTGGCGGGGGGCGGTGCGCCTGCGGTCATCGCGTAGATCGTGTGAGCAAATTTTTTCTGATCCTCGGCCGGGGCATTGGCGAGCATGTTGAGCACGATCGGAGCGCCGCCGAAATGCGTGATCTCGTGTTCTTCGGCCAGGTCGAAAAACAGTTTCGGCATAAACGCACGGATGCAGATCACCGTCCCCGCCAGCGCGGTCATGGTCCAGGCATGGCCCCAGCCGTTGCAGTGGAACATCGGCACCGTGTACAGGTAACGCGGGTGCGGTGGCAAGGCCCAGGATATGACCGTGCCCATGGTCATCAGGTAAGAACCGCGATGATGATAAACCACCCCCTTGGGCAGACCGGTGGTGCCCGAGGTGTAATTCAGGGTTAGCGCCTGCCATTCGTCTGCGGGCGGACGCCACTGAAAGGTATCGTCGCCGCGATCGACCAGGTCTTCGTAAAAACTGAAGGCCATATCACTCGGTAACTCCGGTTTTTCGATGGCGTGGGCATCGTCGATGATGACAATTTCGGGACGCAGCTCGCAATGCTGCAGGGCTTCGGCCAGCACCGGCCATAGCTGACGATCGCAGATAAACAATCGGGACTCGCCGTGATCGATGATGTAACCCACGGTCGCCGCGTCGAGGCGGGTGTTTATCGTGTTCAGTACCGCGCCCGCCATCGGAATCGAAAAATGGCTCTCGAACATTTCCGGCGTGTTGAAAGCGAATATCGAAACCGTGTCGTTGTTACCGAGACCCCGCGCCGCCAGGCTGGAGGCAATGCGTACGCAGCGGTTGCGGGTCTGTGCCCAGGTGTAGCGTCGCTGGTTATAAATCAGGGACTCGCGCTGCGGATAGATATCAGCGGTGCGATGCAGGAACGAAAGCGGTGTCAGCGGCACGAAATTGGCGGCATTGGCTTGCAGTTGATCGTATTCGATAGTCATAAAATACCTCGATGGCATCTAAAGTCTGTCATGCCTGCGTAAGCGGACACGACATTGTCAATTTCTTACCGGCGAACCCGCGTCGAGCATGCTGTTGATGCGTTCGCGCGTCGCCGCGGTCGCGACCAGGTCGAGAAACGAACGGCGCTCGGCGTCGTAGAAATTCTGTTCGCTGCAGACGGTGCCCGGCTCGACATCGCCACCGGTGACGATGCGGGCCATTTCAGTGCCGACATTGACGTCATGCGGCATGAACATTCCCCTGGCGCAGGATTCTTCGAGCCATTTGACCATTTCTTCGAATACCGGTCTACCGGGCAGGGCGAGGGCGGGACGGTCGAAGGCGAGCTGGCCGGCGGGATCGTCGATGGCCTTGATCGCCTCGCCGAGAATGCGGTCGCGATTGATCACGACGCGGTCGTTGGCGCGCAGCATGGCCTGTTTCTTGGCAATGATCGGCGAGCTCGCGGTTTTGCCGTAACCCAGGTTCATGAATGCCTTCCAGCAGGCTTCGCTGATGTCGTCACCGCACTGCAGCAGCTCGATCCAGCGATACAGGGTTTCCTTGCAGCCACCGCCGCCAGGGACTACCCCGACCAGCGATTCGACCAGTCCGGTAACCGAGTTGGCGTGACAGACGACCTGTTTCGCGTGTAACACGACTTCGAAGCCGCCGCCGATCGACATACCGACCGGGGCTGCCACGACCGGAAAGTTCGCGTTTTCCATGCGCTGCACCGTCTCCTGGAAATCCTTCAGGAAGCGATCGAGACCATCCATGTCTTCGCGACGAAAGAAATTGCGCACCGCCTGCAGGTTAACGCCGCAGGAAAAATGTTGGGCATCGTTATGCACAATCAGGCCGCGCATGCCGTCGGACTCGACCTGATCCAGAGCATCGGCGAGTATCTGCATCGAATCGGCATCGAGCGCGTTCGCCTTGCTATGAAACTCGACCAGCGCGATGCCGTCGAGATCATAGCAGCTGGCGCTGGCATTGCTGTTAATCGGAAGCATCGTTTGGCGTTTTTCGCTGAAGCGGATAACTCCCTCGGGACGCTGGATACTATGCCAGGACCCGCCAAACTGGCGTGCCTGCAGGCTGCCGTCGCTGACCCGGTAAAAACTCGAGCCCGCGGCTTCGGCCAGAAACTGCGGTACGGGCATGGCGTCGGCTTCGAGGCGGCCGATAAAATAGTCGACGCCGATTTCATCGATCAGTTCGAACGGACCCTTGATCCAGTTGTATCCAAGCTTCATCGCGTCATCGATCCCGAGCGGATCCTCCCCGACCTCCGGTATCAGCGAGGCGGCGTAACTCAGTGTGCGGGATAGGATTCGCCAGGCAAACTGGCCGTGCAGGCTATCGTCGTCCAGCAATTGCCCGACGCCCAGTCGTTCGGCCCGATCGGCCAGCGGCAGATTGAGCCGCGGCGCATCCTGGTACTGTGCCGATTCGAGGTGCAACACTTCGCGCCCGGATTCGGCGTCGCGATAAAAACCCTGTCCCTGCTTGTTACCGGTCTGGCCGTTGGCGATCATCTGCGTCATCAGCGGGATTTTGGCGGCCTCGGCATGAAAGGCATCGCTCGCGGGCAGAATATTGACCAGGCTTTGCACCACGTCCGACATCAGGTCGATGCCGATCAGGTCGTAGAGACCGAATACGCCAGTCTTGGGGATACCCATCGGGCGGCCGAAGATCGCATCAGCCTCGAGCGGCGTCAAGCCGAGGTCGAAAGCGGCGTGTAGCGCGCACTGGATCGCGAACACGCCGACCCGGTTACCGAGGAAGCCGGGGGTGTCGAGACAGGGCACCACGCCCTTGCCGAGCTGCTGTTCGCAAAAGTCCGCCAGTAAAGCGATGACGGCGGGATCGGTATCTCCACCGCGCACCAGTTCGAGCAGGCGCATGAAGCGCACCGGGTTGAAAAAATGGGTGATCGCGAAGCGCTGGCGGAACGACAAAGGCATGTCTTCGACCAGCAGTCGGATCGGGATGGTCGACGTGTTGGAGGTGATGATCGCGTCCGCTTTGCAGACCGCATCGAGGCGCTGGTAGAGATCTTGCTTGATATCCAGCCGTTCGACCACGGCTTCGGCGATCCAGTCACAGTCGGCGAGTTGATCGAAATCATCGCGCGTGTTGCCGAGATGAATGAAGTCTTCCGCCTGTTTGCTGATCAGGCCTGGCTGATTCGGATCGCGCAGGCGCTCGAGACCGCGTTCTGCGAGCGCATTTACATTGTCGTCACCGGGCAGGTCCAGCAACCAGACCTCGATGCCCGCATTGGCCACCTGGCCGGCAATGCCCGCACCCATGGTGCCGGCGCCGATTACCGCTACTTTTTTAATGCTCATCGTATCTCCCGCCCGGGCTGTTCCAGCCCAGCGATCAACTCGCGTAACTTTTGCAGGGTCTGGCGTGGCGCTTCGATCGGCAGCATATGCCCAAAACGCTCGATTACGCTGACGCTGGCGTTCAATTCCTGCGCGAAAGCGATGCCAGCCTTGACCGGGGTGAGCCGGTCCTTGCGCGCCAGTATCAACTGCGATGGCACTTTGATCGTCTTCGCGACCGCGCTGCCATTTTGGTAATTGCCACAGGCAACCAGGTCTTCATACAGCGGGTTGCTCGCCATGATCTGGCGTCCGATTGCAATTGGTTGCATTCCGGGTACCGCACTGATGCCATATTGCGCATCCGGCCCGAAACCCCACATCAACAGCATTTCCGCGGCCTTGCCAGCGCTGCTGCTGGCGGCTTCGATCAGCGCCGGGTTGACCGGAATCGCGCCGGCGGTACCAATACCGGTTATCGATTTCAGTAATTCCGGCGCCTGGCGCGCCAGCTCGAGCACGTCCAGGAAACCCTGCGAATGTCCGACGGCATGCACGCTTTCGACGCCAACGGCGCGAATAAAATCCGCCAGCCAGGCGCCCATCTCCTCGATGCTTTCGAGCGGGCTGCCCGCGGACAGGCTGTGACCGGGCAGATCCGGCGCCAGGACCGAGTAGCCGTTGTAGGCGAACCAGCGCGTTTGCAGCGCCCAGCTGCGATGGTCCAGCCCGCTACCGTGCACGAACATGACAGTTGGCAGGCTGTGGTCGAATTCCTTGCCGCCGGTGGCCGCATAGGCCTGCTTGCCGCGTACATCGATATACATCAGCCTGCTCCCGCGGTACGCTGCGCCGCCTTGAAACCGAGCGCGAAATCCGCCTTGATATCGACGATATCCTCGATCCCGACCGAGACGCGAATCATGTCTTCGCTGATGCCGGCGGCTTTCATGTCTTCCACGGTCAGGCGCGAATGCGTCGTGCTCGCGGGGTGCAGCACCAGCGTGCGCGCATCGCCGACGTTGGCCAGGTTCGACGCCAGTTGCAGCGAATCGATAAACGCCGCGCCGCCGGCACGACCGCCGACGACACCGAAACACAGCATCGATCCGGCACCAGCGGGAAACAGCGTCGCGGCCAGCGCGTGGCTGGGATTCGTTTCCATGGCGGGGTAATTGGTCCAGGTCACCGCTTCCTGTTGCTGCAGCCAGGCGAGCAGTTTGCCGGCATTTTCCACATGCTGCTTCATGCGCAGGCTCAGGGTTTCGATGCCCTGTAGTATCAGAAACGCGTTATGCGGGCTCATCGCCGCGCCGACGTCACGCATCGACTCGGCGCGCATTTTCATCGCCAGCGCCGAGGGTCCGAATTCTTCCCAGAAGCGGATCCCGTGGAAGGGCGCGTAGGGCTCGGTCAGTTCCGGGAAGCGCCCGCTTTGCGCCCAGTCGAACTGGCCGCCGTCGACGATGACGCCGCCAATGGCTACCCCGTGCCCGCCCATCCACTTGGTGACCGAATGCACGACGATATCGGCGCCATGATCGATTGGTCGGCACAGGCTCGGCGTCGCGAAGGTCGCATCGACCACCAGCGGAATGCCGGCCTCGTGCGCGATCGCGCTAATGCCCGGAATATTGGCGATTTCGAGCCCCGGGTTGCCGATCGATTCGCAAAATACCATCTTGGTATTCGGCTGGATCGCGTCGCGTAGCGCTTGTTCATCGTTGATCGATACAAATGTGCAGTCGATTCCGAGGCGCTTTATCGTGTGTTTCAGCAGCGTCGCGGTAGAGCCATAAATCTGCGCCGAGCAAACGATATGGTCGCCTGCCGAACACAGTGTAATAAACGTGGTGAACAGCGCGCTCATACCGGAGGCGGTACAGATCGCGCCGCTGCCGCCTTCGAGCGCGGCGATGCGTTGCTCAAGCACCGCGACCGTCGGGTTGGTAATGCGGCTGTATATATGTCCACCCTGTTCGACGTTAAACAACGAAGAGGCGTCGCCGACACTTTCGAATACATATGAAGTCGTCTGATAGATCGGGACTGCGCGCGAACCATGGTCGCTTTCGGGCACATAACCGGTGTGTAACGCAATAGTGTCCGGTTTCAGGTATGAAGATTTTGCCATATGGATAGCCTGATAATTAATTTAGTTCGTCGGCAGAGAAGGGCAGACTGCTGATCCGCGCGTCTATGCCGTCGACCTCAACGGTAGAGTGATTCTCCAGAAATGCTCGATCCATCATAGCGAATGCAAGATACTTGCGATAGCGTGGAGACCAGCATTGAGATGTTACTTCTCCGATTTTTTTGTTTTTGAAAGTAATTATCGGTGAGAGTCGATCTACTTTGCTGTCTATCACCAGCCCCATCAATTGCTTCCGGTGTTTACCGGCAATACGTCGTAGCGCGGGCAGGCTCAGAGATTCGATATCGGCGTCGAGGTTAATGAAACTGTCAAGTCCGCATTCAAACGGATTAATGCTATCGTCGATATCGCTACCGAATGACAACAGGCCGCTTTCGACTCGCTCGATCAGATTCGGGCTGCCGGGCCCGACATTCAGATCTTCGCCGAGTTTGTATAACTCGTCCCAGAGGTCTTCGGCGAGGTCGGCGTTATTAAGGTAAATTTCGAAGCCCCCCTGTTTACTCCAGCCGGAGCGGGCCACGTACATACTACAGCCTTTGAATTCGAACATTTCGCCACGGAAGAATCGTATGCCTTTAATTCGATCACCGAATAATCTCGATACCAGTTCCTCCGCTTTGGGTCCCTGCACCGCGAGTGGGTAAACCTCCGGTTCAAATACGTCGACATCGAGCTGGAAACCGGTTGCAAGGCCCTGTGCCCAGAGCTTGACGTCGCTATCGGCCAGCGATAACCACCAGCGTTGTTCAGAATGACGTATCGCAATCGGGTCGTTGACGATACCGCCCTGTGGGTTGCAAAGCGGTGCATACCGACCCTGTAAATCCTGAGTTTTACTAATGTCGCGCGGTGTCATCAGTTGCACGAGACGCATGGCATCCGGCCCGCGAATTTCAACCTGGCGCTCGACGGAAACGTCCCAGACCTGAACATGTTCGCACAGGTGCCAGTAATCTTCCTCAAGCCCCGAAAATTCTGTCGCTAGCAGCATGTGATTGTAAACTGTGTAAGCACGCACACCGACGGCTTCGACGCGACGACTGAAAGGTGTTGATCTCGTGCGACGAGATATACTGAGAAATTTATTGTTCAAGGTTTAACCGACGAAAGAGTAATTACAATAGTTCCTGAAAAACTTCAGAAATCAACCTGGCGGGATATAGTATTATTAAATTATTTGTCTTACAAATAGATATTTGGTTACGCCTGCCGGTCGTCTTGTCATTAGGCTATGATTTCGCGTAGG
>CAMYML010000063.1:14988-27217 GCA_947259305.1 uncultured Gammaproteobacteria bacterium | reverse complement strand
CGAACAGGCGAGTCAGGCAAAATCCGAGTTCCTCTCCAGCATGAGTCATGAACTGCGGACCCCGCTAAACGCGATTCTCGGATTTTCACAGCTGTTTGCCTACGACCGTAACCTCGGCGAACAGCATCTTGCCAACGCGACCGAAATCAACCGCGCCGGCCGGCATTTAATGTCGCTGATTGACCAGATTCTGGATCTATCGCGCATCGAGGCCGGTGAGATCGACCTGTCGCTGGAACCGGTTTCGCTCAAGCAGGTGTTGAATGACAGCGTGCACTGGGTCATACCGTTGGCGAAAAGCCGCAGCATCGAGGTCGACTTCGACGAAACCGAGTTCGATGGTCTCAACGTGCAGGCGGATACCATTCGCCTGAAGCAGGTTTTCCTGAATCTGCTGACCAACGCGGTCAAGTACAATCATGAAGGTGGTCGAGTGGAGGTAAAACTCCGGCGCGGGCCTGGCGGTTTATTGCGGGTCGGGGTGGAGGATACCGGCAGCGGGATAACGGCAGAAAAACTCAAGGAACTGTTTCAGCCTTTCAACCGCCTCGGCGCCGAGTTCAGCTCGATCGAGGGCACCGGCATTGGACTGGTAATCACCCGGCAGCTGCTCGACCTGATGAACGGTGAGCTCACTATCGACAGCAATCCCGGGCAGGGCAGTACCTTCTGGGTTGGGCTGGAGCCGGTGCAAGTAACTTCACCTGTCGCCGAAGCGCTTGCGCTGGATTTAACCGTTACCAGTATCACCGGGCCCAATGGACAGGCGTCGCGCATCCTGGTCGCGGAAGACAACCTGATCAATCAGGAACTGATGGCGGCTCAGCTGGAAATACTGGGCTACCAGGCTGACTATGTCGAAAATGGCGTGCAGGCGCTGGAGCGCTGGCAACAGCGCGAATACGGGATGCTGCTGACCGATATCCGCATGCCGGAAATGAACGGCTACGAACTGGTGCGCGAAATCCGCCAACTGGAGCGGGAACTCCATCGACGTTCATCGATAATTGCGATCACGGCCAATGCGCTGGATGCGGATGTCGAAAAATGCTTCGAAGTTGGCGTAGACGATGTCATTCCCAAGCCGGTCGAACTCGAAGCCTTGCGCGACTCAATGGAGAAGTGGGCGCCATCGAACGAGGGGGTCGATATGGTCACGGAAAATTCCACCGCTGCGGATTTACGCGCTGGGAATAAGGTCGATCTATCCGTATTGACCCAGTCTATCGGCGATAAACCCGACCTGCATCGGCACTTGCTGCAGTCATATCAGCAAGCGCTGGATGGGGACATCGACAATATTCAGCAGGCTTTCGCCTGGAAAAACGCTGAGCAGCTTGCCGAGTATACGCACAAGCTCAAGTCGTCTTCGCGTAGTCTCGGCGCGATGATCATGGCCAATATTTGCGAACAGTTGGAACGGGCGGCGAATGCCGCTAACTGGGATGAGCTGGAATTGCTGATGCCGCAGCTGCATCGTGACGCCGACGAGGCGGCTGAATTTATCCGCAGTTTTCTGGAAGAAACCGCGGCGCCTGACCCAGAGCAGGAACAGGAGCAGCCACAGGAGCAAGAGCGGGCCTCGGTGCTCGAGCTGCCCGATGAAGATGAAGACATCACCCAGTTCAGCATTACTCTATTGCTGGTGGATGACGATTACATCATGCACCGTATCACCACGGTAATGCTGAACGACCTCGGTATATCCGGCGTGCTCAACGCCATGTCCGGGCCGGCGGCGCTGGAAATGCTGCAGCAAAACGGGGAGGGTGTCGATGTCGTCATCTGCGATTTGAATATGCCCGAAATGGATGGCGTCGAATTTATCCGTCACCTGGCCAAACGCAAGTTTCAGGGTTCATTGATTCTGACCAGCGGCGAGGATGTGCGTATTCTGAAGACGGTTGAAAAGCTGGCCATCGAACACGAACTGCACGTACTCGGGGTAATGGAAAAGCCGGCGACGCCGGCCAAGTTGAGCGAACTGCTCGATTCGTTGGACCAGATTCGTCAGGAAGGCACTATGATGATGCTGGATCCTTTCAGTCTAGCCGATCTGAAACAGGCTATCGCCGGTAATCAGCTGGATACCTATTTTCAGCCCAAGGTCGACATCGGATCGGGGCAGGTCGTCGGCGTCGAGGCGCTGGTGCGCTGGAATCATCCGGCAAAGGGGTTAATCAAACCGGATGCATTTATCACCATGGCAGAGGATAACGGACTGATTGGCGACCTGACCGATGTGGTTTGCAACAAGGCACTCGATTATGCAACCAGCCTCAAATCAAAGGGTTACGATCTCAATATAGCGATCAATATATCGGTCGACTCGCTGACCAATCTGGAATGGCCCGATCGGATGTCCAGCCTGCTGGAGCAGTCGGGGCTGGACCCTTCAAATATTTCTTTCGAAATCACCGAAAGCAGGTTGATGGAGCATTTGTCGGTCGCGTTGGATATCCTCAGCCGCTTGTCGCTGAAACGTTTCAACTTGTCGATCGATGATTTCGGCACCGGTTACTCTTCGATGGAACAGCTGCAGCGCATCCCCTTCTCCGAGTTCAAGATCGACCGCGCCTTCGTGCATGGCGCCGCGCGGGAAGCCTCGGCGCGCGCGATTCTGGAATCCAGCGTTTTGCTCGCCAAGAAGCTCGATATGAAGGTGGTCGCCGAAGGCGTCGAGGACCAGGAAGACTGGGACCTGGTAGCCGAAGTCGGCTGCGACCAGGTGCAGGGTTACTTCGTGTCCCGCCCATTGCCGTTCAGCCACCTGGTCAAATGGCTGGACGACCGAAAAAACGAAAAATAAGCCTCGATTTCGGCTTGAAATCATTGCAATAACTCCCACATAGATAGCTGCGTACACCAGGTCTCAGAGAGAATGGCGGCGCTTTTATCAATTGCTTCATTTGGAGAATTTGTTATGACAACTATCGACTTATCCCCCCTGTACCGCAGCAGCATTGGTTTCGACCGCATGGGTTCTTTGCTGGATAGCGCCCTGCGCAGCGAGAAGGCCGCCTCGGGTTTCCCGCCCTACGATATCGAAACCACCGGCGAAGACCGTTACGCGATTACGCTCGCGGTGGCCGGTTTCGAGGAAAGCGAACTCGATATCCAGGTTGAAAGCGGCGTGCTGCGCGTACGCGGCAAGAAAGCGGACGACAGCGAGGAAAAATCCTACCTGTATCGCGGCATTGCCAATCGCAGTTTCGAACGCAAGTTCAATCTTGCCGATTATATCGAAGTCAACGGTGCAGACCTGAAAAACGGACTGCTGACCATCAGCCTGGTCAAGGAAATCCCCGAGGCGATGAAGCCGCGTGCGATTTCGATCGGCTCTGCGTCTTCTGGAGCCACGATCGAGCACCAGAAAAACGCTGAAAAAGCCGCCTGATAGCGGCCATCCGCCGCAGCCGCTTTGGCGGCTGCGGCGATGTTTTTATTTGAACTCCCTTATGATCTGAATTTAGTATCAACGGCTAATTATCGTTGCTCATATCTATCTGCCAGCAGTAAAAGCCTGGAAAAACTAAACTCGCTCCACGCTGGTAGCGGGTTCCGGCGGATGCCGCCCGAGTCCGTATTTCCCGATGCGTTTACGCAGCTTGTCCACGGTTATGGAGGGCAGGGGGATGAACAGGCCTGGTACCGGGGGGGGGACTCGAACCCCCAAGGTGTTACCACCAGCGGATTTTGAGTCCGCCGCGTCTACCAGTTCCGCCACCCCGGCAAGGAGGGCGCATTCTAATTCAAAACCCGGGCTAGTGGTAGTGATCCGGAGAGCGCACTACGCGATCGAATCGCAAATTAAGTATGGTGTCCCCGGCATTGGGGTTATTATACGGCGTTTTTAGTCTGACCCGACCATGCAGCTCAGCGATTTCGACTATCAGCTACCGGAAGAATTGATTGCGCAGGCCCCGCTGGCCGAGCGCAGCGCTTCGCGTTTACTGCTGGTGGATCCGCTGGGCAATGATTATTCCGATAGCCAGTTTACCGATATCGTCGAATTCATCGATAGCGGGGATTTGCTGGTGTTTAACGATACCCGGGTTATTCCGGCACGACTGTTTGGCCGTAAACAAAGCGGCGGCCAGATCGAGGTCATGGTGGAAAGAGTGCTCGATGACTCGACCCTGTTAGCCCAGATCCGCGCCAGCAAGGCGCCCAAACCCGGGACCGAACTGATCCTCGAAGGCGAAATACACTGCGTCATGCAGGCGCGCGAGGGCGATCTTTTCGTGCTGCGGCAAAAAGACGGACCCTGGCTGGAATTGCTGGAGCAATACGGGCATGTGCCACTGCCACCTTATATAGAGCGGGTCGACGCCAGCGCTGACCGCGATCGTTACCAGACCGTGTATGCCAGCAAACCGGGCGCCGTGGCCGCACCTACGGCCGGGCTGCATTTCGACAACAGGATCCTCGAATTGCTGCGCGAGAAAGGCGTCGAGTTTGCCCATGTGACGCTGCATGTCGGCGCCGGCACTTTCCAGCCGGTGCGCGGCGAGGATATCGATAGCCATATCATGCATGCCGAACTCGTCGACGTGCCGCAATCCGTTTGCGATACGATTCTGCATACGCGCGAGCAGGGCAAGCGCGTGATCGCCGTTGGCACCACCGTGGTGCGTTGCCTCGAGTCGGCGGCCGCGAGCGGTAAACTGCGGCCCCTGCTGGGGGAATCCAATTTGTTTATCAAGCCGGGATATCAATTCAAACTGGTGGATGCGATGCTGACCAATTTCCATTTGCCCCGATCGACCCTGTTGATCCTGGTCAGCGCCTTTGCCGGCACCGGACTGATGCGGGCGGCTTATGCGCATGCGGTAGAGCAGGGTTACCGCTTTTTCAGTTATGGTGACGCGATGTTCATAGAAAATCGTCTGCGGCGAGTCAGCTAGTGGAATTTGTTCTGGATAAGACTGATGGCGGGGCGCGGCGCGCGCGCCTGGTGTTTGCGCGTGGCACGGTAGAAACGCCCGCCTTCATGCCGGTCGGCACCTATGGCACGGTCAAGGCGATGACCCCGGAAGAGCTGCAGGCGATCGGCGCGCAGATCATTCTCGGCAATACCTTCCATTTGATGCTGCGCCCCGGCACCGACATCATTAAAAAGCATGGCGACCTGCACGATATGATGCACTGGCAGGGCCCGATACTGACCGATTCCGGCGGTTTCCAGGTGTTCAGCCTCGCCAAGATGCGCAAGATAACGGAGGAGGGCGTTACCTTCGCCTCGCCGGTCGATGGCGCCAAAGTCTTTTTAAGCCCCGAGGTTTCGATGCAGGTACAGCGTGATCTCGGTTCGGATATTGTCATGTGTTTCGACGAGTGCACGTCCTATCCGGCGGACGAGGGCGTGGTGCGAGAATCGATGCAGCTGTCGCTGCGCTGGGCCGAGCGCAGCAAGACTGCGTTTGGCGATAACCCCAACTCGCTGTTCGGAATTGTGCAGGGCGGCACTTACCCTGAGCTGCGCATCGAATCGGCGCGCGGGCTGATCGACATGGGCTTCGATGGTTACGCCATCGGTGGCCTGTCGGTGGGTGAGGCCGCCGATGAACGCAATGCCACGCTGGACGTGGTGCTGCCCGAGTTGCCGGGCGACAGGCCCCGCTACCTGATGGGCGTGGGTAAACCGGAAGACCTGGTCGAGGGCGTGCGCCGCGGCGTCGACATGTTCGATTGCGTGATCCCGACGCGTAACGCGCGCACCGGCTTCCTGTATACCAACGATGGCATCATCCGCATTCGTAACAGCCGCTATGCCGACGATACCGCGGCGCTGGATCCGGAATGCGACTGCTACACCTGCCGGCACTACTCGCGCGCCTACCTGCGTCATCTCGACAAGTGCGGCGAAATTCTCGGCGCCCGACTGAATACGATGCATAACCTTTATTATTTCCAGCAATTAATGGCCTCGATTCGCGCCGCCATCGAGGCCGATCGCTATGACAGCTTTTGTGAAAACTTTTACCGGCGCTACGAGTCCGAGACTTAGCGAATCAAAAATTCGCTTCCGTCTTGTGGGATGACCGTCCTAGTGCCATAATACGCGCCGCTTGAGGGCAGGGCCCTGAGCTAATCAATCGAAAACCAAGGGTTTATCAAAATGAGTTTCTTTATAAGTGATGCGCTAGCGCAGGGAACCGAAGGGGGATCAGCCGGTACCCTGGAGCTGATTCTGCCGCTGCTGTTGATGTTCGGCATTTTCTATTTTCTGCTGATCCGTCCGCAGCAGAAGAAAGCCAAGGAACACAAGAACATGGTCGAAGCGCTTAACAAGGGTGATGAAATCATCACCAATGGCGGCCTGCTGGCCAAGATCACCGGTGTTGATGATAATTTCCTGACCTGCAAGATTTCCGATAACGTCGAAGTCAAGATTCAGCGCCACGCGATTGCCTCCGTATTGCCCAAGGGCACAATCAAGAATCTGTAATCCCGATGGTTAATCGTTATGCTCCCTGGAGATATATTCTCCTCATCCTGATTATCACTATCGGGATGATTTACGCGACGCCCAATCTGTACGGTGAAGATCCAGCGCTGCAGATTACGCATCGGGTCAATCTCGTCGATGAGCCCGAGTTAGACAATATCAAAAGCGTGCTGCAGTCCGGGAATATCGAATATCTTTCGGCCGAACTGGATGGCAATAACGTGCTGGTGCGTTTCGCTTCGGAAGATGCCCAGCTCAAGGCGGCCACGCAGGTGCGCGACCTGCTTTATGCCGGCGACAAGCGTTACAGCATTGCGCTTAACCTGGCGCCGGCGACACCGGACTGGCTGACTGCGCTGAGTGCGTTACCGATGTACCTCGGCCTCGATCTGCGCGGCGGGGTACATTTTTTGATGGAAGTCGATATGGATTCGGCGATCGAAAAATCGCTGAATCGCGCCTCCGGCGAGCTGCGCAGCTTCATGCGCGAAGAAAAAGTGCGTTACAAGGCGGTGCAGTCGAGTAAAGACTCGGTCAGCATTCGGTTTACCTCCGCCGAAACCCGCGATGCCGCGCGCCTGATTCTGGAAGAGGAGTTTCGTGACTTCGAGTTTGCCGACAGCAACGACGATCGCAGCTGGTTTATCGAGATCAGCTACAATCCCAGCGCGCTCGAAGAAGAACGTCGCGCCGCGATCGAACAGAATATCTCCACCCTCAAGAACCGGGTGAACGAACTCGGTGTCGCCGAGCCGGTAATCCAGCGCCAGGGTGACGAGCGCGTCGTGGTGCAGTTACCCGGGGTACAGGACACGGTGCGCGCCAAGGAAATCCTGGGTGCGACCGCAACCCTCGAGTTTCGCCTGGTGCACGGCAGCTTCGCCGACTGGAGCGCGGCCCAGGCTGCCGGCAAGGCGCCCATCGGAACCCGGCTCTACAGCCAGAGTAACGGCGACCCGGTATTGCTCAAACGCAGTGTCATCGTTACTGGTGACCAGATCGTCGGCGCGGCTTCGGGCATCGACCAGCAGAGCGGCACGCCGGATGTCACGATTACGATGAATGCCAAGGGCGCCGACCGCATGGCGAAAATCACGCGCGATAACATCGGCAAGCCGATGGGCGTGGTTTTCATCGAGGACAAGTTCGAATTTCGCGAGATCGAAGGGGAAAGGCAGCGCATCAGGACCACCGAGTCGCAGGTCATCAATGTCGCCACCATTCGCGATCAGCTGAGCAAACGTTTCCATATCACCGGCCTCGACAGCACCCGTGAAGCCCGTGACCTGGCATTGTTACTGCGCGCCGGCGCGCTGCGCGCACCGATGGTGATCGTCGAAGAGCGCACCGTGGGCCCGAGCCTGGGACAGGAAAACATCGATCGCGGTTTTCTCTCGGTGCTGGTCGGTTTTGTGCTGGTGCTGGTATTCATGGCGGTTTATTACAAGGTATTCGGCCTGGTGGCAAACCTCGCGCTGAGCCTGAACCTGGTGCTGATGGTGGCTATCCTGTCGATTTTTCAGGCGACCCTGACTTTGCCTGGCATCGCCGGTATCGTCCTCACCGTCGGTATGGCGGTCGACGCCAATGTACTGATATTCGAGCGAATTCGCGAGGAATTGCGTAACGGCAACACGCCGCAGGCGGCAATTTTCGCCGGCTATGAAAAGGCTTTTGGCACCATTGCCGACGCTAATATCACAACCTTTATCGCCGCCATCGTATTGTTCGGCTTCGGCACCGGTCCGATCCAGGGCTTCGCGGTGACGCTGATGATCGGTATCGCGTCGTCGATGTTCACCGCGATATTCGGCACGCGCGCGGTCATCAACCTGATTTACGGACGTAAACAGGTAACCCGGCTGGCGATCTGATTATGGCCAAGACATTATTCGACAACTTCGATTTTATGGCGCTGCGCAAATCGGCGTTGCTGGTATCGGCAGCGTTGTTGCTGATTTCAGGCGTCAGCCTGGTTACGCTGAAGCTGAATGTCGGCATCGATTTCACCGGCGGCAGCATTATCGAGGTCGGCTACCCGCAGGCGGTAGAGCTCGAACCCATACGTCAGGCGCTGGAAACCGAGGGTTTTGGCGATGCCATCGTGCAGCATTTCGGCAGCGCCAGCGAAGTTCTGATTCGCCTGGTTCCGGAAGCCGACAAAGACAAGGCCGAACTGAGCTCGCAAATTATCCGCCTGCTGGAATCGGTCAGCGAAACCGACATTGAAGTCCGGCGGGTCGATTTCGTCGGGCCCCAGGTTGGCGAAGAGCTCACCGAGGACGGCGGGCTGGCGGTGTTATATGCACTGATCGCGATCCTGGTATATGTCGCGTTTCGCTTCGAGTATCGTTTTTCGCTCGGCGCGGTGGCGGCCCTGATACATGACGTGATGATCACGCTGGGCGTGTTTTCCCTGCTGCAGCTGAATTTCGATCTGAGCGTGCTGGCCGCGATTCTTGCGGTTATCGGTTACTCGCTCAACGACACCATCGTTGTATTCGACCGCGTGCGCGAAAACTTCCGCAAGATCCGCAAAAAGACATCGCTCGAAGTGGTCAATACCTCGATCAACCAGACCATTTCGCGCACCTTGATGACGTCCTTCACCACCCTGCTGGTATTGCTATCGTTGTTTTTCCTCGGTGGCGAAGTAATCCACGCTTTTGCCACGGCGTTGATCATCGGGGTCCTGGTCGGAACCTATTCTTCTATCTATGTCGCCACCACTACGGCGCTGGCGCTGGGCATCAGTCGCAGCGACCTGTTAGTGCCGGAAAAAGAAGGCGAAGACCTGGCCAGGCCATAAGCCCTGGGAGGAAAGCATGCATATTGATCCCGAACTCATCGATGAATTGAACCTGCTGCGGCGTTTCAGCATGGGTGGACCGATAGCGATGGATGTACAAGACAATCCGGACCCGGCAATCGTGGCCGCGGCCGGGCGCATGCACGAGAAAGGTCTGATCACCGCGCCCGACGGCGGTCAGCTGACCGATAGTGGGCGCGAAGCCATAGAGCACATGGAGCGCCTGTTCAACCTGCTCGATCCGCCGCTGGAACCGATTTAGCATATTCCCGGCGCCTGGCAGATAACTCCGCTGCCAGTCCTGGTCATACCTCGGCTTGACAGGTTCTGAAATTAGTTCTTATTACTTGTCTGAAGAGCCTGTATTGGCTCGTTTTTTGCCGCTCACCTTAAATATCCAGGCTTCCGCTACGAGCGTTGGATTCAACTGTTCGACGCAAAACTTTATCTTTAGGTAGAAAGATGGCCTGTAGGAAAAGATGCCTCGGGGATTTTTGCTACCAGGTTAAATCGTCAGGAACCGGAAAGTCTGCATAGCTGTCGTCCGCATTCATATCGGATTCCTCCTGCTGTCGGGTTGCCACGATGAAGGTTGTATCACGCTGGGCTATTTTTTCACCCACGGGCCCGGGTACGAGCTCAAATTTCCGACCATCGTTGGTGACATAGGTCACAATGGCTAGCTGGCCCTGGACGAGTTGCTTCTTTTGCGCTTCGGTGACGAAGATTTTTTTCACCTTGCTTTTGTAAACGAAACCATAAGGATGTTCTCCCAGGGTCCTGTCCTGCTTGTTATCCTGGATCAATTGTTTTGCCTGGGCTGCGAGTTCCTTACGCCTGGCCGCCTCCTGCCTCTGCTGGTTGAGTTCGCGATCTCGTTGCGCCTTTTTATCCAATCGTTTTGGCTGTGAGGTCGACTCTACGCTTTTCCTGCTTTTATTTTTACGGATGAGATTGTCTTTCCTGTTTTTATCCCGGTTGACTTTGGCAAGCTTTTTCTGGTCTACCAGTCCGGCTTTGAGCAATTGATCCTGTAGTGAAGACATAACGGTTTTCGCAATATATCAAGTGCCCAACATGGTAACCCCGGTTGCTATTCCAGTGAAGGAAATTAGCTATAAAACGGGGTTTCCATCCCTCTATCAGCCACTGTTTCGCGGGCTTAGCCCTGAAACCCGGGAAAGTAAATAAAGCCATGTCCCGCGGGATTTGAATAGCACTTTCCAGTCATTTGCCGAGGCCAGGGTAACGGCCGGTGAGCGCCAAACTCCCCTGTGAATTGTTGGCACGGTAACTGCATATTTCTTCATCAAGAACCAATCGATGGAGAAATATCATGAATCAGGCCCTTTGGGTTGCAAAAACCGGGCTCGACGCGCAACAGACGCGTCTTTCGGTAATTTCCAATAACCTTGCCAACGTCAGTACCACCGGCTTCAAGCAGTCGCGCGCGGTATTCGAAGACCTTTTGTACCAGAATCTGCGCCAGGTGGGTGGGCAAACCTCGGAGGATACGCGCCTGCCGTCCGGGCTTATGCTCGGCACCGGTACCCGCGTGGTCGCAACGGAAAAGATCCACACCCAGGGCAACATTGAAAATACCGGCAAAAGTCTCGATATCGCGATCGACGGCCAGGGTTTTTTCCCGATTTTGCTGCCCGACGGCACCCAGGCCTATAGCCGCGACGGCAGCTTCATGGTTTCCGACCAGGGGCAACTGGTTACCGCCAGCGGCTATGAATTGCAGCCCGGCATTACCTTGCCTGCCGACACGCAGTCGATAACCATCGGCATCGACGGCATCGTCAGCGCGCAGCTGCAGGGCCAGGCTTCACCGGCCAACGTGGGTAACATCCAGCTGGCCAATTTCGTCAATCCGACCGGCCTGCAGCCCATCGGCGAGAATCTTTACGTTGAATCGGCCGCCAGCGGCGCCGCCCAGGAAGGCACCCCCGGTCAGACCGGACTCGGTCGCCTGCGCCAGGGTTCGCTCGAAGGTTCCAACGTCAACATCGTTGAAGAAATGGTGAGCATGATTGAAACCCAGCGGGCTTACGAAATGAACTCCAAGCTGATCGCAACCGCTGACGGCATGTTGCAATACCTCAACAATAACATCTAGGTGATCTGATGATGGCTTCAAGCAAGTTGATCCTTCCGCTGATGCTGCTATGCCTGGCCGGTGGCTGCGCGCAAACCCAGATGGTGGTGCAACCGGACCCGCAGTACGCCCCGGTAGACCTGACCGCGACCGCCTTTAAACCCGAGGCCAACGGTTCCATCTTCCAGGCCGGGCGCTCGGTCCGACTGTTCGAGGACAACAAGGCCTTTCGTATCGGCGACGTGCTCAGCGTAACCCTGTCGGAGTCGACCAATGCCTCCAAGTCGGCGGAGACCAGCACCAGCAAGGCCGATGAAATCGATCTCAGCGCGCTGGCAATCCTGGGCAGCGCCGGACCAACCATCAATGGCAACAATGTGTTCAGCAACAACCTGGATGGTGAACGTGATTTCGCTGGCAGCGGTGACAGTGCACAAAGCAACAGCCTGAACGGCGAGATTGCGGTAACCGTGACCGATATATTGCCGAGCGGCAACCTGGTGGTGCGCGGCGAGAAGATTATTGGCCTGAACCAGGGGTCCGAATTCATCCGCATTTCCGGGCTGGTGCGCCCGCAGGACATCAGTTCCGACAATACCGTCATGTCACGCAAGATCGCCAATTCGCGCATTTACTATGGCGGCGGCGGCGTGGTCGCCGAATCCAATTCAAGAGGCTGGTTGTCGCGCTTCTTCGACAGTCCGCTGTTCCCGTTCTAGGAGTCCGACATGAGACTTAGTAAGTTTATTATATTATTGATTTTAATAGGGTTTCTGCAGCCAGTCTGGGCTGAACGCATCAAGGATATTACCTCGATCAAGGGCGTGCGCAGCAACCAGTTGGTCGGCTATGGCCTGGTCGTGGGCCT
>CAMYML010000063.1:0-14960 GCA_947259305.1 uncultured Gammaproteobacteria bacterium | reverse complement strand
CAAGGGCGTGCGCAGCAACCAGTTGGTCGGCTATGGCCTGGTCGTGGGCCTGGACGGGTCGGGCGACCAGACTTCGCAGACGCCGTTTACCGTGCAAAGCCTGAAAAGCATGTTGTCGCAGTATGGTATTACCCTGCCGCCCAACGTGAACCCCCAGGTCAAAAACGTGGCCGCGGTGTCGGTGCATGCCGACCTGCCGCCATTTGCCAAGATTGGTCAAACCATTGATATTACCGTTGCGTCGCTGGGCAATGCCAAGAGTCTGCGCGGCGGTGCGCTGCTGATGACGCCACTTAAAGGTGCCGATGGCAATATCTATGCGATGGCGCAGGGCAACCTGATCGTGGGCGGGCTCGGCGTCGAGGGCGCCGACGGTTCCTCGGTGACCATCAACGTGCCCAGCGTGGGTCGTATTCCCGGCGGAGCCAGCATCGAACGCGAGATCGCCAATCCTTTCGGCGACGGCGATAAACTGACGCTGAATCTGACGCGCGCCGATTTCACCACCGCCAAGCGTCTGGCCGATACCATCAACCAGGTTCTGGGGCCGAATAATGCGCGCGCGCAGGACAGCGTGACGGTCTCGATAAACGCGCCAAAAGATATATCGCAGCGCGTCGGTTTCATGTCGTTTATCGAAAATCTCGAATTCCAGCCCGGCGAGGCGCCGGCTAAAGTCATTATTAATTCCCGTTCGGGCACTGTTGTCATCGGCAATCACGTCAAGGTTTACTCCGCGGCGGTATCGCATGGCAACCTCAGCGTAACCATTACTAATACCGTCGACGTCGAACAACCCGGGCCCTTCAGCAGCGGCACCACGACCGAGAACGTGCAGTCCGACATCGAGGTAAGCGCGGAAAATAACCGCATGTTTCGCTTTCCCAAAGGTGTGACCTTAAGCGAGATAGTCCGCGCGGTTAACCAGGTCGGCGCTTCCCCCGGCGACCTGGTAGCGATTCTCGAATCGCTCAAACAGGTCGGTGCGCTGAGCGCAGAACTGATCGTGATTTAAGCGGAAGGGTTTCATGGCGATTAACACCCAGGCAGATTTTTTCCTTAATTTTCAGCAGTTTGGCGAAATGAAGCTGCGCGCGCGTGAAAACTCGGAGGATGCCGCGGCGACGGTCGCGCGGCAGTTTGAAGGCTTGTTCGTGCAGCAAATGCTGGCTGCGATGCGCTCGGCTGCCAGGGTCGATGACGCGCAGCAAAGTTCGTACATGGACTTTTACCAGGAGATGTACGACAAACAACTGGCGCAAACCATCGCCGGGCAGGACCGGCTCGGGGTGGCGAAAATGATCATGCAGCAGATACCCGGCGCTGAGCAGACAGCCGCAGCCACAGCAATTGATCCCGCAGCCGCGAATCCAGTCAGCGTTCCACGGGCGGTACAAAGCGTGGCTATGGCGACAGCAGCACCGGTCGAGGCCGCGCCAGCAGCGGCGGCTGCTGCAGAAGCAGGGCCTGGCAGTAGCGTAGTTCTGGGCCGGGTAGTCGATGACGATTTTGCCGAAGTGGCGCAGATTGAGCGCGCCAACAAGCGCTGGCACAAACCGGATAATTTTATCGCCGATGTATGGCCCGAGGCCCGCGTCGCGGCGCAGCAGCTCGGCGTCAGCCCCGAATTGCTGGTCGCGCAGTCCGCGCTGGAAACCGGCTGGGGCAGGCACACGATGAAGTTCGACGATGGTCGCAGCAGTTACAACCTGTTCGGCATCAAGGCGGGCGGTGACTGGCAGGGCGCTGCGCTGAAGCGCCAGTCGCTGGAGTATCGCGACGGGATTCTGCAACACCAGGTTTCGCGATTTCGCGCCTATGGTTCGCCGGCCGACAGCCTGGCCGACTATGTCGACTTTATCCAGACCAGCCCGCGCTACCAGCAGGCGCTGTCCAGTGCCGGTAACGACCAGGCCTATATCCGCGCCATTCAGGATGCCGGTTATGCCACCGATCCACGGTATGCAGACAAGGTGATCGGCATATTGCGCGGTGAGCTGTTGCAGCAAACGCTGGCCGGTATCAACCCAGGAGTAAGCGACTATGGCTGATCTGTTAAACAACGCGGTTAGCGGCCTGATGGCTTTTCAGCGCGCGCTGAGCACCACCAGTCATAATATCGCCAATGTCAATACGCCCGGCTACAGTCGCCAGACTGCCGAGTTCGTAACCAATCCACCGGCATTTTTTGGCGGCAACTATTTTGGTAACGGGGTGTCGATTGCGTCGGTTACGCGCGCCTACGATCAGTTCCTGACTAGCGAGGTGCGCGATTCGACTTCGATTTTCACGCGTTCGCAAAAGTTCAGCGAACTCTCCGGCTATATCGATGATGTGCTGGCTGACCCCCAGGGCGGAATCTCGCCGATACTGCACGACTTCTTCGAGTCGGTGCAGGATGTCGCCGACGATCCGGCGTCGAGCACCGCGCGCTACGCGCTGATCAGCAGCGCGGATACGCTGGCGGCCCGGTTTCAGAGTTTCGACCAGCGCTTCGAAGAGTTGACGCGCAACACCGGCGCCGATATTCGCAGCACGGTTGACGATATCAACGCCCTGGTGGGCCAGATTCGCGACGTCAATGTCACGCTCAACGAATTTGCGCCGTCGGCGGCCTCGACCCAGCAATCCGCGGATCTGCTGGACAAGCGTGACGCGCTGCTCGCCGAGCTCGCGCAAAAGGTCGATATCAGCGTGGTCGACGAAGGCGAAAACAACCTGTCGATATTCATCGGCAACGGGCAGACCATGCTCAGCGGCACCAGCGCCTTCAGCCTGGCGGCGCAACCCGACAACGGCGACCCCAGTCGCGACGTGATTTCCTACAGCGGCCTGATCAGCGTTTTCGATATTAGTTCCAACCTGACCGGCGGCGAACTCGGCGGCTTGCTCGATTTCCGCAACAATGTGCTGGAACCGACGCGTAATGCGCTCGGTCGTACGGCGATCGGCCTGGCCGAAACCTTCAATGCGCAAATGCGCGACGGAATGGATCTGAATGGTAACCTGGGGCAGGATTTCTTCAGCTATGCCGCGCCGCAGTCGATTGCCTTTTCCAGCAACCTGGGCACGCCGACTGTCTCCACCGTGGTCAGCGACGTAACCGCGCTGACCATCGATAACTACGAGCTGGAATTCGATGGCGCCAACTGGAGCCTGACCTCGGACAGCGGCAGCAGCGCCACGGTCGCCAATGGTGCGCCGGCGACGCTGGTGTTCGAGGGATTGACCCTGACCATCAACGGCGCCACCGCGGTTGCGGGCGATCGCTTTACCATCAAACCGACACTGGCGGCCTCGGGCGGGTTGCAGGTGCTGACCAGCGATCCGAATGAAATAGCCGCGGCGGCGCCCATACGCAGCAACGCTTCGCTGAACAATCTCGGCAGCCTCGATATCAGCGCCGGCATCGTGACCGATGCCACCGACCCCAATTTACTCAATACGGCGACCCTGACCTTCGATAATCCACCAACGACATTGCGCGCTGACGCCGACGTCGTGGTCGGGGGCGTGGCCTACCTGGCCGGCGCCGCGATTCCGTTCAGCAACAACATGCTGGTCGACGCCAACGGCTGGCAGGTAAGCCTGAACGGAGCACCGCAGGCCGGTGATGTGTTTAGCGTCGAATCCAATGTTGGCGGCAGCGGCGATAATCGCAACGCACTCATCCTCGGCAATCTGCAAAACGTCGGCGTATTCGATGGCGGTATCGCCACCTACCAGGAAGATTACGGCGCCCTGGTTGGGTTCGTCGGCTCGCAAACGCTGTCTGCAAACCTCGAGCGCGATGCCCAGGAATCGCTATTGATTCAGGCAATCGATCGACTATCGGCTAAAGCTTCGGTCAATCTGGACGAAGAAGCAGCTGATCTGGTGCGTTATCAGCAGGCCTATGAAGCAACCGCCCGACTGATCAGCACCGCACAGACCATATTCGAGACATTGCTCAATAGCGTAAGGTAATTATGAGAATTTCAACCAGGCAAATTTACACGCAGGGCATCGAGGCTTTTCAGCAACAACAGCAAAAGCTGGCGAAGCTGCAGCAGCAAATTTCCAGCGGGGTTCGTCTGAACAAGCCGTCGGACGATCCCGCGGCCGCGTCGCGAGTGCTCGAACTGGAGCAGGATGTATCGGTCAACCTGCAGTACCAGTCCAACATCAACCTCGCGGAGCAGCGCCTGGGACAGCAGGATGCCGTCATGAAAACCTATGCCGACCTGCTGAACCGGGTGCGCGAGCTCGCGCTCCAGGGTAATAACGGTCCGCTCGATCCGATATCGCGTAACGCCATCGCGGTGGAACTGGACGAGCGCCTGAGCGAACTCTACTCCCTGGCGAATACCACCGATGCCAATGGCGACTATTTGTTTGCCGGCTATCAAAACGACAACCTGCCGTTTACCCAGGCGACCACCGGTTCGATAGACCACGCCAGTTTTAACGGTGACGCCGGCACCCGTTCGATCCAGATCAGCAAAGTGCGACAGATGGAGATCGATATCTCGGGCCAGAGTATCTTCATGGCAATTCCATCCGCGGCGGCACTGCGAGAAATCCCGGCCGTGGCCAACGCCGGTAGCGGGATAATCGCCCCGGCCAGCGTGGTCGACAGTTCGGTTTATGTGCCGGGCGATTATTAAATCCGCTTCGTCGCGCCCGGAGTTTACGATGTCTTCGACGTCGCCGGCGGTGTTAACATCGTCACCGGCGCAACCTATACCGACAGCCAGGATATCAATTTCCAGGGCGTCCAGACTTCGATCACGGGCGTGCCCGCGGTCGGCGATGTTTTTAGCGTCAGCGCCGGGCAATACCAGGATGTCTTCTCGATGGTTTCGAACCTGGCGGATACCCTGCGCAACGCGCCCACCGATGCGGTTCGCGCCGCCAACATCGCCCAGTCGCTGGTTGACCTCGACGCGGCGCTCGACGTTTCCCTGAATATCCGCACCACGGTTGGCGGCAAGTTGAATGCGATCGAAAGCCAGCGTGACGAGAACGAGGCGCAGGTGCTGGTGGCGCGAAAAACATTGAGCAGTTTGCGCGATACCGATCTCGCCGAAGCTATCAGCCAGCTGACGCTGGAGCAGACGACGCTCGACGCGGCGCAGGCGGTATTTGCCAGAATTACCAGTTCTTCGCTATTCAACTTCCTAAAATAATTACTAATTTTCTAAAGTTTATTCTCTCCCGGCCGCTAAAGCCTCTGAGCGGGGAATCCATAAACGCTGTGGGTTTTCCGAAAATTGAAATTCGACGCTATTGAAGCGTGTATTTTAGGAGAGAACAATGCCTCAAATTATTAATACCAATATAGCGTCGTTAACGGCGCAGAGAAACCTCAACGGTTCTCAAAGCAGCTTGGCCACCTCGTTACAGCGGTTGTCGACCGGTCTGCGCATCAATAGTGCTAAAGATGATGCTGCGGGCCTGGCGATTTCGGAACGCTTCACCACGCAGATTCGTGGTTTGAACCAGGCGATTCGTAATGCTAACGACGGCGTATCATTCGCCCAGACCGCGGAAGGCGCGCTGAGCACGACGGGTGACGCCCTGCAGCGTATTCGTGAGCTGGCGGTGCAGTCAATCAACGATACCAACTCGTCTTCAGACCGTCAGGCGCTGAACAACGAGGTTAACCAGCTGATTGCTGAAGTTAACCGGATTGCAGGTGCAACCCAGTTCAACGGTCAAAACATTCTCGATGGTTCGCTGTCCACCCTGACTTTCCAGGTTGGCGCCAACCAGAATCAAACGATCCAGGTAGACGGAGTGGACTCTCGTGGTTCGCAGCTCGGCGCCTCCTTCGTGGATGGAACCTCGGTCACAGGAATCGGGCTCGGCACTACGCTGGCCGCAAACGACGTGACTGTTAACGGTATTGCGGTTGACCTTGCAGGTGTCATTGCCGCAGCCAGTCCGACCGTCAGCGATGTGATCACTCAGATCAATGCGGTGTCTGCCGATAGCGGTGTTACCGCGCTCAAGCAGTCGACTGTGACCAGCCCAACAGTTGCCTACACGGCAGCCGCTGGCGGATCAATCACCCTGAATGGTGTCAGCATTTCGTTGAATAACGTTGCCGTTGGTGCGGTTGAAGCAGCGATTAATGCCTTCAGCACCCAGACCGGCGTAACCGTCGCCCAGGCTGCCGGTAACCTGACGTTCTCTAATACCGATGGTTCAGATATTGTCCTCGCTGACGGCGCGACCGGTGTGCTGGCCGCGAATGGTGACGACACTTTCAGCGCCGGTATCAAGCTGGTGGCCGACGTTGGCGACAGCATCACCCTGGCAGGTACGCAAATTACGACCGCGCTGGGATTGGCCGCTGGCGCGCAGACCCTGACCACCAATACCCTGAACGGGGTTGACGTGCTCACCGGTAGCTCCGCCAACGATGCATTGCTGACGCTCGACTTTGCGCTGCAACAGGTCAGTGGCCTGCGGGCAGAGCTCGGCGCGGTACAGACTCGCTTCGAATCCACTATCGCAAACCTGGCCGTGACCACCGAGAACCAGTCGGCTGCACGCTCACGTATTCGAGACGCGGATTTCGCGGCGGAGACTGCCGAGTTGACACGTAGTCAGATCCTGCAGCAGGCCGGTATATCGATCCTGTCGCAGGCCAATGCTCTGCCGCAGAATGTTCTGGCTCTACTTCAGTAACAGGTGAATGAGGGACTGGCACCGCTGGTGCCAGTCCTCTCTTCAAGCGGAGAATTAACATGGCTAACGAGATCACAAGCATAGCGTCGATCAGAGCATTGACCTCTGCTAAAAACTCAGGACAGGTCGCGAAGCCTGACGTAGCCAATTCCCCAGTAAACGGTGGCGAGGGTTTGCCGCCGAAGGGCAAGGAACAGCCCGCCCCGGTTGTCAATACTGTTGAAATTAGTGAAACGGTTAGCGAGATCAATGACATTATCCGCAGCGTACAGCGGGATTTGGCCTTCAATGTCGATGAAGACAGCGGCAGGACCATAATCAGCGTCATAGACTCGGAAAGCGGCGAATTGATTCGACAGATTCCTTCCGAGGATTTACTGGCAATAGCATCGCAGCTTCGTGATTTTCAGGAAGATACAGTTAGTCGAGGTGAAATAGGGCAGGGGTTACTATTTTCTGATAGTACCTGATTAAAACTGGTCTGTTTCTTGCTCACTAAATGTAAAGCAATATCGAGAAGGGGTGTGATTCTGCCGCCCCTTCTCGCTTCTGCTTAAGCGACCAGGCTTCGGGCCTGGTCTTGAACGGTAAAAGCACTGGAATAGGAAAGTAGTTATGGCTGCAATCAGCTCACTGGGTGTTGGCTCCGGACTCGATCTGGGCTCACTGGTTTCAGGCCTGATCGAAGCAGAACGGGCTCCGGTCGCCAATCGCCTGGCGGCCAAGGAACAGGATCTGACTGCCGAGCTGTCGGCGTTTGGTTTATTGCGCAGCTCGCTATCCCAGTTTCAAACCAGCCTGGGCGGCCTGCAGTCTTCCACCGCTTTCGATGCCAAATCCATTTCGCTTTCCAATGACGGGATTTTTTCTGCCTCGGTGGAAAACTTTGCCGATATTGGCAGCTACTCTGTCGAGGTCACGGCGATCGCCAAGGCGCAATCGCTGGCTTCCAGCGCCGCGACGGCGTTTACCACGGTCGACGACGTTATTGGCAACGGTATCCTGACGATACAATTCGGCACCACTACCACCGAGCCCTACGGCTTCACCCCGGATCCTGAACAAGGACCCCAGGCGATAACCGTGAACGCCGCCAACGGCAACAATACGCTGAGCGGCCTGCGCGACTATATCAATGACAATGACTTCGACGTCCAGGCATCGATCGTCAACGACGGCAGCGGCTATCGCATGGTGCTCACCTCGGAAAGAACCGGTGCCCAGAACAGCATGGAACTCACCGTCACTGGTGACGCTGACGGCAATGACAACGATAACTCGGGATTGTCACAATTCGCATTTAACGCCGCGGCGCAAACCGGTATGTTTCAGACCGTGTCGGCACAGGACGCGGCCCTGTCGATTAACGGACTGAACATCACCCGCGATACGAATACCGTGTCGGGTGCGATCAACGGCGTCACCCTCGACCTGATAAAGGCGGATGGCGGCAACATCGTGAATGTCGATGTCGAAGAAAACCTGTCGGAAGTGACCGCTTCTATTAACGGTTTCGTGCAGGCCTATAATGACCTGGCGGAAAATATCGACGCGCTGACCGCCTACAATCCCGAGACCGAGAGCGGCAGCATCCTGATCGGTGACTTCACCGTGCGCAGCATCAGCAATCAGATTCGAAACACTATCTTCAGCAGCGTCTCGGGACTCGACGGCAATATCAGATCACTGGTCGATATCGGGATTACCACCAGTTCCAGTGGCAAGCTGGATATCGATAACACCAGGCTCAAGGATGCGCTGACCAATAATGGGGCGCAAGTCGAAGCCCTGTTTTCGCTGCAGGGCAGTACCACAGATCCGGGCGTGCGTTATCTTGCGGCAACGCCGGAAACCCTCTCCGGAGACTATGCGGTCAGCGTGACGTCGTTTCTGACGCAGGGAACGCTTACCGGCACCGACCCGGTAACCGATCTCAGGGTGCGTAACAACAGTAACAATATGACACTCCAGGTGGATGGTTTCTCGACTGGCAACATCACCCTGACTAATGGCAACTATCCCAACGAGGATGCGCTCGCCACCGAGATCGAAACCCAGATAAATGCCGCGGCCACGCTGATCGCGAATAGCGTGTCGGTGACGGTGAACTACGACGTGCCCAGCGACCGGTTCGTGATTACTTCGATCAGTAGCGGCGTGGGTTCGTCGGTGGAAATCACTGCGATTGACCCCCAGGTAGATAATCGCTACGGCCTGACGGTCGGCAGCGGGGTCGATGGCACCGACTTCATCGGCAGCATTAACGGCATTCCGGCAACGGCGGAGGGGAAAGTGCTGACCAGCGGGTCGGGGGACAGCAAGGGGTTGTCGGTCGAGGTTTTTGCGGGTCTGACCGGCAACCGGGGCACGGTCAGCGTGACGCGTGGCCTGGCGGGAACGCTGGATTCGCTGCTCGATCGTTTCCTTCAGGTAGACGGTTTCATCGCCTCCCGTGAAAACAATATCAACGCGCGGCTGGAAGACATCGAAGACGAGCGCTTCAAGCTCGATGGCAGAATTAGCAGCCTCGAAGCGAGACTGATTCGACAGTTCGCAGCGCTGGACGCGCTGGTGGCGCAGTTCAATCAGACCAGCAGTTTTTTGACACAGCAGCTGGCGAACCTGCCCAAGCCCAATTCGATCGGTAGCAATAGTTAAAGACTTTCTTTTCTAAAGAATATCGACCGCAAGACGATAACCTAGTTAAGAAACAATGGAGAGATAACCAATGAGTAACCTCGCAGTAAAAGCCGTCAACCAATATCAGTCCGCTGACAACAGTTCAATCCAATACGCCGATCCACATGAACTGATACTGCGCCTGATGAATGGTGCGATCGAACGCATCGCCCAGGCCAAGGGTGCCATGCAACACGGCAATTTGACGCAAAAAGGCGAGTTACTCGGCAAGGCCATTTCGATCATCGGCGGGCTGGATGGTTGCCTCGATCACTCTCATGAAGGGACACTGTCAACAAATCTTTCAGACCTCTACCACTACATGATTATTTCTCTGACCCAGGCTAATATCGAGGACGATATAGCCAAGCTCAATGAAATCAGCGGGCTTTTGCTTAAAATCAAATCGGCCTGGGAGCAAATTCCCGCCCAGAGCCAACAAGCCAGTGCCTAGTAAAGGCAGACTATCGATGAATGATAAAACTGCCCTGGCCGAGGCAATTGCGCTAACGGATGAAATACTCGAAGTGCTCGAACAGGGCGAGTTTCAACGTGTCAATGAACTCGAAGTTCGAAGGAAACCGCTTATAGAACAGGCCTTTATGGGTTCAATCGAGGAAATTGACGTAATCAAGGCGCAGCATTTGAAAAACCTGAATCAACAGGTGGTCGATAAATTAAACCTATTCAAACAGTCGATAATACTGCAGCAGTCTAAGCTTCGAACCGCGTCAAAAGCGACCCAGGCCTACCTGAGCAACGACTCAGACCCCAATAAATAGACTATGGTTCGATTAATAAATACAATGTAAAAATATCACTTTTCATCGTCGAAATTCTGGCAGCCTGAACTAGACTTGAGTTATAAATTTCAGAGTCGTCAAAAAACTGGCTGGAGTTTAACCTGGGTAACAAGGATCACAGAAGATGATGGAACATAGTGGAAATCAAGACAGCAACGAGGTTCTGGTTGTCGATTCCAACTACACGCGAGGCCACTCTTTCCTGGCCGTATTAAGCTTCATCAAGGTCGAAGCCAAGCTAATCACGCCCGAGCAATTACCCGATATTCCACGCCGTGAGCTGTTCAACTATCTCTCCATCTTCAGCATTGGCGGCGATGATATTTCAAAGTTTTTCCTGGAACGGAACAAGCAGGACAAGTGTCAGTACCCCGTCGTTTTACTGGCCGACAAGTCGGAACTGAGCGCTCTCGAAATCGTCGTGCAACTGCCCTTTATTTCGGGCCTGTGCTTTCAGTCGGATTACTATTCACTGTCGCAGGTGCTGGATCAGGCGCGCAAGCACAACAAGCGCGAACGCCGCATGCAAAACCGGGAATGCCAGCCATTGATCGGTAACAGCAATGCGATCGAACGCATTAACCTGATGATCGACCAGGTCTCCGACACCAATGCCTCGGTCCTGATTCTCGGTGACTCGGGCACCGGCAAGGAAGTTATTGCTAGAAACATTCATGCGCAATCTTCGCGTAACAAGAAACCCTTTATTCCGATTAACTGTGGTGCGATACCTGCAGATTTGCTCGAGAGCGAACTGTTCGGCCACGAAAAGGGCGCTTTCACGGGCGCCATCAGCGCACGCCAGGGTCGCTTCGAACTGGCCGAGGGCGGGGTTATTTTCCTCGACGAAATTGGCGATATGCCGCTGCCGATGCAGGTCAAGCTGTTGCGGGTGCTGCAGGAGCGCTGTTATGAAAAGGTGGGCAGCAACAAGTCGATTAAAACCGATGTGCGGGTCATTGCCGCAACCCATCGTCGCCTCGAGGATCTGATAGCCGAGGGAAATTTCCGCGAGGACCTGTTTTATCGACTCAACGTATTCCCGATCGAAGTGTCGCCGTTACACGAGCGCAGATCGGATATTCCACTGTTGATACATGAAATGATATCTCGCATCGAACGCGAGAATCGCGGCTCTGTGCGGCTCAGCAAAAAAGCGATTGCCATGCTGCAGCAATATGACTGGCCGGGCAATGTGCGCGAACTCGCCAACCTGATCGAGAGGCTGGCTATCCTGTTTCCCCATGGCGTGGTCGATTCCAAGGACCTGCCGGAAAAATACCAGACGCCGGGCATGATAACCGCGGATGTTGAAATCAGCGATGAAGATGCCATTCTGGCCCCGATAAATTCCTATCTGAGTCAATTGCCTACCGATGGCATCGATATGAAGAAGTATCTCACCGATATTGAAATCGCACTGATCGAACAGGCCCTGTCCGCAACCAACAACGTGGTCGCACGTGCCGCCACCATGCTCAATATGCGCCGCACCACTCTGGTCGAAAAAATGCGCAAGTACGAGATCGAACGCACCGAATAGTCGGCAACACTCGCTCCCCACTTAAACTGACTCCGTCCACCGGCGCCCTGCATGACGGCTTGCGCCAGCAGCCGCAGCGCTCTAAATTCGGCTCCCGCTATTGCAGCGGATTTCTGACACCTGTCAGCCGTATCCTGTCCAGAACCGCGATATAGCGTCATTTTTATGGCATCGTGAATCAGGATTGGTTTGTAACTATCTGATATTGTTGACATTATTGCAACTGGTTTGGCTTGTGCAACTTATCGGGTGTGGATAACCAGAATTTACCTAGCGACGCTCGTTCGTTGTCAGACCTGCAGCAGGCGTTTGATCAATTCAATCGTCTGTCCGTGCAGCTCAATGCCAGCGTCGACCAGATCAACCAGAATGTCGATCGCATCAATACGTCTGAACTGCCGGGCGATGATGTCAAACCGCGCCTGCTGGATGCAATCCCGGGCGGCGTCGTGGTGCTCGATCGACACGGCAAGGTTGCCGAGGCAAACCAGAGTGCGCGTGAGTTACTGGGCGCATCACCGGAGCAGCAGGCCTGGCGCGATATCGTGCAACGCGTCTTTCTGCCCGAACTCGACCAGGGTGAGCTGAAAACCGCCGACGGTCGCCAGTTCAGTATCTCGACTCGTCCACTGGGATATGCGCCCGGCCAGGTTTTACTGCTCAGCGACGTAACCCAAACCCGTGAGCTGCAGCGCACCGCGCAGCAAAACCTGCACCTGGTCACTATGGGCAAGATGATGGCCAGTCTCGCGCACCAGATCAGAACGCCGCTGGCTTCGTCGATGCTATACCTGTCGCAGTGCGTCGACGGCCAGCTCGATCAGGACACCAGCCAGGCCTTTTGTGAAAAGGCGTTGGCGCGCAATCGTCATATCGAAAAACTAATCAACGATATGCTGGTGTTCGCGCATGGCGGCCAGTTCGTGACCACCCGGTTTTCGGTCAATGAATTGATCGAAGAGCTCAATGAACAACTCATGCCACAGCTACAGCAGCGCGACGCGGCGCTGCAGCTAGAGGGTCAGGATTCCGTGGTCGAGTTGCAGGGCAACAAGGATGCGCTGCTCGGAGCGCTCGCGAATTTGTGCATGAATGCGTTACAGGCCTGCGCGCAGGAACCCCGTATCGAAATCAGCATCGGGATGACGATTCGCGGTCTGCTGTCGATATCGATCCGGGATAACGGTAGCGGGATGGACAGGGACACCCGGGCGCATATCTTCGATCCTTTTTACAGCACCAAGACCGATGGCACCGGGCTTGGTCTAGCGGTAGTCAAGGCGGTAATCGAATCGCACCAGGGCCGCATCGCGGTTCACTCGCGCCCCGGGCGAGGCTGCCGCTTTCGAATTTTTCTGCCCTGCCGCCAGGCGCTGAAAACCCAAATTAGCAACACTCTAGAAATCGATACCCAAGCAGGGAGTTAGACCATGGTAGATGTACTGGTAGTAGAAGATGATGCCGATCTGCGCGAAGCAATTTGCGATACGCTGCAGCTCAATGAAATCAGCTTTCATGAAGCGGAAAACGGCCAGGCCGCGGAACGCTTCCTGGCAAGTCACTCGGCTTCGCTGGTGTTGAGCGATGTGCAGATGAGTCCGGGTAACGGTTACGAACTGCTATCGTCTATCCGCAAGAATCAGATCGATGTGCCGGTCATTCTGATGACCGCCTACGGCTCGATACCCCAGGCGGTCGATGCGATTCAGGCGGGCGCCGCGGATTACCTGGTCAAGCCCTTCGAGGTGAAAAGCCTGGTCAATACGGTGCGCAAACAAATCCGTCATCCGGTGCCAGGCGACCAGGGACTGGTAGCGGTCGATCGCGCCAGCCAGGAAACCCTGGTAATGGCGAAGCGCGTCGCGCAGACCGATGCTTCGGTCTTGCTCAACGGCGAGAGCGGGGTGGGCAAGGAAGTCTACTCGCGCTTCATCCATCAGCAGTCGGTGCGCAGCGAGCAGGCCTTCGTCGCGATCAATTGCGCGGCGATTCCGGAAAACATGCTCGAGGCGGTTTTGTTCGGTCATGAAAGGGGCGCGTTTACCGGTGCCCATAAGGCTACTATGGGTAAGTTTGAGCAGGCGCAGGGCGGCACCCTGTTACTCGATGAGATAACCGAAATGGATCTTGGGCTGCAGGCGAAAATTCTACGCGTGTTGCAGGAAAAGGAGGTCGAGCGTCTCGGCAGCAGCAAAATCATCGACCTCGACGTGCGAATTATCGCCACCACCAATCGCGATCTGCGCCAGGAAGTGCGCGCTAAGAATTTTCGCGAAGACCTGTTTTATCGACTCAACGTGTTTCCAATCACGATACCGGCGCTGCGCCAGCGTCCTGACGACATCGTGCCTATCGCGTGCAAGATCCTGGCCCAGTACAGCCGCGCGGCGGGCGAATCGATCCAGCTTTCCGAAGCGGCCTGCGACAGGCTGTGCCAGCACGACTGGCCCGGCAACGTGCGCGAACTGGACAACGTGATCCAGCGCGCATTGATCATGAAACAGGGTAAGGAAATCCTGCCGCAGGACATCATGCTGGAGAACAACGCTATCGATGAAGTTCAGCTCGAGCCATTGCTGGAAGATAACGGCATGCTGCATTCAGATCTGCGCGGCCGTGAAACCGAAGTCATTCTCGAAACCTTGCGCCTGTTCAAGGGCAGCCGCAAGAAGACCGCGGATAAACTCGGCATCAGCCCACGTACGCTGCGCTACAAGCTCGCCAAGCTGCGCGAAGCAGGCGCCCCGGTTCCGGAATAAGTCCCGCAGTCATCCCCGTGCAAGCGGGGATCTCAACTATCAAGAAAGCTCCTGGTTTTTAATCGAATATGCCAAATCTAGCTCGGGTATGAGTCCAATCACCCCGGCATCTGCTCCCAACCAGATATTGGTACGGTCCTTGGAAGATAAGATTTGTTTTTCTGAAAAAATCCTGATTCAAGGATTAGCTTTTCCAGGCCAGGTTGTCGAGCCAATTCAGGGACTGGATCTGGCACGGTGATAGGTGCGGCCTCCGGGATGTGCACTCAAAACCCTACCCGGCAGGGACGCCGGGTAGGAGCCTACAGGGATGTATTTACGGCGTGTTTTGAGTGTGCATTCCGGAGGTCGCATTGGAGTCAAGTAAAGTTGGCGCGATTGTTGCTCGCTATATAAACAGGCCCGAATAAGGCCGGTTTGAACGACAGAATGTCAAAAAGTTAACGGTTTTGAGCCTGCAACGGAACTGCGGGCCAAATTCGTCAAGAAATCGACCGATAG
>CAMYML010000062.1 GCA_947259305.1 uncultured Gammaproteobacteria bacterium | reverse complement strand
CACATACCCCGTATAAACGTGGATAAGTTCAATATCTTCACTAATGTAGGCGATTGTGTAAAAAAAAACCAAAGACCAGTGAAACAAACGAACGCCGATATCCCAGACTTTTATTTCTGAGTTCATCTGATTTTCCATCTTTAAAATCATCCATATTTCAACGACAATTCTAATAAAAAATGGTATCTGAGTTGCTTTAAATCGAGTTGATTCAAATCATGGGCCTACCATAATTGAAAAATAATTAAATGAATCCAGGCGACAGCTTTACCAGTATGGTCGAGAACGGGTGTGAGTATCTATATTAGAGAAAACAGACCTTTGCCAGGGGATTTAGGCTTCCGAGAACAACCCATTATAGATACTCACACCCGTTCTCAACGATACTAGTGTTAGCTGACAGATAGCTATCAGTGAGAGTGGGACATTATAGAATTCTGACGATTTTACATTCGTCGCTATCTGGTAAGTTATTGTATTTGTGATATTTCATAAGACCCTAGAATCCGGCCCGCGCCGATACGACACAGTGGTGGGCCCGAGTGATTACTCTTGACCGATCTCCATCTCTTGAAATGGCTAATCCAGGGAATTGTTCTTTTGATCTAAACCTTCATTTATCATTTTTTTAAGTAGGTTTCTGCAATTGGTGACTTTACATGAACCGGCGTGATTGCAGTCAAGCTTCAGGTCCGTAATTGTTCTATCGCTCAGATCCAGCATGGCGACCAGGGCAATCTCTTCTTTTTCTCGATGAGTCCGCGCAATTCTCATCAAGTCAATTGTATTGCAGCCTTCGATAAACCGTTTTCGTGCAAATTGCGCAATGTTGTCGAAATTATAATTACCCAGACAACCTGAAACGTAACATGCCATGGTGATATTTCTCGTGAAAATCGATTTTGCTATTTTTATAGATTTTGATTATCGCCTTTTTTATCGAAGGCTAATTGATGTTAATCAACTATTAACATGATATGCCACCCACTCCAAGTGAGGGGTCTGCTATGGAGATTCAGGTATCACAAGCGGCAATAATTATATCCTGCCGGCAGAATGGGGCATAGATAAACGAAAGTGGGGCGACCGATATGGTAAAGCTACCACCGCTACCAGGCCGAATCCTTCTCTGGCAGGGTTTCATGATTATCGTGTGGTTAACTTAACGTTTGAATTTGCTACTGATGCTGTTGAAAAGGATGAATCTAGGCGATATGGTGCGACCAGGAGCCGCATAGCATGATCGGGCTAAAAATCGAATACCCTGGCCTCTAGCCGAAATAGCCACTTTTTACTGCAAGCTGTTAACGCAATATTAAGAGAGACCTGGCGAGAACGCCGAAAATAATTTTAATTTTCAGCTTCGGCCAAGTCTCAAAAGAGCTAATGCTCTTGTGTTAACTTATAGACTTAAGGTTCTATGAGGTAAATAAAAATCTTTGTTAGCTACTCCTGAACAAGACCCATATCAACTTTCATTCACTTTCTTTTTCTATGTTTGGACAACCAAATATTCAAAGCGTATATTAAGCGGTTGGGATTGCGACTACCATCTGGATTAATCCCCCTGAATTACCGATACTCAGGCCAGCATCGCGCTGGTTTTTTTATGCCTACCGAGTGCCCGTTCATGGCCTATTCTGTTGAAAAACTCGAGGCGAATGGAGAATTGTTGTGCTGCAGAAAGCCAAAACTTTCTGAACTCCGAACAGCAATTAGTATGTAAGCTCACCAATAGCTCCGTGGGTCGAGATCCTTAGTAATAGCTCTCCCGCCGTAGGTCAATTTTTAGAATTCGTTATATCGAAAATAATTTCTCCATTGAGATAAGTTTGGAGCTTTTCAACAGAATAGACCCTAAAGAAACACTCAACTTATAACAAGATTGATACACATCAGTTTGGAATGCCTGTATTTGTGATTTTATTGATTCCATGATGCGAATAGATCGATCACTTCGATGGTTTTTCGCGCTAATTGCGCCGTTGATTCCTCTGTCTGCGTACCCGGATACTGAACCAAATAGCTTCAATTTTGGGATTGGCATTGACTCTAATAGAGCTTGTCCACCTCCTTCACAGGTCTCCAATAACGTTGGAACACAGCTGAAACAGCACTGCATCGGATTATGGCAAGCGCTGCCGCCTCTCGAGGACAAGCGGCGTACGATATCGGTCTACTGTCTTGCCGGGCATTCAGGTTTGATGGACATAGCGCAAGCATAGGCTATCGATGCACTGTATTTATCCGATTCGCTACATTTTATATACAGTTTGCACTAGTGGCAGAATGCCTTCTACAATTAATTTATCCTAGACGAAATACAATGGCCCACGAATTGAAAGAACAAGAATTGAGATCGGTTGAAAGCGGCAAACGGGCAACTCGACTGGAAGAACACATCATCGAGATCATCTCCGATTCCGGTGAAGGCGCGCAAACGGCCGGGCAGATGTTCGGCACTATCCTCGCAAAAACCGGTAACAGCGTCTGGACCGTCGAAATCATTCCGGCCGAAATTGAACCACCGGCCAGGACACCCGCCGGAGCAAGCGGCAACCGTATCAGGGTCGGCTCCTTCCCCGTCACCAATGCCGGTGACGGGGCGGACCTCGTCATAGGCTTCAATGAACAGGCCTTGATAGGGGGCAAATGGGAAGACCGCTACAAGCCGGGTTGCATCATTCTGCTGGAAAGCATGTGGGCAAGCCATTCCGATCCCGAGATTGTCGAAGCCTATAACGGCGTGGTGGATATCCTGAAAAAGGAAGAATACCGCTTGTACGAAGTTCCGATGGAACAGGAATGCAGCAAGTATGTCGAAGATGCGCGGCGCGGCAAGAACATGTTCGTCGTCGGCATGCTGATGTACATATATGGACGCGACCTGCAACTGGCCCGCAACGAAATCGAGAACAAGTTCGAGGCTAAAAAACCTGCCCTGGTCGCACCGAATATCGAGCTGCTGGAAGCGGGCTATGAATGGGCCGAACAAAACCTGGACTTCAGGTTCGAAATTCCGCCGTCCGGCGTGAAAGAGGCGCAGGTTGTCACCAACGGCAATGTCGCCGTGGCGCTCGGGATAGTTGCATCCGGCATGGAAGTCTGCGCGATGTATCCGATCACGCCCGCGACATCCGCTTCGCATTATCTCAGCGAAATCTTCGCCGAGGTCGGCGGGCACGTCCACCAGGCCGAGGACGAGATCGCGGCCTGCGCCTTTGCCATTGGTTCCTCGTATGCCGGTAAATGCGCCGTGACGATCACCTCCGGGCCCGGCATGGCGCTGAAGACCGAGTTGATGGCGCTATCGGTCATGGCGGAAATTCCGCTGGTGCTGGTCAACGTCCAACGCGGTGGACCGAGCACCGGCCTGCCGACCAAGGTGGAACAGGGCGATCTGCTCGCCGCCATCTTCGGCACGCCGGGCGACGCACCCAAGATCGTCATGGCGCCGGCTACCATCGAAGACTGCTTTTATTCGATCATTACCGCGAGAAAGATCGCGGAGACCTTTCGAACCCTGGTCGTGGTGCTGAGCGACGCCAATCTCGCCACCGGCCAGCAGGCCTTTCCGCGTCCGAAAATCAGCAAGGAATGGAAAGCGCCGCCCGTCGACCAGAGCCCGGTACCGGCCGACATGGGACCGCTGGAATGGGACCCGGTGACCGGCCTGTCACAGAGATTCATCCCGGGCCAGCCGGGCGGCATGTATACCCTGACCGGCCTGGCCCACGACAGCAAAGGCCGGGTGGCCTACGGGCCGGGCGTAAACCAGGAGGGATGTAACCGCAGGAGCCTCAAACTGGCCGCCTTCCAGAAGACGCTCCAGCCACCCAGGGTTTGCGGTGACGAATCCGGCGATTTGCTGATCGTCGGCTGGGGCAGCACAAAGGGCGCTATCGAGGAAGCGGTAGCGAGAGTACGCAAGGATGGCCTGAAGGTTTCCTCGACACACCTGACCTTCCTGCAGCCGATGGCATCGGGGCTCAAGGAGATCATGCAGAAATTCAAGCGGGTAATGACCGTCGAGATCAATTACTCGGATTCGTACGACGATGAGTTGATCGACGAGAACAACCGGCGTTATGCTAATCTCGCCTGGTTGTTGCGTGCCCGTTACCTGGTAGATGTCGATTGCTGGTCGAATGTCCATGGCCGCCCGATGCGGCCGGGGGCGATCGAAGACATGATTCGACAACGATTGAAATAAACGGAAGGGAAAGCGCCATGTTCGGATTAAACAGCCAATGCGTATTACGGGTTGACGAAGACTACAAGACCCTCAAGGACTACGAGGGCAGGGCTGCGCGCTGGTGCCCGGGCTGCGGCGATAACGGTATTCTAACCGCAGCCCAGCGCCTGTGCCGCGACGAGCAGTTGCCACCGGAAAAGTGCGTTTTCGTTTCCGGCATAGGCTGTGCGGCCCGCTTTCCACACTACATGAATACCTATGGGTTCCACGGGCTGCACGGCCGCGCGCTGCCGACTGCGCAGGGGGTCAAATTACACCGGCCCGATCTGCACGTTTTCGTCAATATGGGTGACGGCGACTGCTGCAGTATCGGTACCGCCCACTGGATCCATACGGTCCGCACCAATATGAAGCTGGTCACGATGATGCACGACAACAATATCTACGGCCTGACCAAGAACCAGGCTTCGCCGACTACCCCGTTTGGCATGAAGACCAACACGACGCCGCAGGGAGCCTACCTGAAGGCCATGAATCCATTGACCGTGACCCTCGGCATTACCAACGTGTCCTTTGTCGCCCAGGTGGCGGAATGGCTGCCGGAAGTCCTGTACGACGTCATCAGGCAGGCCTTCCACCATAACGGATTCGCCTTTATCCGGATATTGCAAAGATGCCCGCATTTCACGCCGGACATTTTTTCCAGCCTGTTGTCGGAACCCAAAAACCTGCTCATGCTGCAACATGAAGATGGTATGCAACTGAGCGAAACGATGTCACGGCTTTACAAAACGACGGAACGACATGATCCCGCCGATATTCACCGCGCCCGGGAGATTGCGGAACGGGATGATATCGTACCGATCGGTATTCTCTTCAGGGACGAAAATATTCCCCGCTACGAACAGATAGTAAAACCCGGGCATAAATCTACCTGGGGGCAGAGAGAAAAAGTGTTGAACAGTGCCTTCGACAGGTTCGGTATCAATGCCGATTTCGATTCCGCTAATGAAAAAGCACAATGGTAGGTAACGGTGAATGACATCGATTCCATGGAACTTGATGAACCGACTGGTATCGAATCTGTAAGCCAAACGACCGAATCCGGCACAACAGCAACGCTGGAAGACAATCTCCTGCAATTGGCTAGCGGAGACCTGCCCCATGAACCGTCCCCCGCGGCCGAGGATGCTGCAAAACCGGACGCGCAGGAACAGGCGGGGATACGCAGGGAATTATTCAATTTTTTCCTGTTCGGGATCCGCAGCCAAGCCCCGGGAGTGTCAACCGGCCCCAATTCCCTGGTCCCTGCCCTGCTCCATCGATACAGGGATCTGAAGAACATCAGGCACGATTATCCTTTCTGTCTCGAGGGAAGGGAGGCTTCCGCGGCCGTACGTAGCCTGTCGAATATCATCGATGAGCTCGCCGACAACGTTAGCGATGAAGGCGATAGCGGCGCGCGCCTCAGGCAACATATTCACAGCATCGAACCCGAGATCAGGGAACTGGCTTACCGGGAACGGTCAGCGGGCCTGTTAGGTCTCTGGGACCGCGCCGCGAAAAATCTGCTGGCAAAATCGAACCTGTCCCAGGAAAAAAAGGATTTACTGAGGGATAACCTGGCCGCCACGCGGCGATCCCTGACCGACAGCGAAATGATCGCCTGCGCTCCGGATTCGGCGCAACGGTTGCTTGCCGGACTGGCGCGAATTCACTGGCGGGAAAGGACGAACAATCTCAGGGAAGAGATCGATTCCGTGCAACAGCAACTGACCGACCTCCTGAGTATCGACTTCGAGAGCTCGGAAGATGGACTGAAACCCGATCACCTGCGCCAGGCAACGGCCGACGATGAAGAAATCGATTTCGATGCCATGTCATCCATCCTAAAGGCAAGTCATCTCGACCACCAGTTACCCGAAGGCAGAAAAAAGCGGATTCGAACGGCCCTTGATACCCTGCAGAAAGCCGGACCGTTATTCGAGAGTGAATTGGAAGATCCCGACACCCTGCAGGCAAGCCCGCTCGGGGTAGATACCCTCTTCGACAACGCTGCCGCAGCGATAGAGGCATACAATGCCCGCATGGAAATGGTCGTTGATTTCTTCAGGGCGATGGCCATCGCAAAACTGGAAATCGAAAACCGGTACCGGGAGGAAGCGCACGACGACTATTTCGGACGATTCGATGTCAAGTACCTCGATGAGCACGAGTTGACGTTTTGCCCGCCGGTATTAATGAGCGTCCGCTGTAGCGAAATCGTCGAAGAAGACCTGAATACCCTGCTAACACTGCTGACATCCAGGCTACCGGTGAAGGTGCTGCTACAGGTCGACGAACTCTTCGTCAGGGAAACCACCTCGGAAAGATCCGATATCACGGTCAACTGGCCGGCCCGACTGGCAGGCATGGCGATGGCAACGGCTAATCCCTATGTGATGCAGTCACCCGTCTCGCATTTAAGGCCGCTACAAAAAGGTTTTCTGGATGGCCTGGATTTTCACGGCCCCGCCCTCTTCAGCGTTTATGTCGGAAAAGAGGAACACCGTTCCGGGCTGCCCGTCTATTTCGATGCCGGAGCCGCGATGGAAGCCCGTGTCTTCCCCCTGTTCAGTTTTGCCCCGGGTAACGGCAGGACACTGGCCGAACGCCTCGACGTACTCGGCAACTCGCAATGCGACCGGGACTGGCCGTCCGAAACTTTCACTTACCGCAATGCGGAGGAAGCCGAAACGACGCTGGATCAGCAGTTCACCCCGGCCGATTTTCTGTTGAACAACCGGCTGTTCGTCGACCAGTTCTGGAGGCTCGAACCGGGCGGCCGGCATGACGACCTGATGCCGCTACAGGATTATTTGATCCTGCGTACGGAAGAAAGCGAAGACAGGATACCTTACATCCTGGGCGTCGATGAAGATTCCTGTATCCATCCGCTGGTCGTGACCCGCAATATCGTGGCACTGGCTCGAGATTGCGCCGATTCGTGGCGCCAGCTGCGGGAGTTCGGCGGTGTCCGAAATTCGTTCGCCATCAAACAGGTAGCGGAAGAGAAGACCCGGCTCGAGGCGGAAAAAGCAAGGGAAGTCGTCGCCATTAAAGAAAATTACCGTTTGCAGATGGACCAGGACGTCGGCAAGTTAACCGAGCGGATCGTACAACGGATCGCACACCAGTTATTACTGCGGGGCGAAGCACCGGCGATCGCTTTCGACCAGGCGCCGTCCGCTACACCTGCATCGGCCCCTGTTCCAGCGGCGCCGACCGACCCGGCGGCAGCCGAAGCGGCACCGGAACAGGCAGCCCCGGCAGGAGAAGAGGAGGAGGACGAGGAGGAAGACGAAGAAGACGAAGGCATTGGGGCACTCGATGACCCGTACATCGATACCCCGCTTTGCACCAGTTGCGATGATTGCACCACGCTGTACCCGCAACTATTTGCCTACGACGACAACAAGCAGGCCATCATCAGTGACCTGGACGCAGGCACCTTCAGGGACCTGGTGATCGCGGCGGAAAAATGTCCGGTCAGGATCATCCATCCGGGCAAACCCAGGTCCCGGGATGAACCGAACCTAGATGATCTGATCAAACGCGCCGCACCGTTCAACTAGTGGTATTCGAATGGAAACCGTAATCGCCATCGCATTCCTGACCATCCTGGCAAGTTGCCTCGGAATCGTGCTGGCCATGGCAAATTCCAAACTGAAGGTCTTCGAAGATCCCAGGATCGATGCCGTAGAGGATATGTTACCCGGCACCAACTGCGGCGCCTGCGGTCTGCCGGGTTGCCGTTTGTTCGCCGAACAGGCGGCTGCCGGAAAGGTGCAGCCGGCCGAGTGCCGGGTCGGCGGCCCGGAAACGGCCGCGATCGTTGCCGATTATCTCGGCGTCGACGCCGGCGAGATCGAAAAGGAAGTCGCCCGCCTGATGTGCGCCGGCGGCAGCGATGTCGCCATCCAGATGGCCGATTATGTCGGCTATCCCTCCTGCCAGTCCGCAGCCGCGGTTTCCGGGGGTAACAAGGGTTGCCGTTACGGCTGTATCGGTTTCGGCGACTGCGAAATGGTCTGTGATTTCGACGCCATCGTCATGTCGCCGACGCGACTGCCCGTTATCGACCCGGAAAAATGCACTACCTGCGGCGACTGCATCGAGATTTGCCCGAAGAACATCATCGAATTACGGCCGATCAGCCAGCACCTGCTGGTGCAATGTAATTCACAACTGGAAGGAGACGAGATGCTGGAACTGTGCCGGGTCGGCTGTAACGCCTGCGGCAAGTGCGTGGTGGATGCGGCGCAGGGACTGCTCAAAATGAAAAACAATCTGCCGGTGATCAACGATGAATTGATCCACCTGCAGAAAACGGATGCGATCAAACGCTGCCCGACAGGCGCCATTGTCTGGGTGGAAGGCATACAGTTTGGCGGTAACCAGCTGACTGGAAAGAAAGATGTGGTTCTGGAATAAGCAGTCTCCGAGTAAACCCGTACCCTTTCCGGGGCTGGCGCAGACCCGCACCGGTGAGTCGGTCCTGTTTACCACCGAACTGTTAACGAGCGAGAGTATCGTCGTTCATTCCACAGTCGCGCACGTGGACAGCATCGACAACCGGCCAGTCCATGTCACTGCGGATCCGAAGGCACTGGCCGCCATGACCACGGGTTTTTCCCTGATGGGCCAACGCACGGCGGCGCTCACCGGCAGTCTCGGCAGCCTGCGTGAAGACCTCTACAACATCGCGGGCAGACGACTGACCTGCGTCATCCATCTCATTTGCCATGCCGTCTCCAGACAGACCGGCGCCGTACACGGCAGCCATGACGAATATCACGATATCGCCGGCACCGGTTTTTTCCAGATGTTTGCGGCGAATGCCCAGGAAGTTGCCGACTTCAGCCTGCTCGCACATCGCATCGCGGAACTGTCACTCGTGCCCGGTTTGTGCGCGCAGGATTATTACCGTACTTCCCACGCGATGCAGCCGGTACTGTTGCCGGAACGGGAACTGGTGACCGGGTTTATGGGTGCCCCCGGCGATACGATCAGCAGCCCGACACCGGCACAGTCGCTGTTGTTTGGCGAACAGCGACGGCGGATTCCGGTACTGCTGGACCAGGACAATCCGGCCGGAATCGGCGCTGTCCAGGACCACGAAAGTTTTTTCAGGGCCGTGGCCGCGCAACGACCGTTTTTTTACCAACACCTTGCCTCGATCATCGACGCCTCTTTCACCGAATTCGCCGAGCTCACCGGCCGCCACTACGGCCCGGTAGCGGCCTATCACGCCGATAAGGCGGAATATCTGGTAATCGCCCAGGGCGCGGTCTGCGAAGAAGTCATCGCGGCAGTTGACTTATTGCGTGCAAGCGGTATCGAGGCCGGTCTCGTCAAGCTCAACCTGTTGCGGCCGTTTCCGGGTGCGGAGCTGACAGGATTATTAAGGGGCAAGCGGGCGGTCACGGTACTGGAACGGACCGAGCAGCCACTGGCGGAAGATCCGCCGCTGATGCGGGAAGTCCGTTCGGCCCTGGACAAGGCACTGGAAAACGGCAGTACCAGGGGTGAGACCAAACCCTGGCCGGGTTATCACGCCTATCGGCCATCCGGTGACAGGCCGGCCATGTATTCCGGCGTTTTTGGCGTCGGCACGGACCTTCCGGCATTCTCCGATCTGGTCGCCGTCTTTCGGAATATGCAGGCCGGTAACCAGGGCAGCAGAAGGTTCTATGTCGGCCCGATATTCACCTCACCGGATCGCCGCTTCCCACACCTGCAGACCCTGCAGCAGAAATTGAACCGGGCATATCCAGAGCTGGCCGGGCTGTCGGTCTCGGCCACGGAAGACTCCCCGGCCCCGGCGAGACGATTCCCGTCCGTCGGAGTCCATTTCCTCTCCAGCCAGGGCGGCCTGTTCGCCGCCAACCTGCTGGCGGCTTCGCTGGCCGATGCCCTGCGCTGCGAGGTCAGGACCTTCCCGCAGGGTGGCCTGGAGCAGATATTACAACCCACCACCGTCACGCTTGCCTGGAACCGCGGCGACGAACCGGTAACAGGCAGGCCCGTCAACACGGATACATTATTGATATCGTCCTACAAGCTGCTGGAGAACCACGCTCTGCTGTCCACGATATACAAGGGTGGCAGACTGATCATTGCCTCCAACAAGCCGACCGAGGCACTGCGCAGCGATCTGTCACAACGGGTACAGCAGTTAATCGAAAGCCATGCGATCCAGGTCCATGTCATCGACATGGAACAACTGCTGGCCGCATCCGCATCGAAACCGGCATTCATCGACCAGCTCAATGTATGGGCTTTGCTGGGAGCCTGGCTGCAATCCTGTTCGGACCTGTCTGACGTCGACAGGGACACTGTCTACGAAAGCCTGAAACAACAGCTCGACGACGAGCAGCGGATCGTTGACGAAATTCTCTCAACCATGCAACGCGCCGCGGAGGGATCGATCGAGATTCCCCGGGAATTCTGGCAGGCACGCGGACGCAAGGACAAGATCGAAATCGACCCGCCCTGGATAGTGAAGCAACTTTCGCATGCGCAGGACCATTTGTTTGACGTCAACAGGTTCTGGCATTCCGTCGGCTACCTCTATGACAACGGCGAGGCGGAACATACTCTCAGCGATCCGTGGCTGGCGACCGGCGTGATGCCGGCGGCAAGCAGTGCCTTCCGGGACATCAGTCCGTATCGCCTGAAAATTCCGGACTGGTTGCCCGAGAACTGCACCGGATGCGGCAGTTGCTGGGCCACCTGCCCCGAAACGGCCCTGCCACCCGTGGTGCTGGAACCGGCAGCCGTCATCCAGGGCGCCGTCACGCGCCTGGAACGGCAGGGCGCGACCTTTATCCAGCTGAAACGCATCCAGGACCCGCTGGCGAAACAGGCCTACAAACTGCTGCTTCGGGACGAACTCGACCAGTATCTGACCCTGGGCGAATTGCTGCGGGACGCCTTTGCCCAACTGGTTGAACAGATGAACCTGGCCGCCGACAAACTCGAGCTGATCAGTACGGAATTCGATCCCGTTCTGTCCGAGCTGGAAAATTTCAGGATTGCACGCACCGACAAATTCTTTGTCGAGCCGCATAACAGGGCAAAGAACAGCGGCATGCTGCTCGGCCTGACCCTCAATCCGGTCAGCTGCACCGGCTGCGGGATATGCGTGGAGGCATGCCCGGAGGATGCCCTGCAATGGGCTGAACAAACAGCGGAGCGTGTCGAAGAATACCGGCGCAACTGGCAACTGCAGCTGGAGCTGCCCGGCCTGTCGCGTGAACGGATCAGCAGCTTCGTTGCAGACGAAGATACGGAAAGCCATGTCAACAGATTGCTGGACCGCAGTGCCTACCATTCCATGGTCGCCGGCGACGGCATTAAATCCGGCAACGGCGCCAGGACGGCCATCCACCTGTTGACCGCGAGCACCGAATCGATCATGCAGAAACGATTTGCAGCGCATGCCGATAAACTCGAACAGCTGATCGGTGGGCTGGAAGACCTGATCCAGGGAAACGTCTCCGGCACACTCAGCATCAATGACTTCGATGAGTTCAGCCGGCGGCTGTCCCGCCTCGACAGCGGTCAACTCGACGGGGCGGATCTGGCCAGCCTGCTGGACGAGGGTGGCCAACGGGAAATCGACCCGGCAAAACTGCGTCGGCAGAGCCTACTCGTGGTCGAACTGAAAAAACGCCTGCAACGGTATGCAGACACGAATGCAGGCGAAGGGCGCGCCCGCATGCTGTTTGCGGTCGATCCCGGCGCCTCGTCGTTCTGGAGCGGTAGCTATCCCTACAACCCTTACCTGCAGCCCTGGGTATGCCATTTACCCGGCGGAGATGCAGCCGGACTGGCCAGGAGCATAGAGGAAAGTATCCGGCGCATTCTATTGGCGGATATCAAGCTCTACCGCCGTGCCGAACTGGAATTGAACGGTTCCTATAGCCCGGCGCGGCACGATTCCGAACTGGATGGGCTCGGCTGGGATGATTTGAATGAAACCGAACAGCAATTAACGCCGCCGGTTTTCCTGGTCTGCGGGAAGCAGGAACATCCGCAACGGGAGACTACGGCATTGCTGGCGGGCCGCTATCCGCCCAGGATAATAATAATCGATCAGGAAGGACTGCTTGTCCCCGGGCCGGGTAGCGAAGCAGCCTGTTCGAAGCTAGCGGGTGAATTCGATAATTTGCCAGGACCGCAGCCCGATTATCTGATCATTCAGTCCTCCGTCGGGCATCCCGGCCATTTGATCAAAAGCGTGGCGGAAATGCTCGCATTCGACGGCCCGTCGTTGTTACACGTGTACGCACCCGATCCCCATGCCAGCGGTTTCGCGATCGAAAAGTGTATCGAGCAGGCGGCACTAGCCGCCAAAAGCAGAACCTTCCCACTGTATCGGGCCGAGCGCCGGCGGGGACAGTTGGCGCTATCGATCGATGACAACCCCGCGGCGGACGACGACTGGGCCGATAAGGGGATGGCCGTACGGGAGCATAGCGGACAGGAATCGATCGTGGCGAAGAAAATAACCGTTGCCGACTGGGCGATCAACGAATCACGCTTTCGGCAGCACTTCGAGGTTCTCCCCAGGGGGCATTTGAACGAATCCATGACACCGTTGACGGATTACCTCGACCTGGACTCGGAACAGAGGGAAACGCTGCAGCCCTATATCGACATCGCCAATGACAAACAACAACACTGCATCGCCGTCGTGTCGACGGAGATGGTCGACGCCTGCGAGCTGGCCAGAAAGAACTGGCGCCGGTTACAGCGGCTGGCAACGCCAGCGGAGGGCACGGTAAAACCTGTCCGACAGGAAGTAGCGGCGGAAACGCAGAGCGAAACGAATGCACAGCTACAGGGACCGGACCTGTCAGCTCACCAGCAACTGAGCGCCCGGCTGCTGGAATTATGCGGTTACAGCCAGGACCCGGAATTTTTCAGTCAGCCCTTGAGAGACTTCATCCGCAAAGACGAGCAATCCACAGCGACCGGGTCCCAAAACGAACAGGTCGAAACAAGCGAATAGATCCAATAGCCGTGTCCCAAATCATTCCAAATCAACGAGTACCTGTCTCCAAATCGAGTAGACGGGATTTACGAGCCGCTGGTATCTAATGACCGCTACCCGCAAAACTTTCCGCCACGGCATCCACCCCGCCGAACACAAGGAACAAACCCGGGGGCGATTGATAGAGCGCATGCCCTTCCCGCCCGAAGTGGTCCTGCCCCTGAGCCAGCACCTGGGCGCACCATCCAAGCCGTTGGTCGATGTTGGCGCCAGGGTCTATCGCGGCCAGCCGATCGCCGAGGCGGACGGTTTTCTGTCCGTGCCGCTGCATGCATCGGCCACCGGCAGGGTTACCGCCATCGAGAAGCGTCCCCACCCGTCCGGCAATCTGGTCGAAGCCATCGTGATAGAATGCGATCCGAGTTCGCCGCAAACCTTGTTTAACGAAAGACCGCTAGACTGGCGACACCTGTCGACCTCGGACCTGATAAGCACCATACAACAGGGCGGTTTCGTCGGCCTCGGCGGGGCCGCCTTCCCTACCCACGTCAAGTTCAGCGTCCCCGAGGGCAAACGCGTGCAGTTCCTGCTGATTAACGGTTGTGAATGCGAACCCTACCTGACGACGGACCATCGCATCATGCTCGAATATGCCGACTCGATCCTGCTCGGGACCCAAATCGTCCAGGACATGCTCGGCGCGAAGAAATCCTACATCAGTGTCGAAACCAACAAGTGGGATGCGATCGAGGCTCTGCGCGATCAGGTTCCGCAAGACCTGGCATGCGAAGTGATCCCCCTGGAGACCAAGTACCCCCAGGGTGCCGAAAAGATGCTGATCTCGGCGGTGCTGCAACGGGATGTCCCCCGGGGCAGGTTGCCCATCGACGTACAGGTGATGGTCAGCAACGTCGGCACGATCGCGGGCATCGGCGACCTGTTCTCCTGGAACCAGCCGTTGATAGAACGGGTGGTTACGGTAACCGGCCCGGGAATCAAAAATCCGTCGACATTACTGATACCGCTCGGAACGCCCCTGCGTGACATTCTCGATTATTGCGGCGGTCTGACCGGCGACGCGCGGCAGGTTCTGTTCGGCGGGCCGATGATGGGCAGTCCACAATACGATCTGGATGTCCCGATCCTGAAAGGCACCTCCGGCATCGTCTGTCTGGCGGATATCCAGGCGCCCGAGCGCCGGGAATATCCCTGTATCCGCTGCTCCGCATGCCTCGACGCCTGCCCGGTTTTCCTCAATCCCAGCCAGCTCGGCTCCCTGGCCAGGATGGGCCGGTATGAAGAAATGCTGGAGATGAACCTCATGGACTGCATGGAATGCGGATCCTGCTCGTATGTCTGCCCTTCGAACATCCCGCTGGTGCAACGCTTCAGCGTGGCCAAGGGATTGCTGCGCGTCAAGCAACGCAAGAAACAGGCGGCGTAATGGTCATGCCCACGAGACTTCCCCATGAGTGACGTTCCTCAATTGGTCTTGTCGACCCGGCCGTTCCAGAAACGGCCGGTGGATACGCCGATGATCATGCGCCACGTGATCTACAGCCTCATACCCGTAATGCTGGCCGCAATCTATTACTTTGGTATCAATGCCGCCCTGGTGATAGCGACCTGCATCCTCGGCTGTGTGCTAACGGAATGGCTGTTTGATAAACGACCGCTCCGCGAAAGTAGCATCATGGACGGCAGTGCCGTGCTGACCGGTATTCTGCTGGCACTGACATTACCGCCCGGCCTGCCCTTGTGGATGGCGTTCGTCGGCGCGGTCGTTTCCATCCTGCTCGGCAAGGTCCTGTTCGGTGGACTGGGCCACGCCGCTGGCAAGAATGAAGTTCGATGCCGAAGCGACAGAGCTACTGCAGCTGTTGCTGGGTACGACATCGGGCTCGCTCGGCGAGACATCGGCATTACTGATCCTGATGGGCGGCGTTTACCTGACGGCCAGGAAATTTCTCAACTGGCGCGTGCCCGTCGGGATATTCGTCACGGTCTTTTTACTGGCAACCGTCCTGCACTGGGTCGATGCCGACAAATACCCGGACGGCACGTTCCACCTGTTCGCCGGCGGTCTCATGCTGGGGGCGGTATTCATGGCCACCGATCCGGTGACCTCACCGGTCACACCGATCGGCAGCTGGGTGTTCGCTATCGGCGTCGGCGTACTGGTGATCGCCATTCGCCAGTTCGGCGGCCTGACCGAAGGCGTTATGTACGCAATCCTGTTCATGAACGGCTTCACGCCACTGATCGATCGGATCACCCAACCAAAGATTTATGGCACGGTGAAGGAAGATGGCGCAAGCGACGGGTGACATGGAAAACAACCAGCAAACGCCGCAGCCGATTATCCCGGAAGATACCACCACCGGCACGACCATGGTCCTTACCATGGGCCTGATCGGTCTTGCCTGCGCTATTCTGATCGTGCTGACCTATCAATCGACCCAGGCCACGATTGAAGAAAACAAGGCCCGCTTCCTCGAGAAGGCGATCTTCGAAGTGCTGCCGAATACCACCGGGAAGGTCACCTATGCCGCAGAACACGGCGCGTTAGGTCAGATGCCAGCAGGTAAGCAGGCAGAGATGGAATATTACGCCGGTTATAACGATCGGCAACAACTGACGGGAATCGCAATTCCCGCAGAAGGCCCGGGCTTCCAGGACATCGTACGCATACTGTACGGTTATGCTCCCGCGTGCCGGTGTATCGTCGGCATGAAGGTACTGGAAAGCAAGGAAACTCCCGGTCTCGGTACCAAGATCGAAACCGATCCCGTGTTCCTGAAAAATTTCGAGACACTGGACGTGCGCCTGACGCCGGACGGGAATGCGATCGCCAATCCTATCGTGCTGGTTAAACCGCGGCAGAAGGAAAATCCATGGGAGATCGACGCCATCAGCGGCGCCACGATTTCCTCGCAGGCCATTGCCGACATCCTGCAGGCAAGTACCGCCGATGCTGTGCCATTGATTGAAAAGAATCTGGATACCTTAACAAGGTGAATCAATCGTGACAAACGAAACTAAGCAAGCGCAGCACGAAAACCTGGATACGTTGACACGCGGCATCTGGCGCGAAAATCCGGTGTTCGTCATGCTGCTGGGCCTGTGCCCGGTACTGGCCGTTACCAATTCGGTCGTTAATGCCCTGGCCATGGGATTGGCAACGACATTTGTGCTGTTCATGGCCAGTACCGTGGTATCGCTGGTGCGCAAATTGATTCCGAAGCAGGTGCGCATCGCCTGTTACATCCTGGTGATCGCCACCTTCGTCACGGTGGTCGATTACCTGTTGCAGGCGATCAGCTTCGAAGTCCACCGCGCACTCGGCGCGTTCATCGCCTTGATCGTTGTCAACTGCGCCATCCTGGGCCGTTCGGAGGCCTTCGCCTCGAAGAACAATGTCGGGAAATCCATGCTCGACGCCCTGGGCTTCGGCGGCGGCTTCACCATCGCCTGTTTGTGCATGGGCGGCGTGCGGGAAGTATTGGGCGCCGGCACCTTCGCCGGTATCCCCCTGTTCGGTCCCAGCTTCGCCGGCTGGTCGATCATGATCCTTCCGGGCGGCGCCTTCTTCGTACTCGGGGCCTGGCTGCTGTTGTTTAACTGGCTGCGGGAGCGCAAGGAGCGGGCGGAAAAGTTTACCGGGACAAGCTTCGAAAACCGTGAGACCTCGAAGGACCTGGGCACATGAATTCGTCGTTACAGATTTTTATCGACGCCTGCCTGATCAATAACTTCGTGCTGGCCTACTTCCTCGGCCTGTGCCCTTTCCTCGGCGTCTCGACAAAAACGGAAACGGCCTTGCGCATGGGTGCCGCGGTGATATTCGTCATGCTCGTCGCCTCGGCCTCCGCCTACGGCATCCACCAGATCCTCGTCTACATCAATGCGCCCTACCTGCACCTGATCTCGTACGTTGTAGTCATAGCCTCCTCGGTGCAGCTGGTGGAGATGTTTATCAAGAAGTTCAGCCCGACTCTGTTTCGCACCCTGGGCATCTTCTTGCCATTAATAACGACGAACTGCGCGATTCTGGGCGTCGCGCTGTTCCAGACGAACAGGGAATACGACTTTATCGAGTCCCTGTCCTTCGCCACCGGAGCCGGTGTGGGATTTACCCTGGCGCTGCTGATGATGTCGGGCATAAGGGAAAGACTGGAACTGTCGGACCTGTCGTCGGTGGCACAGGGCGCGGCGGTGACATTGATGGTGGCGGGAGTGTTATCGATGACCTTCATGGGTTTCGCCGGCATGGGCCGGTAAGAATTCGTTCGGATTTCACCGTGCGGCGCCAACAAGGAGTCGCAAGCTCGTCAATTTGGAAATGTCCGCTTCGGATCGCGCCCTGGATTTCACACCCACCGACCGTAAAAACTGGGTCCTGTATTGCCCTGACAGGTCTCAGCTCCGGCATTTAGAATGTGTGAAGGTCAGGCGAATCCCGGCGGGTTCCACTGGTCCATCATCTTCTGGCGTGCGGCGTCGAGTCGTTCGGACATCAGCCCGGCGAATCTCTTCAACAATTCGTAACCGAATTTCGGGTCTCGCTCACAGCGCTCCAGTATGACGCTGCCGTCGAACTCAATGATCTCGGAATCCTCTTCCACCCGGGCCTGGAAATGCCATTGGTACGGCGATATCAGCCACGACCAGCCGAGTATCTGATCTTCGCTGAGGCTCTGGATCTGAAGCACCGGTCCTACCAGTGCTGGCACTTCGACGGATATCTTACCGCTTCGTAGCAGGTAGAATTTGTTGGCAGGGGTTCCCTGCCGAAACAAAACCTGCCCGCGCTCGATTCGCTTAGTAGCGGCCGAAGCGGACAGGAATTCTACATATTTTTCGTCCAGTCCCGAAAAGAACAGATGTGCGGAAAGATAATTACTGATCGCCTGATTACTCATTGATGTACGCTCCAGTTCGAATTTAGTCCGATACTAACTTTCTTGACCTATCTTTACTTGATCCCCGGCAATTGGGGCGCAATTAAACCTCCTACTCTTACCCGCACAACTTAAACTGATCCACACAGCCGTCGACGGAAGCGAAGCGGATCCTCGGTCGTAAATAATCATACCCTGCCACATTTAGGGAATTCCCACATACAGAGCGGCTCGAATTGCTGGGGTACGGTAAATCGAATCTATCGCCGGCAAGATCAATCGCAGACATGAATCAGTCCAATGCCCGCAAGGAAAATCAGCAGAAGAGCACAACGCCGGTCGCAGTCCAGACCGGGAATTGCTCGACGAACTGCAACGAGAGAATCGCGAATTGAAACGCGCGAATGAAATATTGCGCAATGTAGCGAAGTATTTCGCCCAGACTCAGTTTCATCCCAGGGCAAAGTAATCGTAATTGCAAAAGTCCAAATAGTGGTCGACAGGGGACAGACCAGGAATAAATCGCCAGCTTGTCGGCTTAAGAAATAAACCGCGTCTAACCGATCTGTAAATTACCTGCATCGCCGAACAGGTATACTGTCCCTGAAATTTGTTAACTTCTTTCAGACTCGCCTTACGCGGGCGGGCTGTACGCCAGATACTGGCGTCGTATAGAAATCTGGTCCGCCAGATACTTCGCGTCGTGCCAGACACCCCAGATGAAGGAGGAGCCGCGGCGCGATTGCCAAGGCAATCCCAGGAAATAGATCCCGGGCTCGGCTGAAACACCACGCTGATGTTTCGGCTTGCCGTCTTCATCGAAGGCGTCGACTTTCAACCAGCTGTAATCAAGCGTAAAGCCGGTCGCCCAGACGATCGAGGTGATTCCCGCCTCGTCCAGGTTCAACTCCAGAATGGGATCCGTCACGCACTGCGGATCCGGTGCGACTGCGCGGGCTTCGGGCTCCTCTGGAAAGTCGAGGCCATTGCGGGCAACATAAGCATCGGCTTCGTCCAGCACCGACAGGGTGTTCGCATTTCCTTGCGCAATATTGTCCGCCAGATCCGTCGCGAAATGCATCACACCATCTTTGAACGATTCCGTCCGCCCCACGAGCGTCATGCCCTGCTCGGCGAGACGCCGGAAATCGACCGTATGGCCGCCATGGGCACCGCTCACCGCGATGGTGACATGTTCCATGCCGGGTTCGAGTGCCGCGGCATCCCACTTGCCGAGAACCCCCAGCCACCAGACGAAGTCACGCCCGCGATAGCGTCGCGGAGGAAGGTCGTGCGGGCCGACCGAGAGGTAAACCCGTTTTCCTGCGCGCAGCAGTTCATCCGCGATCTGCGCTCCCGACGACCCTGCTCCGACCACCAGCACCGCACCCTCGGGCAATTGCTCGGGATTACGGTAGGCGTTGGAATGGATCTGCATGATTCCTGTATCTTCGGGCAGCACGGCCGGGATGACGGGGCGCTGGAAAGGTCCGGTGGCAGCAATCACGTTGTTGGCTTCGATCACGCCATCCGAGGTTTCGACCCGGAAACCCGGACGGCCGACATTCCTGCGCACTTCCCTGACCTCCACGCCGCAGCGGATGGGGGCATCGATCATTTTTGCGTAAGCGACAAAATAGTCCGCCACCCGCTCCTTGGGGGCAAAGGCATCGGGATCGAAATCGGAGAATTCCATGCCCGGAAATCGATCGTGCCAGGCCGGGCCGTTGGCAACCAGAGAATCCCATCTTTCCGAGCGCCAGCGTTCTGCAGTTCGATGCCGCTCCAGAACGAGGTGAGGCACGCCGCAGTTGCTCAGGTGCTCGCTCATGGCCACGCCGGCCTGACCGCCGCCAACAACGAGTGTATCTATTTTTTCAGTCGACATAGACGACGCTCCAGTCCCGAATGAAATTTTTGTATAGTTCACCCCTGCGAATCATGTCGAAATCCTCGTATGTCCTGCGGTGCCGCCGGTGAACGACACCATGCGTATTGCGGGTGGTCAATCAATGGCTCGCCGGTGGTTGGCCCAAACCCGGTGACTACGTTGAGCACACCGGGAGGCAAGTCCCTTGGCCTTAGAAATATTCGGTCACAAGAATGCCGATACCAAGCGCCATCAGACCAACGCTCCACAGCTTGAGCCACATCACGCGACCCTTGATCCCCATCCACAACAATACCAGGCCAATCGGAATGGACATCCAGTACGACATGTTCAACATCATGTGGGTGCCTTCGCTATAGGGATTGTCCGGGTCGACCTCCTGGCCTTCTCGCCAACGCATATCCTGCAGTCTCGTCCAGTGTCAAATTATCGGAAAAATATAGTGACCGTTAGCCTGTGTCCATCTTCCTGATTAGATAAGCAAAGCGCCGTCATAACCCTATTGGATCACGCGAATATTAGACCAGCCCGACCGGGGCCAGTTTTCGTAGCGAGCGCCCTTCTCCTGGCATCTATTTCCTGGCCGTTACCACCAGATCTACCCGACGATTGATGGCTCGACCTTCTCTGGTTTCATTGGAGGCAATGGGTCTGGACTCGCCGTAACCGACATAACCTATCTTGTAGCCACCCGCAAGCGCAGCCAGGTAGTTTGCGACCGCGATTGCCCGTTTGGTGGAAAGGCTCTTATTCAGATCAGCGGCGCCAACCGAGTCGGTATGGCCCTCCACCGCAACCAGTTCGGCGCCGATTGTTTTTATAATGTCGTTCATCTTCGACAGCATCGGCTTTGACTCCGCTGGAATGGCAGCAGAGCCGGAGGCGAAGTTTATTTTCTTGAGCCTGAAAATCAGTTTGCTGCCCTGCTGATAAACCGACGCTTCTTCATCGGAAAATTCCTCTACGGCCTGATCCATGGCACGCTGGAATCTGACCTGGGTGGAAGTTTTCTCCAGTTCCTCGTTGCGCAATATCAGGGCGCTCTCGGTTTCCAGCAGGTTCGAACGGGTAGACTTCAATTCTTCATCCTGCTGTTTTAGCGCGCTCTCCTTCTGCTTCAAGGAACCTTCCGTCTCCGTTAAAGTCGACTGGGTCGTCTTCAGGTTTTGTTCCAGATTTCCGACATTTTTAGAAAGTGCCTCCAACTTCCTGTTCTGTTCGACAATTTTTGACGCGATATCCTCCGGTGTTCCCGGGGCGTCTAGAATTACGTCCATTACATCAGTCAGGAAAACTGAACTTTCCACCGCCAGGTCCAGGATGACCTGATAGATCTTGGGATCTCGAGGGCTTTGTGCAATCAGGTTCTCAGCTTCGCTAACGTCCAGCAAAGCCGTTCTGAGCGATTTTGGCGCGAGCCTTTTAGCGTCTTCCGTGGAAGCTTTTTGAATCGCTTTTTTGACCGCATCGAGTTCCCTGAACTGAACCGCTTCGACTTCCAGGGAGAAGTATTGCTTTTGAAATTCCGAGAATTCGACCGGTTCTAGGGGACGTGCAAAATTGTCCGTTTCATCTCGTACATCGTCATCGACGTCAACCAGGGCATCTACCAGGGCAGGACTGTTTTTCAAACCAGCGTCAAGCGCAGATTTCCTCGCATCGAGAATACGGATGGCGTTAGCTGTTCTATTCTGGGCGTTTTTGAGTGCCTCCTGTAATTGCGCTTTTCCCTGAGCCGCGTTTTCCGAGATGTAATCTGCCTGATAGTTGGCTGATAAACCTCGTTGTGCTTTCCTCAGGTAATCCGATCCTTTCCTGTATTCCTTGAAGGAAAGCAGCTCGGCCTGCTCTATGTCGGCTGCTTTCATCAACCTGGCGACCTCGGCAACTGCCGCTTGCAGGCTATCTGTCGATGCAAGCTCGACCTTTTGGCTGCTCGCACAGCCAAAAAGGATAAGTGCAAGTCCATAGCAAAGAACCCGGTTAATTTTTTTCATACCTGTATTGTTCCGTATTGTCTTCTATCTGGATATTTAAAGTTTGTTTCCGCGTGTCAAGCCTCGCCTTTTCACAAATGAAAAAGTAAGCGCGTTGTTAAATCCGCTGAAATTTATCACAAGCTCATTTCTATTAGTAGGTGTGTATCGTAGATGAGAAATATTAACCTAATTTCGCTCACGTTATTAGCCTGTCATACAAATTTCCGCATACTGATGGCAGGACCATCGGTCTCGCCGGCTTTCGGCTGGGATACGTATACTGTCTCTGTTCGCCCATTGCAGCTTTGATCTCAATGGCTGTGATGGAGTTCCAGGCAAAAATTCGCTGAGCTTGCCATAATATCTGCTGCAATTTGAGGGCAACGGAGAATTCGATGCAGAAAGAAGTCTTACTCTGTCGATTCAAGGTTATAACATTACGCTTAGTAATTTTGATAATTTTACAGAATGGTTCGGCCTATGCGCAGGAACCTCAAATCATTCTTTGTCCACATAACGAAATAAATGCGGGCATCATGACGCCTTTACCGCAAGACTGGTGGTATACACCACAACTCGCTCGGTTATCCGGCGCACAAATTCGGCAAGTCGGTGGCAAACCGGTATTGGCCTGCCTGTATCAGGTTTACGGCAAAGAGATCGCGATTATGAGGCGCCTGCCCGAAGCCGGCATGTCGTGTCAGGTTCGAGCATCGCATTTCAGTTTTATCTGCAAACCTGAAAAGGCATTGCCCGATGCGGGTGAATTGCAGGGGAAAATCTGCATGGCCTCGATTCAGGACAAGATTGCCTGGGACTACGAGGGCCGTAAACACTGGCAGCAGAACAACCTCGAGAAGATTTGTAAAAACGCAATTTACTCGCTGCAGCCCGGCATCTGCTTTAATCGAATTATGCACGGTAATGTCAGCCATGGCGGCGGCACCCGCTGGAGATGGCCACAGGCGCTGCGGCTTTGCGCCAGCACACAGAATGCAAATTCGACACTCGCCTGTTTCACACAAGCAATTGAACAGAAAAAGCCATGGCCCGATGCAATCGAATTATGCCGAGTTGAGCAATAGGTAATGCAGACGGGGCCGGCAGGGGGGATCAGGCCTTTGAATTAGCATAATAATCAAAGACCTGACCTCACTGTCCACCGCGTAACAGCCTTACCGGATTGATACGCAGACGGCGCAGCAGATACCTTGCCCCCAGCGCAAGCGACAGGCTGCTGACGACGAAGGCGACCAGTGCCCCGAGCCAGATCAGATCCTCGGCCGGCAACTTGAGCCGGTAGCGCATCAGCGGCAGCGCGATCGCGGCGCCGAGCAGAATTGCGAACAGCGAGGTCACGGCCGCCAGTAGCAGGTATTCGAGCCGCAA
>CAMYML010000061.1 GCA_947259305.1 uncultured Gammaproteobacteria bacterium | reverse complement strand
TGCCGTTATAGAAACTGCAGATGCGGTTGCGGCCGCTATGCTTGGCCTGGTAGAGCGCGATATCGGCCTGTTCGATAAAAAGGGTGCAGCTCTTATCGTAGATCGGCAGCATTGCCGCCACGCCTATGCTGACGGTAACATAGGGCGATACCGACGAGGTCACGTGCGGAATTTTCGCGGCAAGCACCGCCGCGAGACAATCCTCGGCGACTTTCATGGCGCCGTCCATTTCAGCCTGCGGCAATAGTGCGACAAATTCCTCGCCGCCGTAACGCGCGACAAAATCGCTCGAACGCTGCATGCAGTTTTCGAGTATCTGCGCCACCGCGACCAGGCATTCGTCGCCGCGCAAATGACCATGGTGGTCGTTGTATTCCTTGAACTTGTCGACATCGATCATCAGCAGGGCCAGAGTGTTCCCGGAGCGCGCGCCGCGGCCCCATTCTGACAGCAGCCGCAAATCAAATTCGCGGCGATTGCAGACGCCTGTCAGCGCATCGACGCGCGCGATATTATTGAGCTGTTGCTGGGAACGGCGCGCCTGTAAATGCATTTTGAGCCGCGCCCGCAAAACCCTGGGATGAAACGGCTTTGCGATAAAATCGGCCGCGCCGGCTTCGAACGCGGCGACTTCGGCCTCGGTGGTCTTGTCGTCGCTAACGAAAATCACCGGCACTGCCGCTTCCAGGTCGGAGTCGGTCGAGTTACGCCACCAGTCGGTGCTGTCGATACCACCCAGCAGCGCGGTGTTAACAATGACCAGGTCCGGCATGCCGAGATTCACCGCGGACGCCACCAGCCTGGCAAAATCGTCGACGACTTCAACCTGCGCATCCCGCATTTGCGCGACGATCATTTGCAGGCTGAGCACATCGTTATCCAGTACCAGTATCCGTTGCCGGTCTTCCTGCTCGCAGGCTATGTGCAGGGCGGTATCCGATACCAGTGACCCGGTTTGCAGAAAAGCTTCAAGCTCGGGCTCGAGCGGAAATCCGATCACGGTCTCGCCCGAGTCGCTGATGACGATCGGGATATTGCGATCGAATTCCGGGCTACAGTTCCATTCGTCCTGCCAGGCGTTCAGCTCCTCGTTTTGCAGCTCGACATCATCCGGCGCCTCGATCTCGAGCTCCTGCAGCAATGAGTTCAGCAATTCAGAGCTGGATATATCCAGCCCGTCGATCCACAGCGCCCGATAGATTCGTTGACGCAGTTGCCTGGCTTTTACGGGGTCGGTGTGGTTTACGGCGTTTACCAACGCCGACGCGGCAGCCGAATTCGGTCTGAATGGGGGCACGTTGATCTGGATCGTCGGTGCGCGCCGACGCAGCTCGGCGATCTCGTTGGTGAGCTCGCTGAGTATTTCAAAGCCGGTCTGACTGCTGGAGATCGTTGGCGCATGCTGGATAGCACGATATTCCACGCGGTGATCGAGGTTCATCACGTGCAGCCGTTCGTTTAATGCGAAACAGAAGGGGCAGTTAAAATCGGCGTAAACGATGAACCTCCCGGCACCGTTCTCGTCGAGCTGCTCCCCTGTTAGTGATGCATTGCCCATGCCCAGGGTTCCGTTAACTTAAGTTATTATGGTTATTTGCGCTAAAATCGTGCTTCTCCGTCGGCGATTATATGTCATTGCGGGCAGCATTCGAAGCCTTCATTGTTGGCCCATGAAAACCGGCCTTACGCGCCCCGCGGAGATATAGGTCTGCAGCTGCAGGTATTCCACCAGGGTTAATCGCTATTCCTGCAAAGACAGCGCACCCGCCAGGCAGTCCAGCCAGTGAACTTGATCATTTTATACCGCAATATCCTGCCCCGTGCTAAGGTTTGATGCAGGCGCAAAACGCTGGCTTTAAAAACCATGAAACCAGGACAACTCTTCATATCGATAACGATAGTCATGTTGTCCACGCTTGCGCTATATCTGTTGATCGCCTACCACCTGCTGCAGGACCCGGTAGCGGCACCAGCGCAGCCCGAAAATGCCAGTCCGGTAACGTCTTCCTCCAGCGCAACCATGCATGCGGTTGAAGTAACAACGACACCGCCGGCAGCCGTCGAGCCGCAAACCGGTCCCGGCGGCGATAATCAGCGCGCGGGTCGCAAGATAGTGGAAATTTTCGGTCGCGTCGCCGATGCCGACGGACAGGCGATCGAGAATGCGCTAATAGCCGAGGAGCGTTACTTCGCCACGACCCGCAGCGACGCCGAAGGTTACTATCGCATACTGCTCGACATACCGCGGCATCGCTATCCAACGCTACATTTCCTGCGCACCGGCTATGACGGCCGGCGCATCAAATTGGGCAAGAACGAACTGGGGGAAACGCCGATTTACGAACTTGACGTCAACCTCGAGGACGCGCTTGACTCGGTCACCCTGCAAGGATGGATTGGAAACGAAATCGGTATCGGACTCGAGGGCGCGCGCGTCGAACTCAACGCGAGCTATACCCGCAATCGGGACAGTTTCTACTTTACCGACTTTACCGACACTCGCGGCAACTTTGAATTCGAGGGCGTGCGTGCGGAAGAAACCTATAAGTTATCGGTCAACCTGACGCCAGAGTATCCCTACTACGAAGACCTCGATTTTCAGGTCACGCAGAATCCCGGGCAGATTAACATCGTGCTGCAGAAACTTAGCTTCGTCGACATCGACGGTATGATTCTGGATCGTAACTCGACGCCGGTATCCGACTACGAAATGTACATCAGCAACGTCACCACGGGCACTCACACCCGCAAAATAGTCAGTGATTCATCCGGGTTTTTCACTCTGTCCAACTTTCCGCTGGGCGAGGTCAGGCTGTCGACGCGCGGGGCTGAATTTTTCAAGATTTCCGGTTTGCGGATTACCGATACCGGGTATCAGAACCTGAAACTGGTGGTCGATCGCGGCAGCCACTACCTGCTCGGGTGGATTAGCGATGAAAACGGGATCGCGGTGGAAAAGGCCATGGTCACGCTGGACCGCAAGTTCCAGGATGGGGAAGTCGAACACAGCAGCTATCGCTCGCAGGGCACCGACGGCAACGGTGGTTTTGCTTTCGAAAACCTGGGCGACGGTGAATACCATGTCACGGTTTATGCGCTCGGCTTTGAAAAGCAGGATTTCAGCCACCGCTTCGACGACCAGTCGGACGAAATATTCGTCACCCTGAAGCGCAACTAGCCAGACCCCGTTTACCGACAGGCCCGGTGTGATCGCAGCACCCGGCTGCTGCGTATAAACATACATCTTTATCATCCAGACGCAACCGGCCCGATTGACATTGGCCTCAACCGATGCCGACAGGAAAAGCTGCGCAGAGAAAATGCAACGTGACTCTTTCACGAAAATATCATTTCGACTTCGACCATCCGGTAGACAAGCTATGGGCCGTCGTCTCCGACACGCCGCGCTGGGGCGAAGCCGCGGGATTTCCCAGGTACCAGGCCAGCGAGGAATTACAGTCGGACGGCACGGTCAAGGTCTTCGGCGTGCTGCAAATCGCCGGCATGAAGATTGCCTGGGAAGAACCGCCGGTCAACTGGGTCGCGGAACGCTGGTTCGAGCAGCAGCGCATCTTTAATCGGGGTCCAATCGACAGTATGACCACCCGTGCCCAGCTGGAAGATAAAGGCAGCCATAGCGGTCTCGATCTGGAGCTGAGCTTCGAAACCAGCAACCTGGTCGGGACTTTTCTCGCCAGGCGCATGCTGGGCGCCTTCGAAGGAAAAGTTCGCGCGCTGCTGGTTACCGCCGACCAGTTGATCCGGGCAGAACAACCCGACCTGTTCGAGTCAGCCTATCAACCGTCGCCAGCCGCGCTGGCAAGGGCTACGCAGATCGCTGATAGCATTGCCGCATCTCCCTATGCGCATGGTCTTGCCACCCGGCTGGTGGATTACATCAACCAAAACCAGGAAGTTGATTTATGGGCGATGCGCCCGATCGCAATCGCACGACGCTGGGGCGTCGAAACCCGGGATACGATCGAACTGTTTCTGCAATCGGTGCGCTCGGGCTTACTCGAATCACGCTGGGATGTTTTATGCCCGCGTTGCCGCATCACGAAATCGACGACGTCAAATATCGGCGAATTACCGCGCGGCGTGCATTGCGATGCCTGCAATATCGATTTTGCATCGGATTTCTCCAGCAACGTCGAATTGAGCTTCAGCCCGAGCCCATCGATCCGGGGGGTCGAGTACGGCTTTTTCTGCCGTTCGGGTCCCGGCGTAACACCGCATATCAAGGGGCAATTTTCGCTACCGCCGGGGGCCAGGCGATCAATACCGCAGGCGCTGCACCCGGGAGACTATCGAGTACGCACGCTCGAGGCCGGCAATGAGCTCGCATTGACCTGGGAGGGTGGTCCCTTTCCCGCAATCCACGTCGATGGCGACCAGGTAACTATCGATGGTGATTCTCCAGCCGGCGACATCAGCCTGGTGAACGGCGGCAAGCTGCCGCGCACCGTCGTCATCGAGGAACAGAGCTGGCTGCGTGACGTGCTCACGGCCGATCGCGCGACGACGATGCAGGCCTTTCGTGATCTGTTTTCAGACCAGGTACTGCGTCCCGGCGATGAAGTCAGCATCCGCAACATCTCCTTCGTGTTTACCGATCTGGTCGGATCTTCGAACCTGTTTTCACGCGTCGGCGACGCCGCGGCATACCACCTGGTGCGTGAACATTTTGCCGAAGTCGGGGAAATCGTGCGGCGTCACCAGGGCAATATCGTCAAAACCGTCGGCGACGGCGTCCATGCCGCGTTCCTGACGCCCGACGATGCGTTACGCGCGTCGATTGAAATGCAGCTGGCGATGCCCGGGTTTAACCGTCGCTTCGATGGGCTCGATGTCTCGATTCGCATTGGCCTGCACGCGGGTAGCAGCATCGCCGTGACCCTGAACGACCGTCTCGACTACTACGGCGAGGCAGTAAACCTGGCGGCCCGCCTGCAGGACCAGGGCGGCGGCGGCGACATCATCATGTCAAAAGCGTTTACCGCTGATCCGGCGGTTAGTGATATTCTGTCGGCTTACGAGCTGCGCGAGCAGGAACTGAGACTGAAGGGGTTCATCGATCCCGTCGCAATCTGCAAGATACGCCCGCAACCCGACAATGAAGAAAAAAGCTGATCACTGGTCGCTCTATATCATCCAAGCCAGCGACGCCTCGTTTTACACCGGGATTACCACCGATGTCGAACGGCGCTTCGACGAACACCGCCGGGGCGACAGGGGCGCCAAGTATTTCAATGGCCGTAACCCGGTCGAGGTGGTCTATCGCGAGGATGGCCACTCGCGCAGCAGCGCCAGCCGGCGCGAGGCCGAGATCAAGCAACTGTCGCGCAGCGAAAAACAAAGCCTGATCGCATTGCAGCAACCGAGCGGCCCTCGGCATGCATGATCTGCTGTCCATCGCCGAGGTCGAACGACTTCCGCTGGCCGATGGCGACCTGCTGCTGTGGCCGCAGGTGGACCTGGGCTACCCCAGTGATTCCCTGTTACGGCAGCTGATCGATGACACCGAATGGCGCCAGGAACAGATCACCGTGTTCGGCAAACCCTACCTGCAGCCGCGCCTGAGCGCCTGGCATGGCGACCTGTCCTATCGTTATTCGGGCATTCGCCTCGAACCGCTAGCGTGGACGCCAATCCTGCGGCACATCAAATCCCGGGTCGAAAACCTGACCGATCTGAAATTCAACAGCGTCCTGCTCAACTACTATCGTGATGAAAACGACGGCATGGGCATGCACAGCGACGACGAACGCGAACTCGGTCAGCGGCCCGCCATCGCTTCGCTGAGCCTGGGCGAGGCGCGCGACTTCGTGCTGAAGCACCGGTTTCGCAAAGATCTCGGCACCGTCAAACTGCCATTGAGCGCGGGCAGCCTGTTGCTGATGCAGGGCGATACCCAGCGCTACTGGCGCCACGGCATCAACAAACTGCGACGCCCCTGTGGCCCGCGCCTCAATCTAACCTTTCGCAGGATAATATCTAAAAATCAATAGCTTAGCGCGAGGCACAGCTGTCTATTCTGCTAACTAATGCCACAACCGGCTGATACGGGTATAATCGATTGCCGCTCCCGGGGCGCAAGCTGACACCGGGATAATTCACCGCAGGTCAGACTTCTGGAGCCAGCATGACAGACACCGAACTGATCGAACTCGCGAAAGCCTATGTCGCGCTGACAAACTCGCATCGCATTGACCTGATCATGCCAATGTTCGCGACCGGCGCGCGTTACACCATGACCACGGGCGGCGTATTTCGTGGACGCGCAGCTATCGGCGACATGACGAAAGGCTTTTTCAAACGCTACCCCAATGCACACTTGCATGCGACGAACTATCGATGTGACGACCATCGCGTCAGTTTCGATTTCACGATGACGGCAAGCGACGCAACCAGCGGGGACGCCCTGGAGCGACGCGGTGTCGAGCAATTCGAGTTTACCGCGGACGGGTCGATCAAAAAAATTGCGGTCGAGATCACCTGAAGCACCGGATCCTGTGCGCCGAAAACGCCAGCCTGGTCGCCGTTTCTAATTAACGCGGCCTTAGTCGGCTTGCGCGACGTAACCGCTGCCTATCGCCGAAAACGGTAGATCGAGTTCGAGCTCGGGCACCTGGCGCGCAATCCACGCGGTAAAGGTATTACTGTTCGGACCCGGGAAGGCTTTGTATTCCCGCGGCCATGGATAACTGCGCGCGGCCGCGTCCACCGCCTCGATCAGGGCCTCGGCCGGGGGTCCCCGGTGCGCCGCGAGCAGTTGTGGTTTGGCGCCATACCAGTAGCGGTCGGGTATATCCCGATTGATGCCCGTCACCGCCCGGCCGTAATAGCCGCGCCAGCCGACGACGTCATAAAGAACATAGTGGTCGGCATCCCTGCGCTTGGTCGCAACCCAGGTATGAACCGCGAACCAGCCACGCCAACCCCAGGCATCCGCCGCGTAGACATGCAGCACCGCCTCGCTGGTCTGAGCCGGATCCGGCGCAATCCCGGCCGATTCTCGGCTGGCCGTGCGCCAGTCGCCGCGCGAACTGAAGCTGTACAACGCCAACACGATCAGTGCCAGAACAATAAACAGTTTGAAATAACTCATCTGCGCTTGGACCGCCTGTTCGTCGAGAAATTCAACCGGGGCAGTTAAAATATCCTGCAGACATCAAAGGCATTTCGCTAATTAATGACGAGTCAGCCCGCTGCGTCGCACCGGGATCTTCCAGTAAACGCACTCCTGTCGTCGCAGGATACCCCCCGGCTTGCGCGGATATGGTGTATCAAGCAAATGCCATGTGCCTCAGGCCGCGATTAGCCGGGTTGCCAGCGAGCGTGCCCGGTCAACGGATTTTTGCCCCAGCCGCCGATGCTTTTCCGTGCTCGCCTGCCCGGTAAACAGCGTGCCCACCGATTTGGCGCCGATGGTTTTAGCCGTCATATCGAGCTGCTTGACGCTGCCGAAAAACCAGCGCCCCATCCAGGAGGGCGCTGCGCTCGACGAAATCAACATCGCCTTTTTTGGCGGCAGACCGGCTTTGCGGTATTTCGGATAGGATTTATCCCAGGGCCAGTAGGCATATGCCACCAGGCGCTCCATGAAACGTTTGAATAACGCGGTAACCGAGCTGAAATTGGTCGGCGACGCCAGGACGTATGCCTGCGCCGCCTCAATTTTTTCGATCAATTCATGCATGCCGTCGTCGAGCACGCATTTACCCGGACCGGTGCCAAGCTGCTGGGTGCATTCACGGCAATTGTGGCAAAATTCGATCGGATAATCGCGCAGGTTTACAATTTCGGTTGCGGCGCCGGCGCTTTGCAATGCCTCGACCGTCAATTCAACCGCCTGATCGGTGATACCATCGTCGCGATAGGACCCGTTAATCACCAGTACTTTAGCTTTGTTCGCCATAAATGCCTCCGTCTGCCAAGTTATGCCGACACCCCGAAGTTCGCATTGACCCATATCAAGCGCGAGTGAATTGCCCGTGAAATCCGGCGCCGGGTCGCATAGAATCAGCCCCGATACCCGGGGCTCAGGAATTGCCGACAACACTTGAAAAACTGATCGAGCGACACGCGCGTTATCGGGCCGATAAACTTGCGGTCATTTTTGGCGACCAGCGCCTGACCTGGGCGCAATTCAATGCCTCCGTCAATCGGCTGGCCAACGCGCTGCAGGCGCGCGGCATAGACAAGGACGACAAGGTCGCGACCGCGTTGCCCAACAGCATGGAATTATTGCTGATCTACTGGGCCACGGTTTCGATCGGGGCGGTACTGGTGCCGCTCAGCCCACTGCTAAAGGCGGCCGGCCTGATCAACCTGCTCAACAATGCCGACGTTTGCCTGGTTTTCCTGACCCCTGAGCTAATCACCGAACTGGGCGCAGGTCGCGCTGAAATTACCCGGGTCGCCAACCACAACTACATCCTGGTCGGTGGCGACGGCAATGCAAAAACGGACTACGCCGCGTTCATCGCCGGCAGCGCGGAGACGCCGCCCGATTACCCACAGCTAGAGCAGGAAGACCTGTTCAACATCGTCTATTCGAGCGGCACTACCGGTACGCCCAAGGGCATCATGCACAGCCACCTGGTGCGCGCCAATTACGGCAGCCATTTCGCCGCTTCTTTTCGCATGACGCCTGAGAGCGTCGTACTGCACACCGGCTCGATCGTTTTCAACGGCGCCTTCGTCACGCTGATGCCCTGTTTCTTCCTCGGGGCGCGCTACATTCTGCACTCGCATTTCGACGTCGAGGCGATGATCGAAACCGTGGCGCGCGAAAAGGTCACCCATATCATGATGGTGCCGTCGCAAATTATCGCGCTGCTGCAGAGCGCGAATTTCAACGCGCGCAATATGCAGTCGATGGAAATGCTGCTGACCATCGGCGCGCCGCTGCAGCAGCCGTACAAGGAAGCGGTCAACGCGGTGATAGCGGGACGTTTTTACGAACTCTACGGCCTCACCGAGGGTTTCGTAACCATCCTCGACCGCAACGACTTCGATCAGCAGCCCGGCTCGGTTGGCTGCCCGCCGCCGGGATACGACATCCGCATCGTCGACGACCAGGGGCAGGACCTGGGGCCCGGTCAGATCGGCGAGATCGTCGGGCGGGGCCCGGCGCTATCCTCCGGCTACTACAAACAACCCGAGCTGACGCGTGAAACCTTTCGTGATGGCTGGCTGTTCAGCGGCGACCTCGGTTACCTCGATGACAGCGGGTTTCTCTACCTCGCGGGCCGCAAAAAGGAGTTGATTATCTCCGGCGGCGTCAACGTTTACCCGCAGGATATCGAGGAAGTCGCCAGCGGCCACGAGCAGGTGCTCGAAGCCGCTGTATTCGGGGTCGAATCGGACAAGTGGGGTGAAACCCCGGTGGCCGCAATCGTATTGCATGCAGAAGCAGCGCTGACCGCCGCCGAGCTCAAGCAATGGATCAACGATCGCGTCGAGGCCCGTTTTCAGAAAATATCGGACGTCTTCATCGTCGATCAAATGCCGCGCAACGTCGCCGGTAAAACCCTCAAACACGAACTCAGGGAAAACTATCTTGCAAATCAAAAATAATACTTTCGTCATCACCGGCGCCGCCCAGGGACTCGGCGAAGCCATCAGCCTGACGCTGGCAAAACACGGCGCCAAACTCGCGTTGCTCGACGTTAACGCCGAACGCCTCGACCAGGCCCTGAACGCCTGCAAACAGGCCGGCGCCGAGAGTTACGCGTTTACCTGCGACGTCGCCGACGAAACCAGCGTGCGCCGTTGCTTCGCCTCGATCGAGGAACATCTCGGGCCGATTTCGGGGCTGGTCAATAACGCCGGCATCCTGCGCGACGGCATGCTGGTCAAGGTCAAGGACGGCGAAATTGTCGACCGGATGTCGCTGGAGCAGTGGCAGCAGGTAATCGATATCAACCTGACCGGCGTGTTTTTGTGCGGTCGCGAGGCCGCGACCAGCATGATTCGCAATGGCGAGGGCGGCGTGCTGATCAACATCTCGAGCATCAGCCGCCACGGAAATACGGGGCAGTCGAACTATGCCGCCGCCAAGGCCGGCGTGACCGGACTTAGCTCGACCTGGGCACAGGAGCTGGCGCGTTACGGTATCCGCAGCGCGGCCATCGCACCGGGCGTTTTCGAAACCGAGATGGTGGCGTCGCTGAAACCTGAGACACACGAGCGCCTGGCCAACCTGGTCGCGCTCAGGCGTACCGGCGCGGTCGAGGAACTGGCGCACGCGGTGGAATTCATCATTGAAAACGATTACTTCAGCGGACGAATTCTCGAACTCGATGGCGGCATGCGCTTTTAGACCACTTATTACCCAGAGCGAGATTTACCCGATTACAGAGGGCTACTGTTAATTCGCGCCCATGGCGATATCCTTTTCACACCGGTTATTGCAGTAAAAATGGGATCAACTCCTGGTAAGGTCGGTAACCCTCGATTTTTTCACCATTGCTGGTAAACAGAGCCGGGGTTCCGCTAATGCCGACCCGGTTGCCGACGCGATAACCGCGATCAACCGTGGCCGAACGATCGCAATCGGCGGCGGGCAAATCGTCGAATCTGCTGTTCTTGGCATCGGTCATCGCCTGGTTGCGATCTTGCGCACACCACACCGATTTCAGGGTTTGATAACCCGGTCCCGTGGCACCCCCGCGGGGATAAGGCAGGTATCGCACCCTGATGCCTGCCGCCTGCAGCTCGCCGATTTCGCTGTGCAGTTTCTGGCAATACGGGCATGAAGTATCGGTGAATACATCGAGCGTGGCCCGGGTCTCGCCCTCGGGCTCAAAAATCACGAGGTCTTCGTCGCTAAACGCTGAAAGTGCCGCAACTACACTGCTGCGCCGGGCGATTTCGGTCAGATTGTAACCGGTTTCAAGATTGACAAGATCACCCATCAAGGCATATTTTCCGCCCTCGAGCAGGTAAACATAACTATTGCCGATTTGCACCCTCCAGACATCGTCGATTTTGGTTTTGCTGACATCATCGATTTTCGTATTACCGATGCGCTGCTCGAGCAGCTTCGTCACCGGCCGATTAACGGCGACGACGATATCCGACAGTGACGGCAAGTCCGAGGTCGCGAAATTGCCGGCCCACTTCTGGTAAATATCATCGGGCCACTTCGATTGGAAAAATGCAATCACGCTGTCGATACCCTCCGCGTCGAGCCGTTCTTCAAACGCGGGCATAAGGCCCCCCAGCGACTTGCCGCCCTCACGCACGGTGCGGCGTAACAGATCGAGGTCGTGGTGCCAGGCATGCGCACTGCCGTTCAACGGCGGCGGCGGGAAATTTCCATTTGCATCGCGCTGTTTCCAGTTGGCAGTGGCCTCGGCATTTTGTCCATGACAGGCCGCGCAGTTTTCGCGGAATAACGCGGCTCCGCTCTGTACCTGCTCGCTGCTGTACCAGCGGTCACCTTCGGCGGCATGGGAAAAAGTGACCGTTAAAGTCAGTGCCAGGAACCAGTAAAGTCTGCTATTCATTTTCTGACCACCCCGCTAGTAAAGCTTTTTCTGTTGCTGGTAGTAGCGTACAAAAGGCACAACACTGTTCATTTTCCCGCGCGTCATGCCTTCCACCGGCTTCATATCACCGAAATTCCAGTGGTGCTGCTTGATGCCCTGCAGCGCGGCACGATAAAACGACTTGTCGCCGTGATGCGAGGGCTTGTAAAAGGGATGGATCAGGGGCGGACCCTGGTCGCTACCATCGAGTTGCAGACCGTGGCAGCTGCTGCAATATTTTTCGTAGAGCAATTGCCCTTTGGCGAGTTCGAATGGAATTTCCACCTCGTTCGCGGCCGCGGCTGAATGAACAAAGCTTAGCGCTAACAGCGCGGCCTTGAGTGATAATAGATTTTTGTATTGCATGAATTCACCTGAATAAATATTGAAAAAACGCGTTTAATAAACGCGGCTGCTCTTTATTCAGACGATAGGTGGCCGGTAAATCGTGAATACAAGATGCGAATGGTATCGGGCCTCGAACAGATCGCTAGCGGACATGGGCACTGCTTCGGGATTCCGATTCTCGACCGACGCAGAATTCAGCATCGCGCCAAAGCCGAAGCCACAAAGTCCCGCGACAGACATACAAATTTCTCCGTCACAGGAATCCTGGCCTGTGGTATGGCTCATATCACAGTTGCCACAGATTTTCGACATGCTATCGCTGTGATCAACATACGCGGCGTAGCTACTCGCCAAGGGAAGCAACCCGATACAAATTATCAACAGGTAGTGAATGACGCGGATTCTCAATGTCAGGCCTAAAACGATTGCCGTTTATATTAACTGGATGAACTTCAGACTATATGAATCTAGCACAGTTCCGGGCGTTCGGATAATCCTGATCGAAGCATAGTCTCCGCTAGCTCTTGCCCGCTGCAGATTCCTCGTCCAGGCCTGGCACGAGTCGTGCCTCGTCCGGCGCAGGTACGTCAGGCACCGGTGCTGCAGGCGCGGCGGCTGCCGGCTGCAGGGCAAGGAGGTTTTCCGAAGTTTCCTTCATGTAGCGCGACATGGCGGCGAAGTGCTCGGGCGCACCCACCAGTGAATCGAGTTTTTGCGCCAGTGGGGCTAGATACTGGCGGTAGACGAACCACATCACCCCGATCAGCGCCAGCGCCAGCGCAACGATCAGGATTATGCTGTAGGTCGATAACTTGATTAGCGCCGAATCGAGCGTCGAGTTAACCAGTTGTTTTGCGTTATCGGTCGCCTGCGGCAGGGATTCGGTAATCGCGAATATGCCGTCGCGCGCCGATTGCAGCCCGCTGGACAAATCCGCGATCGGCTGGCGCGCATCCCTGATCGCCTGCGGCAAGCGATCGCTCAGGTTTTGCGCGGTCTGCGGTAACTCTTTTGCCAGCTGCGCGAGCGCGAGGCTGGCCTGATCGACACTCTTGACCGCATTGAGCAGAATTTCCTTTTCCTCGGCGCTAAACGCGGCGCTACTGGTGGACAGCTGCTGGATCGCGAGCGCGAGCTGCTCGATCGAAGTCGCAAGCTTTCCCGAGGCAATGGCCAGTCCTTCGGTATCGATCACCACGCGGTCGATATTAACGCGCATATACTGTGGCGTCTCGCTCACCTCAACGGCAGCAACACTCTCGGCGCCAACGGCGAAAGCGCTGTAAAAATTCATCAACAGGATGAGCGATATTAGATTCTTATGTTTCATAGTTAGCTTCCCCATTAACGAATTGGCCAGTTGCTGTTCTGGTGCCTGCTGGCAGGCGTCTGGATGTCTTTCTAATCGGCGACGAAGGGCGGCGCCATCCGTTCAGGATGACGCCTTGATGTTCAGTTCGACCCGCCACAGCAGCTTGATGAAGTAAACCGCGACATAGAAAAAACCGAGCGGGAAAACGATCGTCTTGAGCAGGTATATCGCGACCAGGTTGATGAAGTTTTCGATACCGGCGCTGATTTTATTCTCGAGCTCTTCGAGGCTCAGGCTCCGCCAGAAGGCGATTGCCGAATCGCGGATGCTATCGGTATCGAATTCGTCATTGGCTTCGATGCCGATGATGTTCGCCTGGAACTTCTCGATTTCCGTATCGTTGGCCTGCAGTTGCCGATCGAGAAACATGTAGTCGACACCGCTGTTGAGCGCGACCGCGAGACCCAGCGCGAAGCGTATGAAAACAACGACCAGGAAGGCTCTGAACACCGGGCTCTGCACCCGTGGCGAACCATAAAACAGAAGCAACAGCGCGCTGATGCCCAGGACCGCGACCAGGTACAGAAACAGTTCGTGCGACGCCAGCAATAGCAGCACTTTTTGCGCCGCGAGCGAGGCCAGAACCCAGGTCATGACGGTCGAAAATCGCTCGATCATGTCGTTGATCGGATCGAGCAGTTCACCGATCGTCATCGATCCGGAGACGATGCCGACTCCGGCCTGAACCTCGCTGCTTTGCATCATCGACACCAGCGCGTTGATGCCCCTGGCGGTAGCGTAAGTCAGTGCCGCATTCTTGATCGAGTCGGTGGTGTAATCGTCGACATAGTCGTCGAGCACGCGCGTGCTCGACAGCCCCACCATCAGGACGATAAAGATTGCGGCGATCGACTTTGTGTTAAGCATGATTAATTCATCCCAACTCGATCAATATTCCGACTGCTCTGGGTATTTGCCCTTGATACCCTGGTATTGCACCTTGATTTCCTGCAGGTCCCGGTCGAGGTCGCCGGTCGGCAAAAACGTGTTTAAATAGCCTCCTTCGCGCCTGGCAAAATCCAGGAATCCGAGCACGATTGGGAGGCCGGCGCCAACGGCTATGTGGTAGAAACCGGTTTTCCACTGCTGCACGTGGGCACGGCTGGCCTCTGGAGAAATCACGACGATCAACTCATCCGCATCATTGAAGGCTGCAACAGTCTGTGGTACGACGTTGCGTGACTCGTTTAAGTAAATGGGAATACCGCCCAGCCATTTCATGACCGGCCCCAGCGGCCCCCGGAACAGGCTCGACTTACCCATCCAGTGAATTCTCAGCCGAAACATAAGGCAGATAGAGAGGGTCAAGGGCACGTCCCAGTTACTGGTGTGTGGATAGGCAATGATAATAAACCTGCGCACAGCGGGTAGCTCACCGCGCATTTTCCAGCCGCGGATTTTCAGTACCATTCCCGCGGCGATGCGAAACAGGCTGGTGACCACGGGCGTATTGAACAGGGTATAGCGATAGAATTGCAAGCCGTGTCATGCCTCGTAAACCTGGTCCGTGCGCGCCGCCATGATCAGGTCGTTCTTGTGCAGGCCCCTGATCTTGTGGCTCCACCAGGTAATGGTGACCTTGCCCCACTCGGTTAAAATCGCCGGGTGATGCCCTTCGGCCTCGGCAATGTCGCCGACGCGATTGGAAAAGGCCATCGCCTGTTCGAAATTTCTGAAATCGAATTCACGCTGCAGCTGCATGATGCTCGGCGCGACAGGCTTCGCAACTCTGCTGATTGAGGCTATCCATGAATTTTCTCACTATGCAATTGACTCAACAGCCTTATATTAAAGACAGCGCAAACATTAGCAAGAATAATGTCCCGCAACGAGATGACGTCAACACGCGATGACGCCCACAGGGGTGATTCAGGGTTCGCAATCGCAGACCCCGCCTGTCATCGCCCTCACGGGCGAACGGTTCAACTGGCGTGCGCGGTTTTCGGCAAACTAAAATGCAACAGCAGATATCCCGCCACCGCGGACAGGATCGACCCCAGCAGGATACCGAGTCGATCGCCACTAAAGTAATCGCCGCCGCCGTGTTCGAAAGCAAGCCCGGCGATAAACAGGCTCATGGTGAAACCGATCCCGCAGGCGCAGGCCGCGCCCAGCACCTGCATCCAGCTCATATTGGCGGGCAGCTGCACCAGACGCAGCAATACCGCGAGCCCGACAAACAGGATAATGCCCAGGGGCTTGCCGACGAACAGCCCGAGGATAACGCCCAGGGTCACCGGGTGCACCAGGTCACCGGTCGACATGCCGCCCAGCGCGAGACCGGCGTTGGCGAAGGCGAAGATCGGTAAAATCGCAAACGCGACCGGACGGTGCAAATCATGCTCGAGCTCGCGCAAGGGTGAGTGCCCTTCCCCATCGCGCAGCGGAATGCAAAACGCGATCAAGACCCCGGCCAACGTCGCATGCACGCCTGATTTAAGTACGGCTATCCACAGCACGATGCCGAGTAGAATATAACTGGCCGGGCGCGAGACGCCCATACGATTCATGACGATACCGAGCGTAAGGGCTGCGGCACCGATCCCGAGCGCGCTGAGGGACAGGTCACCCGAATAAAACAGCGCGATAATAACGATGGCTGCGAGATCGTCGAATATCGCCAGGGTTAACAGAAACACCTTGAGCGCGGTCGGCACGCGCGAACCGAAGACACCGAGCAGGGCCAGCGCAAAGGCGATGTCGGTCGCGACCGGTATCGCCCAGCCGTCAAGCGCCATTTCGTCCTGCCAGTTAAACCAGGCGTAGATTGCGGCGGGCACCAGCATGCCGCCGAGCGCACCCATCCCCGGCAGAATGATTTGCGAAAACGAGGCAAGTTCACCCTCCATGACCTCGCGCTTGATCTCGAGACCGACCAGGAAAAAGAACACGGCCATGAGCCCGTCGTTGATCCACAGCAGTAACGGCTTGTTAATCGCGAGAGCCCCGACCTGAACCGAAACCGGGGTATCTAGCAAACTGTCATACCAACCGGACAATGGCGAGTTGGCAGCCAGCATGGCGACGATGGCCGCGAGCAACAGCAGTATGCCGCCGGCCGACTCCAGTTGCATGAAGTCGCTCACCGCGTCAGAAATCGACTTATTTTCGTTTTGTTTCGTCATGCATCCCGATCCCGTTGATCGTCGCCACATGTGGCGTGCCAGTTATATGTGAGGACAGTTTTTCGGTTTTAAATGCTATAGCCCGTGCCTGCCCGAGTAAGCGCTGCGTTCAGGCGAAGTCCAGCCCTGCAGCGCACCCGCTGCCGGCTCATAAATTTCGACCTTGAGCGGATAACAGGGCGTGCTGTCATCGGAATGACTGCTGCCACAATCGCCGCCGGGACAGGTCGACAAGGCCCCCAGCAAATCGATCTCGGCGAAAAACTCGATGAAATCCCCGGGACGCACCGGGCTCGCCTTCATGAAATACTGGTGTGTGTCACGCGTGAACCCGGTGCACATGAAGACGTTCATGACATCGTGCACCTGCAGCTCGGCCTCGTTTAAGGGCATGTCTTTCGCGGCCGCGAGCGCGCGCGTCAGGTTGGAATGGCAACAATGATGATAGTCTACCCCCTGCAGCATGTAATTGGTGTAAGGATCGCAGCGCGTGCCGATCACGTCGTGCACGCCGCCGCCGTCATCGTCCCAGCCGTACCAGTCGAGGCTGTCATAGGTGATCGTCGCCAGCGGCCGCAAGCCGGGCAGCGTGCTCCACAAGCGGTCGCCGGTGCTGACGTGGGTGGCGTGCAGTTGCCGCGTCTTGCCGCTGAAAAAACGTTCGCTGAGATCCTGTGAATTCCACAGGTTCAGATCCCCGACCTGCGGTCCATCGACGCTGACGATGCGGAAAAAGCATCCGGCCGGCACCTCGAAGGTCTTGCCGTCGCGTGGCGGCACCGTGATCTCGGCAACCCGGGTCATGCCTGAACGCGCCTGCTGATACAGGGCGAGGTTGGATGGCGGCAGTTGATCGACCTGGTAACAAACCAGTGGGCTAACGGCCCTGCGCGCGGCCGCGTCCGCGGGTGGATTATCCATGTCTGTCTCCGTTAAATGCTGTTTTTCGCAGCTGAGTCGGTTCGCGCATTATTCTACGGTTACTGCAGCAATGCCATCAAAGGTTACGCCGGCGTTGCTGCCAGGCCCCTGACTCGGGTTTTGCGGGAAAAAGAACAGGCCTTATCGAATGGCGGAATTTTGCAGACTCTCCAATCAGGAGTAACATGCCGACCTGACATCCACAATGACCAGGTCGAGGCCGATGCAGCTTAGCGCTCAACAAATCCGGGAATTCGAACAAAGCGGATACCTGTTTTTCCCCAACGCCTTCAACGCCGCCGAGGCCGCGGTGCTCAAACAGGCGGCCCTGGACGTTTATCAACAGCAGCGCGAAGAAGTCTGGCGCGAGAAATCGGGCGTCGCGCGCACCGCCTTCGCGGCGCACACCTATAACGATGCATTCCGCCGACTGGGGGCGCATCCGCGCCTGATCGATCCCGTCATGCAGCTGCTCGACGGCCCGGTTTACATGCACCAGTACAAGGTCAACGCCAAGGCCGCATTCGACGGCGACGTCTGGCAATGGCACCAGGATTACGGCACCTGGGCGCGCGACGACCTGATGCCCGAGCCGCGCGCGATGAACATCGCCGTTTTTCTGGACGACGTCACCGCCGCCAACGGGCCGCTGATATTCCTGCCCGGCAGCCACAAACATGGTGTCGTCGAAGCCGGCCATGACCTCGAAACCACGAGTTATCCGTTATGGACGCTGGACCGCGAAACCGTGACCCGGCTTTACCAGGAAGGCGGCTGCGTTGCGCCAACCGGGGAAGCCGGCTCGATGCTGATGTTTTCCAGCCTGCTGGTGCACGCCAGCCCACCCAATATTAGCCCAATGGATCGCACTATCGTTTACCTGTCACTGTGCCATGTCGACAACCATATTCGCCAGTTCAAGCGCCCTGAATGGGTGGCGCATCGCGACTTTACCCCGATCGCGCCGCTCGAGGACGATACACTAAACGAGCTGGTCGCCTGAAAGCCGCCCAATTCTCACTACCGCAAGGCAATCACCATGTATCTCTATTCATCACTGCTGCAATGCGCCAGCGAGCATCAACCGGTTCGGGTCGGGCTGATCGGCGCGGGTAAATTCGGCTCGATGTTCCTCTCGCAGGTGCCGACCACACCCGGCCTGGTGGTCAGCGCGATCGCGGATCTTGAGCCCGCGGCGGCGCAGGCCCGCTGTCGCGAGGTCGGCTGGGAAGACGAACGAATCAGCAGCTGCCGCTTTACCGATGATGCCGCAACAATGATCGCCGCCGCCGATGTGGATGTCGTGGTCGAGGCCACCGGGCATCCGGCAGCCGGCATCAAACACGCCCTGCTGTGCAGCGAACAGGGCAAACACGTGATCATGGTCAACGTCGAGGCCGACGTGCTGGCCGGACCCTACCTCGCGCAGCAGGCGCGCCAGGCCGGCGTGGTTTACTCGATGGCCTACGGCGACCAGCCGGCGCTGACCATCGAGTTGATCGACTGGGCGCGCAGCTGCGGATTCAAAGTCGTCGCCGCCGGCAAAGGCACCAAGTATCTGCCAGACTATCACCAGTCGACCCCGGACACGGTCTGGTCGCATTACGGGCTGAGCGCCGAACAGGCCGCGGCCGCGGGCATGCGCAGCCAGATGTTCAATTCATTCCTCGACGGCACCAAGTCATCGATCGAGATGGCGGCGATCGCCAATGCCGCCAACTTGCGGGTGCCGACCGATGGCCTGGCTTTTCCGCCCTGCGGCGCCGACGACCTGGCGCAGGTGTTGCGCCCGGCAAACGCCGGTGGCAAGCTCGAGTTCTCCGGCCAGGTCGAAGTGGTGTCCAGCCTCGAGCGCGACGGCGAAGCGGTGCCCCGGGATCTGCGCTGGGGCGTTTACTGCGTGTTCGAGGCACCCAACGACTACAGCGCAGCCTGCTTCAGGCAGTACGGTATGAATACCGACGATAGCGGGCGCTACTCGGCTATGTACAAGCCCTTCCATCTGATCGGGCTCGAACTCAATATCTCGATTTTAAGCGCGGCGCTGCGCGGCCAGCCGACCGGCACGCCGGTATGCTTCAACGGTGACGTGGTCGCCATTGCCAAACGCGACCTCCAGCCCGGCGAAATGCTCGATGGCGAAGGCGGTTTCACCGTCTGGGGAAAACTGATGCCGGCTGCGGCCAGCGTTGCCGCGCGCGCCCTGCCGATCGGGCTCGCCAGCGAGCTCCGCATCCGCCGAGAAATCAGGCAGGGCCAGGTGGTGACGCTCGACGCTATCGACGCCGACCGTGATACCCAGGCCTGGCAGGTACGCGAGCGCATGCTCGCGCAGTTTAGCCAGGCGGACAACGAGAAAGCCTGCTGAAAATTCGCGTTGCCTGAAGTCGACAAACTAAGTCCTGGCCACCGGCCGATCGCGGTCATCCTGCTCTGCGTGTTCGCATTACTGCTGTTCGCGCTGCAGGATTCGATCATCAAGGGACTGTCGCAGCAATACCCCTTACTGCAGGTGCTCTCGTTCAGATCAGGCATCGTGCTGGTCCTGCTGGTGGCAGTCGGGCTTTACCTGCAGGGTCGAGGGATACTCCGGGGGCGCAACCCGTTACCGATGCTGACGCGCGTCGTACGATTTTCATTCAATTGATCAACCCGTTGGCGAGACCGATGACCCGGGCGCGCTGACACTGCTCCGGCGTCAGCGCCGTGCTGTCGGGTCGGGTGCGGCCCTGCATCAGGTTGGCGCCGGTCTCGACATGGGCGCCGTCATTGGCGAGCACGTGGTAAAGCTCGTGCGCCAGCGCAATCCCGGGATCGTCGACATCGAGCATCAACCAGACGCTGTTGGCGAGCCACGGCCGCATGCGGGTATTGGCGATGCCGAAGGCCTCGCCCGTGAATTGCGCCTGCATGCGCGTGTCGCGCGCAAACACGATCGTTACCTGTTCGCTTTTGGCGGCATCGAGCAGCGTGCGGGCGCTGCCGGTGGAGAGGTCACGCAGGTACTCGTCGCCGCTGACGGCACGAACCGAAATATTCCCGGCGACGATGCTGCATTGCACGAGAATATCGTAGGCCGTTTGCAACGCCTTTTCGATCTTTTGCCCCGACCAACGCGGATCGAGCACCAACACTTCGAGCGGCAGCGTGAAACCGGCTCCTGTCTCTGGCGAACCAATTTCAAGCTTCGATAGCGGCGTTATCTGTATCCTTGCGCCGGCCAGCGGATCCGCGATGTAACCGCTGCTAACCCAGTCGGGCGCAGCCTCGCTTTGGTCGGCATAGTGCTTTCGCAGCTCGGCGATGATTTCGGCGGCACGCATATAGGGTCGTGCCATCTTCATGCGCGCGACCAGCGCAGTCAGACGCGAGACCGCGTAGCTGGAGCCGGAAACCCGGGTCTCCTTGCCCGAGTAATCGAGCGCCGCCAGGCGCTCCGCCGGCAGCAGGTAGTCGACCGAGATCCGACCCCAGTTGGTGCGCTCGGCCGGGCGCACGAAATCGTCTGCCGAAGTCACCACCAGTACATTGTCGAGGTCGAGCGCGGCCGGGTAAACCGGGCGCTCGTCGATATCCCGCCCATCGTTGCCGGCCGAGACGATGAACAGCATGTGCGGATGTTCGCGCGCGCCGCGTGCGAATGCGCCCCAGTCTTCCAGCCGGTTACTGCCGAGCGGCATGCCGAGGATACTGACCCCGTTGGCATCGGCGTGTTCGATCAGGGCCTGCATGCGCGACATATCGGGCCGCGGATAGCGATAGGGAACCAGCTCGATACCCGGCGCCTCGCGCAATAATATCGAGGCGGTGCGAGTGCCGTGGCGCTGCACGAAAAAACCGGAATTGACCGGGTTCGCGTCGTAGGGCAAGTCATCCATGTCCCAGAAGTCGTAGCCAATGAGCCGCTTGTCGTCATCGCGCGCGAGGCGCCGGTTGATCTCCGGCAGCAGGTAGTTGACGCCCGAATCCACCATGCCGACGCGCAGCGGGGTCGCGTCCCCGGGATGTTTCAGCGGCTTTACGGCTTCAGGCACAACAGGTACGAGCGGTGGATTCAGCCAGTCCGGTTCTCCCTGCGGCGCCAGATCCTGATCGAGCGCGACAATACTGGTCGCCTGCCCGTGCTCGGAGTAATTGATCTGGCGCGCGACCTGCAGGACGCAATTGGAATCCAGCGCCACCAATACCAGGGGATCGCCAAAACTGTTGTACAGCGAACCGACAAACCGGCTGGGGCCGCCGCCGCGGTCTATCACTTCGAGCTCGACCCTGGCCATCGCTTCCACCTGCAGGCGAAAGCGGGTGCCGATCCGTGTCTCGCGGAACCTGATGTCCGATCGATTGACCGATTCGTCGCTATAACCCTGCGCCGGCGCCGCGTTCGCCTCCCAGCCGCGGCAGGAGTCGAGGCTGAATTCGAGCAGCCGACGCGGTTGCCACTCGTCCGCCGCGGCGCCGAACGCCAGCAAACAAATACCCACACCGAGCAAAGATTTAAACAACAGGTCCAATCCCATAAACCGATTCTGAATTATCCGCGGGCTTCGATTATATCCTGCCGCCCGCAATCTGAGCAGCGTCTTTAGCGTCATCCGGGTCCGGCATGACGCCAATACTGTCATCCCGCGGATGTTTTCACTGCCCGCAGCCTTCACGGCATCGAGCATTCACAATTGACGAATCGGCAGAATCCGATTATTCGCACATCACCTGGACGCGCTATTACGGTAGACTGAATCACCATGCTTGCTTTCACCTTCTCTGTTTTATTGCTGCTGATCACCCCGGGACCCGGGGTACTGTCGACCGCCGGGGTCGGCGCGGCCTTTGGTTTCAGGGCCGGCCTGCGTTACGTAGCGGGGCTGTGTATCGGCACCAACCTGGTGGCGCTGATCGTAGTTTCCGGTCTCGCGGCAATCGTTCTCGCGATTACCTGGGCGCGAAATACCCTGCTGCTGATGTCGGCGCTATACCTGCTTTACATCGCTGCCCGCATCGCCTTCGCCGGCAGGAAAATTGCATTTATTCATGCCGAGAAAATCCCGGGAATACGCGACGCGTTAATACTGCAGATCATAAATCCCAAGGCTTATGCCGTGAATTTGACCTGGTTCAGCGGCTTTGCCCTGTTGCCCGAATCTCTGGTCGCCGAGACCCTGCTCAAGTTCCTCATCATCAACCTGATCTGGATCCCGATCCACCTGCTTTGGCTGGCCGCGGGGAATACTGTCAACCAGATCGACCTCAGCCCGTGGGCCGGGCAATCG
>CAMYML010000060.1:15207-17237 GCA_947259305.1 uncultured Gammaproteobacteria bacterium | reverse complement strand
GGCCTATGCCCTGATCGAATATGACAAGGAAACCGAGGCGGACTAGCCTGAATTCCTGATCCTCACTTCGCTCCGAAAACTGGCAAGCAACGCGCTAAATGCTAATCCAGTCGAAACCGGCTTCCTGGTTGGCAAGCACCGGGGCCGGAACATCATCCAGTTGTCGAATCAGCTTGTCGACGATGCCGGGTGCATTATTTTTTTCCGATATATGCGCGGCAATCAGGCAGACCAGTTTTTCAGTATCGATCTGACGCAGCAAATCCAGCGACTGTTGATTGGACAGGTGCCCATGGTTACCGCCCACGCGTTGCTTGAGCATATCCGGATAGGGTCCATTTTCGAGCATTTCAGGATCGTAGTTAAATTCCAGCAGCAAGCCATCGAGCCGACTAAAGGCTTCGACGATATGACTGGTGATATGGCCGGTATCGGTCAACAGGCCGAGGCGCCGCCCATTATCGAGCTGGTGAAAAATAAACTGCAGCGGTTCGCTGGCATCGTGCGGCACCGTAACCGGTAACACTTCGATTTCCCCGATCGTTATGCTTTGACCTGCGACCAGGCTGTGATACTCGAAATCAGGTGGCAGGGCAGCACGTGCGGTGCCCACAGCGGTCCACAGTGGTATCCCGTGACTGGCACAGAGCCGCTGCACCCCACCGCTGTGGTCACCGTGCTCATGGGTTAGCAGTACCGCATCGATACTATGCGGCTCCAGTTCCAGCCGCAGCAATCGCTGGGTAAACTGTTTTAACGAAAAACCGTTGTCCACCAGCAAGGTAGTATCGCGGTGTTGTACCAGGGTTGCGTTGCCTCGGCTGCCGCTACCCAGCGATGCAATTCTCATATCTGCTACTTAATTTGCCGATGCAACAGGCTCAGAAACTCGGCACCTTCGAAAGAAGTATCTATTTCTCCTTTCTCCGTCTCGATTTCTACGCGGGTCAGCTCGTGGTTTTCTTCGGACAAAATCAGCACTATCTGCCGCTCCTTGGGCTCGCTCGCCGAACCCAGGGAAAAAAGACCAGCTTTCTTCTTCGGTTCGGCGACCTTGATTTTAACGACAAAACTGCCGACTTCCTTGACCAGACCTTCCTTGAACTGTGTGCTCACGATTTCAAAGTTCAGGCGCTCGAGATTGTGATAAACCCGGTTCCAGGCAATATGGTAAGGATCCTTGATTATCAGATAGGGTGATTTCTCCTCGGTATCGAGTTGCATCAACGAACGCGGCTTAAAAAGCCTGACCTGCGCCAGCTGCTGATCTACCTGCAACCTTTGCAAGCCAAGGTAAATCATCAATCTCGACAGCATCTCGATTTCGAGTTCGGGGTCGGGTTGACGCACACGCCACTGGTTATCTTTGCTAGCAGTTTCATTCGGCGGTCTGCCTCTTGCGTTAGAGTCGAGCACGTAATTATATTCGGCGCCACGATGCGCGATATAGATCCGGCTCCCGCCCCGCTGGTCACGCTCTATCCTGGTTCTGAACTGGTCCTGGATCGCGGATAAATCGTCGCTGCTGAACAAACGTAAGAGCCAGTTACTACTTTTCTCCGTACTACCCACTTCCTTCAAGATCCACTCGGTTTGCATGACCCCGATAATGGGTTCATCCACGGTCAGGCGATATCCTTCGAAGGCCCAGAAATTCTTTACCAGCTGATAAATGTTATCGACCGGCTCGGCGGTGCTAAGCCAGTAAAAATTCTCGCCACCATCGATCCGCAGTGATTCCACGTTGGCGAGCACTGGCACCTTGTTACGTGCGGTATTGTCATCACAGGAAAAAGTTTCGGGCAACTCGAATCCTGATTCGGATTCGCGCTCGATCAGATCCGGCGGTAACTCCAGGCGACCACCAACCGAGGCATCGAGATAACGCAAATCGCCACCGCTCTGACAACCACCCACGACAATGGCCAGCAGCAGCACGGCGCCGCGGAAACTATTCATAATGCCCCACAGGCAATCAATGCCTGTTTGAGAGGTTGCCGATGCTCCTCGGCGAGCACGGTCATTGGCAA
>CAMYML010000060.1:0-15195 GCA_947259305.1 uncultured Gammaproteobacteria bacterium | reverse complement strand
TGAGAAACCGCCCATTTAACCGGGATGGGATTGGATTCGACAAACAGCAAACGATGCAGGTCCGCGATTTCCGCGTCCGCCGCACGTGCCTCTGCCGCTTTGCCCTCCAGCGCGAGGCGACACATCTTGGCCATTTCCGCGGGCACCACGTTAGCGGTAACCGATATCGCGCCATGGCCGCCGTTCAAAATGAATTCGCAGGTGGTCGAATCATCCCCGGTCAACAGGGAAAAGTCGTCGCTTACCTGGCGCTTGATATCGGCCAGCCGCTGCATGCTGCCGGTAGCTTCCTTGATGCCGATAATATTGCTGACTTTGGCCAGCTCGGCGACGGTATCGGCCTGCATATCACAGGCTGTGCGACCCGGTACGTTATACAGAATCTGCGGTATATCGACCGCTTCCGCGATCGCCTTATGATGCAGCACCAGGCCCTGTTGTGTCGGCTTGTTGTAGTAAGGGGTTACCAGCAAAGCCGCTGCGGCCCGGCTCTTGTGAGCACAACTGGTCAGTTCGATAGCTTCCGCGGTGGAATTGGCGCCAGTGCCGGCGATCATTGGCAAACGTTGAGCGATGATTTCATAGCTGCGTTGCAGCAAATCACAATGTTCCGCCGGGCTCAGCGTAGCCGATTCACCGGTGGTGCCGGCGATAACCAGGGCTGCGGTACCCGCGCGTACATGAAAGTCGATCAGCGCCTCGAGCTGGGTGTAATCGACATCGCCGTTACCCAGCATGGGCGTGACCAATGCTACGATACTGCCTTTAAACATGGATGACCTCTGCTGCCCGTGGTTTATCAAGGGGCGTATGGTATAAAAGACTGCGTTGAATGTACAAAAAATTGACGCCTATTCGGCGATGAGATCCTCGGACGGCCAGGCCTTGAGAATCGCCTGGATCAGGGTCGCCAGCGGAATCGCGAAAAACACCCCCCAAACGCCCCATACGCTGCCGAAAAATACGACCGCCACGATAATAGCGACGGGATGCAGATTGACTACCTCCGAAAACAACAGCGGCACCAGCAAATTGCCGTCCAGAAACTGGATAAAACCGTAAATTGCCATCAACCAGCCAAACTGGGAAGTGAAACCCCACTCGAAGAATGCAATCAGGGCGACAGGTATGGTGACGACCGTGGCGCCGACATAGGGAATGATTACCGACAAACCTACCACGAGGCTCAACAACATCGCGTAATTCATACCCATCAGCGCGAACGCAATATACGTCGCTATCCAGATGATTAACACCTCGATCACCTTGCCGCGTACGTAGCTGGCGATCTTGACGTCCAGTTCCGCCCAGACCGTACGCAACAACCGACGCTCCTCGGGCAGGAAATTGGCGAGCCAGTTGAGTATGATGGTCTTGTCCTTTAAAAAGAAAAACACCATCAACGGTAACAGAATCATATAAACCAGAAAGGTGATAACGCCAACTACGGAGGACAGGGAAATCGTCACCACGCGCTGCCCCATCGAGCTCAGCTCGGCACGCGCCAGGGCCAGAATTTCCTTGATCTGTTCAGCCGAGACATAGTCGGGATACTGCTCTGGCAAGTGCAGCAGCAGTTGCTGTCCCTTGCCGAGCATGATTGGCATTTCACGAAACAATTCGCTGACCTGCTTCGACAACAGTGGCAGCAATACAAAAAACGTCAGAATTATCGCGGTTATCATGAGCGCAGTGACGATACTCGCCGCCACCGTTCGTCCCAGATTGACCCGATGCAACCAGGCCACCATGCCCTCGGCCAGGTAAGCGATAATGATGGCGATCAGGATCGGCATCAAATGCGTATTGAGCACGAAAACCAGCAGTCCGCCGGCAATCAGGATAAAAGCGAAGATCACCGTCTGCGGATCGGTGAAATGGCGGTGATACCACTGCTGTAAAATATCAAACATGACGTAACAGGATGCGACTAAAACCGGGAATCTATTTTAAGCATATTTCTTGAAATAAGACTGCGCAAACTCGAGTAACTCTTCCATCACCGTGACTCGAAATTTCTGGCGCTGACGCACAAACGAGAAGGGACGGCTCAACGGCGGATCGAGCTGCAGTTCACAAAGTGTATTCAGTTTCAGTTCCTTGTTGATAATCGACCGGGAAATTATGGTGATGCCCATGCCAGCTTCGACGGCGCCCTTGATCGCCTCCGGGCTGCCGAGTTCAAGACAGAAGTTCATTTCGTTCGGATTGACATTTTCGTCGATAAGGTACTGCGTAATCACGTCCCGGGTGCCCGATCCCTCTTCCCTGCTGACAAACGGATACCTGGCGATATCGGTTGCCTTCACCTTGCCGCCGCGTTTGACCAGCTCGTGCTCCGGGGCGGCGATCACCACCAGCTGATCGTCGTGACATACCTCCACGATCAGGTTTTTGTTACTAACCGGCGACTCGACAACACCGAGATCGATGACGTTATGCTCTACCATCGAAACAATGCCTTCTGAATTTGAAACCTTGAGCCGCAGATTGATATCGGGGTAGCGGTTTTTAAATTCACCAAGCAACGCCGGCAGCATATATTCCGCAATCGTCGTGCTTGCCCCGATGGTCAACGCTCCGCTGATTTCGCCGGTTAAATCGCGCACCGAATTTTCCATCTCGGAATAGAGGTCGAAGATGCGTTCGGCGAATTCGGACACCCGTTCTCCGGCTGGCGTCAGGTTGACCTTGTTGTGGGTGCGGTCGAACAGGCGGGTATTGAAATATTCTTCCAGCTGGCGTACCTGGAAAGTTACCGCTGGCTGGGTCATGTGCAGGGCCTCGGCAGCCTTGGTGAAACTCAAAAGCCTGGCTACGGTATGGAAAACCTTGAGTCGGCGATCGCTCATGAAGTGCGTAGGCCCATTAAACGGGGGTAGCATTATATATTGTTTTTATAAATACCTACAGGAGAGATAAAATTGATTGATGAGAAATCGCCGAATCTCGCCGCCAAATTAAGAGACAACATTAAAAAAAGATGGTAAATATTTGGATGACAACTATTCTTTGGATTCGTAAACTATATAAATTGCAGCAAGGATAGGTATAGAAATGCGCTATTCGATTTTCCTGGTATTACTGGCCTCGATGTCGCTAAATGCGGGATCCATCCACAAGTGGACCGACGAGGAAGGTAATGTTCACTATGGTGATTCGCCCCCGGTTAGTGCCAAAACCGAAGGCGTCCGGGTTCAGTCTGCACCGAGCAATCCGGGCAAGGCGCTGCCGCGCCTGGGTGCGCCAGATAGCGCAAAGTCCTCCGCCGGTGGCGGCGCCACCAACACCACTGCCCAGGACGGCGCAGTGCCTGAAGATCAGGCTAAAATAGCCTGTGACAACGCCCAGGAAGACCTGAAGATCATCGGCAGCAGCAGTCGTATCAAGCTCAGAAACACGGACGGCAGTAGCCGTTATATGACGACCGAAGAAATCGAGGAACGCAGGACGCAGGCAGAGGCCGACGTCGAACGTTTTTGTCAATAAGCGGTCGCGGCGCTTAATTTTCTGTTAACCACTCGTGGAATCTCTATAATGCGCCGAATCTAACGACTTCTGGTGCACCGCTGCTGTGTTTGAATGCCTATGAGAGCTTCCCGTTTCCACCTCGCAACCCTTAAAGAAACCCCGGTAGACGCCGAGATCGTAAGCCATCAGCTTATGCTGCGCGCCGGCATGATCCGCCGGCATGCAGCCGGAATTTACAGCTGGTTACCGCTGGGGCTGCGCATACTGCGCAAGGTCGAGCAAATCGTGCGTCAAGAAATGGACCGCGCCGGGGCACTGGAATTGTTAATGCCGTCTTTTCAACCCGCCGAGCTATGGCAGGAATCCGGTCGCTGGGATCAATTCGGCCCGGAGCTGCTGCGCCTCAAGGATCGGCACGAACGCGACGCCTGCATCGGCCCCACGCATGAAGAGATCGTTACCGACATTTTTCGCCGGGAAGTCAACAGCTACCGCCAGCTGCCAGTCAATTTTTACCAGATCCAGACCAAGTTCCGGGACGAAATCAGACCCCGATTCGGGGTCATGCGATCGCGTGAATTCATCATGAAAGACGCCTACTCTTTCGATCTCGACAGGGACGCAATGCAGCGTTCCTACGACATCATGGATCAGGCCTATATCAATATTTTCGATCGTTTCGGCCTCGACTACCGAGCAGTCAGCGCTGACTCCGGCGCGATTGGTGGCAGCACCTCCCAGGAATTTCACGTACTCGCCGATTCCGGCGAAGATGCCATTGCCTTTTCGGACCAGAGCGATTTCGCGGCAAACATCGAAACCGTCGAAGCGCTGACGCCGACGGGCGAGCGTGCCGCGCCAAGCGCCGCGATGGAAACTGTCGACACACCCGGCATGCACACTATTGCCGATCTTGCCGCAGGCCTTGGTGTAAAAGCCCAACAATGCCTGAAAACCCTGATTGCCGAGGCCGAGGATGGCGCTCTGGTGGCGCTGGTACTGCGCGGCGATCATGAGCTCAACGTACTCAAGGCGGAGCGACTCGAGGGCGTTGCGAGCCCTTTGCGCCTGGCCCAACGCGAACAGATCATCAAGCTCCTCGGCGTCGATATCGGCTCTATCGGGCCGATTGGACTGGAGATTCCTACCTTCGTCGATCACGGCGCCGCCCAGCTGAGTGACTTCGTCTGTGGCGCCAACCAGGACGATAAACATCTGATCAACGCCAACTGGGGACGGGACTGCGCCGAACCCGCGACCGCCGATATGCGTAACGTGGTTGCCGGGGACCCCAGTCCCGACGGCAAGGGTCAACTCAGGATTTTGCGCGGCATCGAAGTCGGACATATTTTCCAGCTCGGTCAAAAGTATTCAGAATCCATGCAGGCAACCGTACTGGATGAACAGGGTAAGACGACGCATCCGTTCATGGGTTGTTACGGCATCGGCGTCACGCGTGTGGTTGCGGCCGCGATTGAACAAAACCACGACGAGCATGGCATTATCTGGCCCTCTACGCTGGCGCCGTTCCAACTCGCGATTTGCCCGATAAACTATCACAAATCTGAACTGGTCAAGCAGGCGGCCGATGAGTTTTACCAGAAATGCCAGGCCCGCGGGCTCGACGTCTTTCTCGATGACCGCGCGCTGCGGCCGGGTGTCATGTTTTCCGACATGGAGTTGATCGGAGTCCCGCACCGCGTGGTCTTCAGCGAACGCGGTCTTTCGGCGCAGCAATTCGAGTACAAGGGTCGACGCGACGCCAGCGCCCAGGAATTGCCGCTCGACGATCTGGCGGGTTTTCTGGAAAGGCTTTTTCCAGGCTAATGCGCATCCGTATGAAACAGTTCGCGGCATTTTTGCTACTGCCACTGCTGTACTTTCCAGTGCAGGGGCCCGCACAGGCATCAATCGACCCCGCATTAAAACAATTACTAAAAGAAGCGATCGAATCCGATTCGGGTTTTGTGGACCGCTTCGATGCGCAGGTATGGTTGCTCGACATGTCGCGTCGTCTGGAACAGTTTGTTACGAGTCCTGCAATGCGCATTCAATTGCTCAAACAGGTTCACTACGAAGCCAAACGGGTCGATATCGCACCCGAACTCGTGCTCGCGGTGATCGAAGTGGAAAGCCGCTTCGACGAATTCGCAATCTCGGTCTCGGGCGCGCGCGGATTGATGCAGGTCATGCCTTTCTGGCTCAACGAAATCGGAATTTCGGACAAGAACCTGTTCAAGATCCGCACCAACCTGCGCATGGGCTGCACCATATTGCGCTATTACATCGATATGGAGCCCAATGATCTCGGGCGGGCACTGGCGCGCTACAATGGCAGCCTGGGCAAGACCGTGTATCCCAACAAAGTGATCTCCGCCCTGCACAAAAACTGGTTCAAGCAGTAAACTCTGTCCATCCGCAAGCAGAAATCTCGAGCCGACTGAACGAAATGTCCCTGGCGAGCAAACTCAGGCGCATCGCACTCGAGCGACAAGGCCTGCTAAAATCGAACCCTTTCGGGCGTGGCAAACAGGCTACATTGCGTGCGATCGAGCAACTCGGTTACGTGCAGATCGATACAATTTCGGTAGTGGCAAGAGCGCATCACCACGTACTCTGGTCCCGCGTCGATAACTACCGTCCAGAATTTCTCGATCGACTGGTGCGCGAACGCAAGCTGTTCGAGTACTGGTCACATGCCGCGGCCTGGATGCCGATGTCCGACTATCGCTTCGCCCTGCCGCGCATGGCAAAACTGAACGGTGAGCGCAACTGGTTCGAAAACTGCGACAAAAAATTACAACATGAGATATTGAAGCGCATCGAGATTGAAGGTCCGATGCGGGCGCGCGATTTTACCGATCCGCATCACCGCAGTAACGGCTGGTGGGAATGGAAACCGGCAAAACAGGCGCTGGAACAATTGTTTATGCAAGGCGAACTCATGGTCAGTTCACGCGAGGGCTTCCAGAAAGTATACGACCTGCCCGAACGCGTCTTACCCGACTGGGTCGATACCCGCCAGCCGAGCCTGGATGCCTATGCAGCCTATCTGATCGACAGCAACCTGCGCGCACATGGATTCGCCAGCCTGGTTTCAATGACCTATCTGCGCAAGGGACAGCAGCTGCGCGCGGCGGTCAAACGACAGCTCGATGCGAGAATCGAAGACGAATCGCTGACCACCGTCGATCTCGCTAATGGCGCACAGCTGTACATCGACCCGGAACTACTCGAATCCAGGGCGCCACGCAGCAGCGCACAGGTACGCATCCTGTCGCCTTTCGATAACGCCGTAATTCAGCGTCAGCGCGGGCGGGAGCTGTTTGAATTCGACTACCAGATCGAGTGCTACCTGCCCGCATCGAAACGTCAGTTCGGCTATTTCTGCCTGCCGATCATGTATCGCGATCGCCTGGTGGGACGCGTCGACTGCAAGGCGCACCGGGCAACAGGCAGGCTCGAAATTAAATCCCTGCACGTCGAACATAGGGTTGACGAGGCTTTCAGCGCTGCATTCGAGCGGGAAATACTGTCGTTTGCCGCATTTAACGGTTGCGATCAGGTCCTGGTCACGCCGGGTGAGTCGAATCCATACCTGCAGGGGTTTCAATCGCGCCGGTAAAGCGCCACTCGCAGGGGCCAGGATCTAGTGGGTGTGTTTGTCAGCTACTTGTCCGGCGGTAGTTCACATAAACCGCGCCCGCACTCATCGCCGATAATAATACCAGTGGCCCAAGAATCCAGACGTCCAGTAAAACATCCACCGACAGCGAACTGGCGGCGCTGTAGATAACGCGGCAATAGACATAGGACTTGATGGAGATTCCCAGAATTGCCGCAACGATGAAATGGCTCAACCTCGCATTCAGAATGCCCGCGCTGTAATTAACCAGGGAATGTGGAAACGCGGGGAACACGCGCATCGCGAACAGGGTGAAAAAATTATCCTGCGCGTGCAGCAATTTATAGCTACGCGAACTTTCAATCCGCTGTTTCCAGTCAACGGTCAGGAATTCAGAGAAAAAGTAAGCCCCGAGCCCACCCAGGGTGCCGCCGGCGGCGAGGATAAAGGTTGCGACCGGAGGCGGATAAAGCGGTGCCGCGATCCACAGAAACAACGAACCTGCCAGGGCAAAAGTAAACAGTACGGTCTGCGCGGCGATCAGAATCAGGATCAACCACCAGTGCTGCGCATAACCGCGCGCGAAATTAAGCACCTGTGCCGCGTCGAACCACCCGGCAATCTCCAGATACAATCCGAGCGTAATCAGTAGCGCGACCAACAGCAGCCTGGTTCTATGTCGTTGGATCATCGGGTTTTCCCGTTACCGAGCATGGTTTGTCGAGAATACACTACTCCAGGTCAACGATGCTCGCGGGCGTCCAGCTGGCATGCTGCAATAACCAGTCGCCATCCTTGATCAGACGCAGCTCGAAGCTGTATATGCGGGCGCGCAATGCGGAAACCGCATCGACATCGGAGATTACGCTACCCGCCATGGCCACATGCAGCCTGACCAGCGCGCGGGTTTCTCCCAGCAGCTCAATTTCGTCTATCCGGGTAAACAGGTGGATATTCTTGTGGCGAAAGAAATAGGCGCGCAACAAACCGGTAAGCTGCTGCTTGTTGTAACCTTTCTGGTCCAGGTAGTCGCCTTGAATCATGTCACCCAGATCAGCGGAGCTGCGCGCTTCGGCAGCCTCGACGCCCGCTTCGATCGTTTTCCGGATTTGATCTTGCGCCGAATCCCCACCAGCGCTGCAGGCCTGTAGTAATATTCCCAGCCACAGCGCCAACAAAATAGTGGCTATCGTTTTCATACCGATGCGCTAAATATCGTAGCGTGGCGGAGCAACCTTGAGCACTTCTTCGATCGTCGTCATGCCGCGCGCCACCTTTTGGGCACCCGCCAGGTTCAGCGGTTTCATGCCCTGGCGGATCGCCGTCTTGCGAAACTTGAGCAAATCAAAATTATCGTCGATTTCCTGTTTCAGGGTATCGCTCAGCGGCATCATTTCGTAAATGCCGACGCGACCTTTAAATCCCGTTTGCCGACATTCGAGGCAACCCTCGGCGCTGGCAATTTTTTCGGGGGGCGAAGTGGTCCAGGGTTTGATCAGGGCTTGCCAGTCGACCAGATTAAAACTGGTTTCATGCTTGCAGTGCGGGCACAGCGTACGCACCAGCCGTTGCGCGACCACCCCGATCAGGGTTGCGGTAATCAGGTATGACGGCACGCCGATTTCAGTCAGGCGCGCGATCGCCGAAGGCGCATCGTTGGTGTGCAGGGTCGATAACACCAGGTGTCCGGTTAGCGCGGCCTGCACCGCCATTTCCGCGGTTTCCCGATCACGAATTTCACCCACCATGATGATATCCGGATCCTGACGCAACAGGGTTTTGACGCCGGTGGCGAAATCCAGATCGATATTGTGCTGCACCTGCATCTGGTTGAAACTGGGCTCGACCAGTTCGATCGGATCCTCGATCGTGCACACGTTCACCTCCGGTGTAGCCAGCTGTTTGAGGCTGGTATAGAGGGTCGTGGTTTTACCCGATCCTGTCGGACCGGTTACCAGAATGATGCCAAAGGGACGCGAAATCATGTCGTTCCAGGTATCGGATTCCTTTTTCTCGAGGCCCAGTGCGGCAAAGTTTTTGACCAGCACTTCCGGGTCAAAAATCCGCAGAACCAGTTTTTCACCAAAGGCGGTGGGCATGCTCGACAGGCGCAACTCGATCTCGGCGCCGTCGGGCGACAGCGTTTTGATGCGGCCATCCTGGGGTTTGCGTTTTTCGGCAACATCGAGCCGGCCCATGATCTTGATACGACTGACCACCGCCGCGGTAATGTTGGCCGGGATTTCGTAAACCTGGTGCATGACACCGTCAATACGAAAACGCACGTTGCCCTGGTCGCGACGGGGCTCTATATGACTATCACTGGCGCGCTGGTTGAAGGCATACTGCATCAACCAGTCGACAATACTGACAATGTGCTGATCTTCGGCGTCTACCTTGCCGGCTTTGCCAAGCTCGATGAGTTGTTCGAGGTTCTGGATATTGCCCGGCAATTCGCCCAGACCCTTGTTACCGGCGCCCTCCATTGCCCTGCTGACACTGTAAAACTCGATCAGGTAATTCTTCAACTCCCGGGGATTTGCCAGCACCGTGGTCATCGGTTTATTGACGATACGATCCAGTTCATCCATCCATTCGAGATTGTAGGGATCGGTTACCGCAATCACGACTTCAGTATCGCTTACCTTGACTGGCAGGATGCCGAAACGTGACGCGTAAGCATAGGAAATTATGGAGGTGCAGGAGGCAACATCCATTTTAAGCGGATCGAAATGGTAGCGACTTATCCCGGACTGCTCGGCCAGCCAGTCGGTCAGCATATCGAGCGACAGCACCTGCTCCGAATCCGCATGGTGAGTCCACTGTCGGCCGGCGATGATTTCCAGGGGATGCAGGGATTTTCTGTCCTGGGAGGAGACCAGCGAGGTGACCATGCTGGCCTTCTCCTGCTCGACGATATCCTGAGATACCAGGGCTTCCAGTATCCCTTCCAGGGTACAGACGGGTTTAGTCACGATTTAGTCTTAGTGTAATTCTTTAATGAATATTAGCAGGAATTAAGGGACTTGCACCGCAGATTATTGTGCTGTGATTTGCTTCGACTGCCAATTTTGCATGAACTGTTCGATCATATCGCGGGTGACCGGCCCTACCTGTCGCGCGACGACCTCACCCTCTGGGGTAACCAGGAAGGTAGTCGGCAATCCCGGAATCAGCCCCAACTCCGATTGCTGGGTTGGTTTTGACCTAACAATCGGATACGTGATGAAATAATCTTCCAGGAAACTGCGCAACTGTTGCTTGCCGATCAGTTCGGTATTGATACCGATAACCATCGCGTCCTTGTTTACGTGCTCGTCATGAAAAGACTGTAACTCGGGCATTTCGACAATGCAGGGGGGACACCAGGTAGCCCAGTAATTTACCACCACCCACTTTCCCAGGTAGCTTTTCAGATTAACCTTGTTGCCATTGATATCGGTCAGGGGCATATCGACCGCCAGCACCGACAACGGCATGACCAGGAGCAGCAACAGAAGCTGCAATCTACGTTTCATGAATTCAGACATAATCAACACCGTCATCCCCGGTTAGGAGGGCTTAATCGGACTTTAGTTCAATATTTCGGGAGTTACCTAAAAACAGATTGCCGGGATCGATCCGTTCTGCACTGAATTTAGTGGAATTCGGATCAACGCCCCGGATCTGGAAACCGACCTCGCCGATTAGCAGCCGCGATAAAACGTCGGCAAAAAAAAGCCCGCTGTTGCGGGCTTCTTCTTGAATCTGCCTGGTTTTATTGCGCCAGGTAATCCAGGTCGGATGCCTCGGTTTCACCGAGAGTCCAGGCGCCGCGATTCTTCGCATGCGCGATAGCCGCGCCACGGTCGGCTCCCTTGGCCTTCGGAATATAGAAATACTGACCGGGGAATATCAGGTCGGCATCCTTGATTTGACCGGAGTTTGCCTTATAGATCAGCGGCCACATATACGGATCGCCGTAGATGGTATCCTGTCCGGAAATATTCCACAGGTTATCGCCACTGACCACCAGATAACCACCGATGTACGGAGATTCGTCCTTGGCCATTGCAGTACTTGAGCCGTCGTCGGCAGGCTCAACCGCCATCGTTTCGCCAGCCTGCATTGCTGCGATCGCTGCCGCTGCCGCATCTTCGGCCTTGTTAGCGAGGATCTTGGCGCGTACGTTTTCACAATCGGCAGCAGCTTGCTCCGCTTCTTCGATTATCTTGGCGTTTGCTTCCCATTCCGCACCCAGGTTTCTGGCGCGCGCATTTTTCAGCTTCGCGGCATAAATTGCGTTACGGACTTCAGGAGTTGCGCCCTGGCATTCTTCTTCCATTGCGGTTTCGGTCATCATATCGTCAGTTGAACTTTGCTGACAGCCGACGATCAGGCCTGAGGTCAAAACGGCAATAGCCGCTGCCTTAAGGAGTTCTGTTGGTTTCATCTATTATATTCTCCGAGAACTTTTATAGAAATATGTACTTGCTAATTGGGGTAGCCCATTTTGCCAAGAAGACTACATTGATCAACCCTTTAGAGCAAGTTTTTAATGTAAATATTACTCATTTGGTCCAGATTATAGACTAGTTTTCAGGGTTTTCAGGTCGGCGTAATCCCGAGCCTGTCCGAGACCTCGGATTATCCCTCCGAATCCACTATTGCCAATGCTTCGACGTTATTGTAAAACAGCGTCAGTTTCTGTCGGCGGAGCCAGGGAATGAATCAGGATAAACTTGTCATTTACCATAATCCCAGATGCAGCAAATCTCGGGAAACGCTGCAATTACTGGAGGATAACAATTTGCACCCGGAAATAATAGAGTATCTCGATGAACCACCGACGGTGCAGGAGCTGACCCGCATCATCGCCATGCTCGGTTTCGGCGCGCGCGACCTGTTGCGCACTACCGAGCCGGTTTACAAAGATGCCGCACTCGATGACGACAGCTTATCCGACGCAGAGATTATCGAAGCGATCTGCGAGCACCCAGCCTTATTGCAACGCCCGATCGTAGTCATGGGCGATAGGGCGATCATTGGCCGCCCGCCGACCAGAGTGCTCGACATCATTGCATAAAATTCTGATCGCCTACTATAGTTGCCACGGCAGCGTCGCCGGCATGGCGGAGCAGATCAGCCTTGGCGTCGATTCCAATCGGGCCTGCGAAGCCGTATTGCGCAGCCTGCCCGAAGTTTCCCCGAATAACGAACAAAACGTGGCCAGCATTCCAGAACAAGGGGCACCCTATGCCGAGCTCGCAGACCTCGAGGACTGCGCCGGGCTGATCATCGGCAGCCCGGGTTACTTCGGCAACATGGCCGCGCCGATGAAGTATTTCCTCGACCAGACCAGTCGGCTATGGCTGTCCGGAAGCATGATAGGCAAACCGGGTGGCGTGTTTACCGCGACCTCGAGTCAGCATGGGGGACAGGAAACCGTGCTGACCAGCATGATGTTGCCCCTGCTGCACCACGGCATGCTGGTGACCGGGATTCCTTACTCCGAACCGGCATTGAACCAGACTCGAACCGGAGCCACGCCCTACGGCGCCAGCCACGTTGCGGGCCAGCAGGGCCAGGCGCTCAGCGAACATGAAACCGCCGCCTGCAGGGCGCTCGGCAAACGCGTCGCCGACATTGCCTGCAGCCTGGCCTGACGCCAACGGGAAACGCATTGCACCCGCTGAAATTCATCTGCCTGCTGTCCTGGATCAGCCTGCTCGCTTTCCAGTTAAGCCTGTTCCTGCCCGGCTCGGGGATTAGCGTTTACTGGGCGGCTTTGCTGGCCGTTGCGTTACTGCTTCCGGGCAGGGGCCTGTTTTCCTCGCGCCGTTATACCTACAAATGGGTCGGTTTCATGACCATGGTATATTTCAGCATTGGTATCAGTGAGCTGGTATCGAATCCCGCGCTGCGGGTTTATGCTTTCGGCACCACGATTTCAAGCATGACGCTGTTTCTGGCCAGCATCTATTTTGCGCGCTACCTTGGACTGCAGGCTCGAAACTCCTAGCCCAGGCCGCGGGCTAGTCCGCCTGCTCGAGCAGCGCCGTTTTGACCAGCGGTATGGTCACCTTGCGTTGATGCGATAAAGAAGTTTCGTCGAGCCGGCGCAGGATGGCCATTTGTGCTGACAGGTCGCGCGGGTAATGGGTCATCAGGTAAGAAATCACTTCCGCCGAGAGTTCGATACCGAGCAGGCCGGCTCGGCGCCGCAGAATTTCACGAATTTCGGCATCGCCGCCGGACGGCAATTGCAGCATCAGCCCCCATTGCAGGCGCGAGCGGAAATCATTCAGCCGGGTTTGCAAGTCGTCGGGCTTATCGGTCAGCGCAAACAGAAACCGGTAGTCGCCGTCGCGGCAGCGATTGATAACCTGGTAAAAACACGCTTCCCATTCCGGGTTGCCGGCAATCGCGTCAAGATTATCGATCGCCAGCACATCGCAATCGCTGTAACCCTCAAACTCCGACGCGGCGCATTGTTGCAGCTGAACGGCATCGTATATCTGCAGCACTACTCCATTTTGGCGTGCGAAATCGGCGCTTGCATTCAGTAAGTGCGACTTGCCGCTGGCCGCGCTACCCCAGAGCCCGATCTGGGATTCACCCTCCCCCAGCACCAGCGCTTTCAGGCTGGCGACGATTAACTCGGCCTGATCGGAAACGAAATTGTCAAAGCTGAACTGGCGATCGAGTGAAAGCGGTAAGGCGATCTGTTTAATTACCCACTCCACGGCCGACATAGCTGTAGTTTAAAATTATCTGCTCTTCGCCCGTGGTACTGACCTGTGGAAAGTCTTCCTGCTCCAGCACCTCGCCAAACTCGATCAGCCGCTGCAGATCCTCCGGATCATTGCGTAACTTCAGGCGATAAGTCACAACGTCGCCATTAATCGTCGCGACGCGCACGTTTTCGACAACATTCAGCGATTTCAGATATTTCTGCACCGAGATCAGGCGTTCGATACCATCGAGCGCGGAAACGCTGAGCAGCAGTGACTGCTCGACTCGCCGATGATCCTCCAGCGCGTACTCCAGCGCCAGAATTCTCGCCAGATGTTTGATCACCTGATCGATGACGGCTTTTTTCGAGGACGCCTCGTGTTTCCACTTGAATATCTGATCGGCGAAACGCACCTCCCAGTCGCCGTACCAACCCTGGCCGCTACGACCTACAATCTGCCCGACCAGTAACGCATCGGGTGCGTAACGTTGTGCCATGGTTTTAATATTTTCGTATTCACGCGAAACGATATCGCGGATCTTCAACAGCGCGATATCCTCCAGGTCCATCAACGGAAACAATACCGGCACCGCATGAATCGAGGCTGCCTGATCCAGGGATTCAATCAGATCGGGCGTCGCATCTTCCGACACCAGCTTTATGTTTTCATTCACATCGTAGGAAATTACCAGCAGGCTGCTGGGCCGCTCGCGTCCCCAGACCGGGAAATTGTTTTCACGCAACAGGCTTTCAATCAGTTGCTGGTCGAAGTCGATGCGCAGGTAAAGACGGCCGGCGTCGTATTCCTCGTCACCCTGCTGACTGCGGTTGATATAACGGAACTGCTTGACATAGCGCGCGCTGCGTTCGATCGGGCGTTCGAAGGCCTGACTGCGCAATGCGTCATCCGACCCGCTAACCTTGACGACGACCTGTTTGAAAGCCAGGCTGAAAGATTCCAGCCGTAAACTCGTGGTTTGATCCGCGACGGGTAATTCGACCGTGAACAGGTCCTCGACGACTACCGCCGCGGCCGGCAGCGAGGCACAGGTCAGGACAAGCAGCAGGGGCACAACTTTTAGCAACTTCATTAGTTTATCTATTCTCTGGCACGGACTTTTAAATTTAAGGCGTGTAAAATAGCACACCAATATTATTTCCTGAACTAACAAACCATGAATCCCGAGCGATCTTTGAATTATCGTGCAGCCGGCGTCGACATCGACGCCGGCAACGAACTGGTGGAACGCATCAAACCTGCCATAAAATCCACCCGGCGGGAGGGCTGCGTCGGCAGCATCGGCGGATTTGGCGGCCTGTTCGAACTGCCGCTAGAGCGCTATCGAAATCCGCTACTGGTTTCAGGCACCGATGGCGTCGGCAC
>CAMYML010000059.1 GCA_947259305.1 uncultured Gammaproteobacteria bacterium | reverse complement strand
CCGGGTCGTACAGCGGCTGGGTATTGAGGCTGGCAAGGTCGAGCGCGATCAGGTCTGCTTTCTTGCCGGCCTCGATACTGCCGATCTGATCCGCCAGCCCCAGCGCGCGGGCGCCATTGATGGTTGCCATCTCGATCGCCTGGCGCGCGGTGCAGGCGCTGGCGTTACCGCTGCTGCCCTTGGCCAGCAGCGCGGCGGTGCGCATTTCGCCGAGCAGGTCGAGATCGTTGTTACTCGCGGCGCCATCGGTACCGAGGCACAGGTTGACGCCCTGATCGAGCAGCGCCGCAACGGGACATATTCCGCTCGCCAGCTTCAGGTTGGATTCGGGACAATGGGCAATATTGACGCCGGCTTCGGCCACGCGTTCGATCTCAAACTGGTTGAGTTCGGTCATATGTACCGCGATCAGATTCGGATTCAGCAGGTTGAGCTGATCCAGCCTTTCGAGTGGACGTTGACCGGTTTTTTGCTGGGCTTCGGCGACCTCGCTCGCGGTTTCATGCACGTGCATGTGCACCGGCAGGTCGAGTTCACTGCTGTACATCGCGATCTGCCGCAACGGCTCGTCTGCAACCGTGTAGGGTGCATGCGGCGCGAAGGCGCTGCTGACCAGGGACAGTTCGCGTATCTCGTCGTGCACCGCGAGTGCCTTATGCAGGTATTCATCGGCGTCCTGCGCCCACACGCTCGGAAAGTCGAGCACGATCAGGCCGATCACGGCGCGCATACCCATCTGCTGCGCACAGCGCGCGGCTTCGTCCGGAAAGTAATACATGTCGTTGAGGCAGGTGGTGCCCGAACGAATCATTTCGGCGGCCGCCAGGCGGAAGCCATCGGCGGTAAATTCGGCATCGACCCAGCGCGCCTCGGCGGGCCAGATATGTTCGGTCAGCCATTCCATGAGCGGCAAATCGTCGGCCATACCACGCAACAGGCTCATCGACGCGTGGGTATGACTGTTGATCAGCCCCGGTAGCAGAGCACATCCCGGCAGGCGAATGATTTCGGCCTCCGCGTAACAGGGCAGTTCGGCAATTTCATCGTTCGCGATCAGCATCAGGATACGGTTGTCTTCGACGACGACGGCGAAATCGCGCAAGACTTCAAAGTCCGGATTCACCGTGACCGTCCAGTCGGCCTGGATGATTTGATATCGATGCTGCATAGCCGAACCTTACAAGATTTGGACGCGACTTAAAATGGAAAATGCAGCATTCATCACGCACGCTCGGCCTTTTGTACTGTTCGGCGGCAAAAACCCGTAAATCCGTTTATTTTCGCGCTGGAGAGGCGATCTTAGCAGTAGTCCTGACCCCGTGGTCTGTGATAAAATCCCGCAGATCGAAAATGAATCATTCCTGCGTCATTTCTTAGTGTTGAGTTTCTAGTTTTATGGCTGATATCGCCAAGGAAGTATTTCCTGTCAATTTAGAAGACGAGATGCGTCAATCGTATCTCGAATATGCCATGAGCGTCATCGTCGGGCGAGCCTTACCCGATGTGCGCGACGGCCTCAAACCGGTGCACCGACGCGTGCTCTACGCAATGAGCGTGCTCGGTAACGACTACAACAAAGCCTACAAGAAATCGGCGCGCGTGGTCGGTGATGTTATCGGTAAGTATCACCCGCATGGCGACACCGCGGTTTATGACACCATCGTGCGCATGGCGCAACCTTTTGCGATGCGACACATGCTAGTCGACGGTCAGGGCAACTTCGGCTCGGTCGACGGTGATTCGCCCGCGGCGATGCGCTACACCGAAGTGCGCATGTCGAAGATTGCGCACGAGTTGCTGGCGGACCTGGAAAAGGAAACCGTCGACTACCTGCCGAACTACGACGAATCGGAACACGAACCCGTGGTATTGCCGACGCGGGTCCCGAATCTGTTGATCAATGGCTCTTCCGGCATCGCCGTTGGCATGGCGACCAATATTCCACCGCATAACCTCAGTGAAGTCGTCAACGCCTGTCTTCTGCTGGTAGACGAACCCGAGTCGGACATCGAGCGACTGATGCAGTGTATCCCGGGGCCGGATTTTCCAACCGCCGGCTATATCAATGGCGCCCGGGGTATTCGTGAAGCCTACCGTGGCGGCAAGGGCAAGATTTACCTGCGCGCCAGGAGCCATTACGAGGAAGACAAGTCAGGCAAGCAAAGCATTATCGTCACCGAATTGCCGTACCAGGTTAACAAGGCGAGACTGCTCGAAAAGATTGCCGAACTGGTCAAGGAAAAACGACTCGAAGGCATCACCGGGTTGCGCGACGAATCCGACAAGGATGGCATGCGCATGGTGATCGAGCTGCGCCGTGGCGAGATTGCCGATGTCATTCTGAATAATCTGTACAAGCAGACCCAGATGCAAAACGTGTTCGGCATCAACATGGTGGCCCTGGTCAACGGCCAGCCACGTCTGCTCAACCTCAAGCAGATCCTCGAAGCCTTCATCCTGCACCGCCGCGAAGTCGTGACACGTCGCACGATATTCGATTTGCGTAAGGCGCGCGACCGCGCTCATCTGCTCGAAGGCCTTGCCGTCGCCCTGTCCAACATCGATGAAATTATCGCAATGATCAAACAGTCCCCGAGCCCGGCGGTCGCCAAGGTGGCCTTGCTCGAAACCGCCTGGTCCCCGGGCGTGGTCACGGAAATGCTACAGCGTACCGGCGCCGCATCTTCGAGGCCCGAGGGTATCGGTGAAGACGTCGGGCTGGTTGGCGAGCAGTATCACCTGACCGAGAAACAGGCGCAGGCGATTCTCGATTTGCGGCTGCACAAGCTCACGGGTCTGGAACAGGACAAGATTATCGCCGAGTACCGCGAAATACTCGAAAAGATCGAAGACTTGCTCGATATCCTGAATCGGGACGAACGCCTCAAACAGGAAATCCGGCGCGAACTCGAAGAAGTCAAACAGGAATTCGAAGACCCCCGGCGGACCGAGATCCTGATCGATCATTCCGACCTGACGGTCGAGGATCTGATCAGCGAAGAAGATGTCGTGGTCACCATTTCGCATCTAGGTTACGCCAAGGCGCAACCGCTTGAATCCTATTCCGCGCAACGACGTGGCGGCCGCGGTAAGGCGGCCACCAAGGTCAAGGATGAAGACTTCGTCGAGCAAATGTTTTCCGCATCGACCCATGACACGCTGCTGTGTTTTTCCACGCGCGGCAAGGTTTACTGGCAAAAGGTTTATCAGTTACCGATTGGCAGCCGCACTTCGCGCGGTCGACCCATGATTAATTTACTGCCGCTCGAGGAAAATGAGCGCATCACCGCGATCCTGCCGGTACGCGAGTACCCCGAGGATCAGTTTATTTTCTTCGCAACCGCGAGCGGTAAGGTCAAACGGACCTCGCTGTCGAATTTTTCTCGGCCGCGCGCAAATGGCATTATCGCGCTCGACCTGCGCGACGAAGACAGCCTGATAGGGGTTCAGCTGACCGACGGCAATTCTGATTTAATGATGTTTACCAGTGCCGGCAAAGGCATTCGCGTCGATGAAAACGACGTACGCGCGATGGGCCGCACCGCCGCCGGTGTGCGCGGCATCAAGATCAAGGCTGGCGACGAAGTCATTTCATTGATCGCGGTCAGTTCCGACCAGGGCCAGATTTTGTTCGCCACCGAACATGGCTACGGCAAGCGCACCCGCGTCAGCGATTTTTCGGTGCAGGGCCGTGGCGGTCAGGGCGTGATCTCGATTCAGACCTCAAAACGCAACGGCGCCGTGGTCGGCGCGATCAAAACCATGGGTGACGAAGAAATTATGCTGATCAGTAACAGCGGTACCCTGGTGCGCACGCCAGCGGAGGATATTTCAATTCTGGGCCGCAATACCCAGGGCGTTACCCTGATTCGGCTTGGTGAAAACGAGCAACTGGTGCAAATCGAGGCGGTTGCAGCGAGCGTCGATGACGACCCCGAAGACAACACCGAAGACGCCACCGAAGCCGACGGCTGATGCATCCATGAATGACGATGCGCTGGACAGGCTACGCGAAAAAATCGACGCCATCGACGAACAGCTGCTGGAACTTTTCAACCAGCGCGCAAAATGTGCGGTCGACGTGGCCGAAATCAAACGCGAACTCAGTGACGACGCCGCTGAAAGTATCAATTTTTTTCGGCCTGATCGCGAAGCACAGGTCATCAAGCGCTTAAAATCGCTCAACCAGGGGCCGCTCAGCGATGACGAAGTGGGGCGCCTGATTCGCGAAATCATGTCGGCCTGCCTGGCGCTGGAGCAACCGCTGAAAATTGCCTATCTCGGGCCCGAAGGTACTTTCACCCAGAGCGCTGCCCTGAAGCACTTCGGCCATTCGGTTTCTACGGTGCCGATGAGCAGCATTCCGGACGTATTCAACTCGGTGGAATCCGGTCATGCCGACTATGGCCTGGTGCCGGTGGAAAACTCGACCGAGGGCGTCATCAGCCACACCCTGGACATGTTCATCGACTCCAATCTCAAGGTTTGCGGTGAAGTTGAAATACGCATTCACCACCACCTGGCGATGGGCAAGCAGGATGTCACAAAGATCAAACATATTTATTCTCATCAACAGTCATTCGCGCAGTGCCGTCGCTGGCTCGATCAGAATTTCCCCGGTATCGAGCGTATTCCGGTCAGCAGCAATGCCGAAGCCGCGCGTCTGGCCGGTCTCGAAGACGATGCAGCCGCAATCTGCGGATTACCGGCGGTCGAGGTGTTCGAGTTGAAGATCTGTTATGAGAATATTGAAGACCTGTCGGATAACACCACGCGTTTCGTGATCATCGGCGATCAGGATGTCGATCCCAGCGGCAACGACAAGACCTCGCTATTGATTTCGACGCGCAATATTCCGGGCGCACTGCTGGGCCTGCTGCAACCGCTGGCCGATCATGGCATCAGCATGAACAAAATCGAGTCGCGTCCGTCGCACGGCGGAAAATGGGCCTACGTGTTTTTTATCGATATCGACGGGCATCAGCAGGACAAGGATGTAATCAAGGCATTAAATGAGCTGAAACATCAGGCTGCGTTGTTTAAGATACTGGGTTCTTATCCGAAAGCTTCACTCTAATGTCAGTCATCGATTCCGCGCTGCTGCAAATCAGGCAATTGCAGCCTTATTCCCCGGGTAAACCGATCGAAGAGCTCGAACGCGAGCTTGGTATCAGCAACGCCGTCAAGCTTGCGTCCAATGAAAACCCGCTGGGATGTTCGCCGCTGGCGAGGAGCGTGCTGCAGCAGGCCAGCGAACATATCGAACTCTACCCGGATGCCAATGCCTATTACCTGAAACAGCGCCTCGGCCAGAAGCTTGCTATCGATGAAAACCAGATCACCATCGGCAACGGTTCTAACGACGTGCTCGACCTGATCGCGCGCAGTTTTCTCGACGCCAGCACCGAAGCGGTGTTTTCGCGATACGCTTTCATGGTTTATGGCATGGTGACCCAGGCCTGCGGAGCGACGGCTAAGATCGCCGACGCCCTCGATCGCGACAGCGACTCCCCCTACGGCCATGATCTCGAAGCCATGGCTAAGTTGATTACAAACAAAACCCGGGTCGTTTTTATTGCCAATCCTAACAACCCCACCGGAACCTGGTTAAGCAGTGACGCCCTGCGCGCGTTTGCAGAAGCAGTGCCCGAGCATATTGCAATCGTCGTCGACGAAGCCTATTTCGAATATGTCGAGCTCGAACAGTATCCGGATACGCTGCAATGGCTCGATCGGTTTCCTAACCTGATCGTCACGCGCACTTTTTCAAAGATTTACGGACTCGCCGGATTACGCATCGGCTATGCGCTGTCTAGCCCCGAACTCTGCGACCTGTTTAACCGTGTCAGGCAGCCGTTCAACGGCAATAGTCTGGGGCTGTCCGCGGCGCGGGCCGCGCTCGACGACGATGCCTTTGTCGACAGGAGTCGCCGTGGCAATGCCGCGGGCCTGCAGTCGATGCAGCGCTGGTTCGAGCAGCAGGGAATCGCGTATATACCCTCGGCGGGAAACTTTCTGACGGTCCGTTTCGGCGATTCCAGCGAGCGGATTTACCAGGATTTGCTGCAGCGCGGGATTATTGTCAGGCCTGTCGCCAACTACGGTATACCCGAGTTTCTGCGCATCAGCGTCGGCACTGAAGACCAGCTGCAGCAGCTATACCAGGCATTGGGAGCGGTATTGTGATCGACAGGCTGGCAATTATCGGCGTCGGCCTGATCGGTAGTTCGCTGTCGCTGGCGCTGAAACAGGCTGCTGCAGTCGGGCAAGTGGTCGGTTATGGCCGCAACCGCCAAAATCTGGAAAAAGGCGTCGAGCTCGGAGTCATCGATCGTTACGCGACGACCATCGCGGATTGCGTGTCTGATGCAGATGTTATTGTCGTAGCGGTGCCGCTCGGCGCAATGCGACAGGTGTTCGGCGAGCTCAAATCCAGCGTTCGACTCGATGCCGTGATTACCGATGTCGGTAGCGCCAAAGGCTCGGTTGTGTCCCAGGCCAGGGCTGAACTGGGTGACCTGTTTGCGCGTTTCGTGCCCGGTCATCCGATTGCCGGGACCGAAAAAAGCGGCGTCGAAGCAGGATTTGCGAGCCTGTACCAGAGTCGTCGCGTCATTCTGACGCCACTGCAGCAGACCGCCGCGGATGCCGTCGAAGTAGTCGATCAGATGTGGCAACACTGTGGCGCCATCATGGAATACCTCAGCGTCGAGCATCATGACAAGGTGCTTGCTGCGACCTCGCATTTACCGCATATGCTCGCCTACGCGCTAGTACATCATTTGTCGAGCCTGAACGACCACGAAGAAATTTTCCGCTATGCTGCCGGCGGCTTTCGCGATTTCACCCGCATTGCCTCCAGCGATCCGGTGATGTGGCGCGACGTCTGCCTGGCAAACGGCGACGCCCTGGTTTTGCTGATCGAGCAATACCAGCAGGAACTCGAGCGCATCGCCGCGGCAATTCGTGACGGCGACGCCGACGAATTACTCAAACTGTTCGGCAGAGCAAAGTCGGAACGTGATTCCTTGATCGGGAACTGTTAATGACTGAATTCGTCTGCAATCCTGGCGGTCGTATCAGTGGTCAAATTCGGGTCCCCGGTGATAAATCGATTTCCCATCGCTCGATCATCCTGGCGTCGATCGCCGAGGGTGTCAGTCATATTACGGGCTTTCTGCAGGGTGAAGATAGCCTCAACACGATCAAGGCCTTTCAGCAAATGGGCGTGCCAATCCAGCGCAACCAGGATCAGGTCACGGTAACCGGGGTGGGGCTGCATGGTCTTCATCAGCCGGCCGCCGATCTCGACGTGGGAAATTCGGGAACCGCAATGCGTCTGCTGCTGGGGTTACTCGCCGGACAAAAATTCGATGCGCGATTGACTGGCGACAGTTCGTTGTCGACACGACCGATGCGGCGGGTAATCGATCCGCTGGAACTGATGGGCGCGGTCATCGAAAGCGAATCTGACGGCCGGGCGCCGCTGCAGGTCAGGGGAGGGCAGGCGCTGACTGCAATCGAATATGACATGCCGGTGGCGTCGGCACAGGTGAAATCCTGCCTGCTGCTGGCCGGACTTTATGCTCGTGGCGTAACCATTGTGCATGAACCCGCGCCCACGCGAGACCACAGCGAGCGCATGCTGCGTGGTTTTGGTTGCGCGGTAAAATCGGGCAACGGGGAGATACGCCTGCCCGGAGAGCAGGCATTGACTGCCTGCGATATCGACGTCCCGGCCGATATTTCGTCGGCGGCGTTTTTCATGGTTGCAGCCTCGATTGCGGATGCGGGTAAAATCACGCTGCAACATGTCGGCGTCAATCCGACACGCACCGGCGTGATCGATATCCTGCGGTTGATGGGTGCCGATATCGAGATCCTGAATCGCCGTGAAATCGGCGGTGAGCCGGTCGCCGATATCAGTTTGCGCAGCGCCAGGCTGAAGGGCATAGAGATTCCAGAGAGGCTGGTGCCGTTGGCGATCGACGAGTTTCCGGTGCTGTTTGTGGCCGCGGCCTGCGCCACTGGAGTCACCCGCTTGAGCGGGGCCGAAGAACTGCGCGTCAAGGAAAGCGATCGCATCCAGGTGATGGCCGATGGCCTCGCCATACTCGGAATTGAAACCGAAGTGAAACCTGACGGCATTATTATTCAGGGGAGCAAAATCGGCGGCGGCACGGTCGAATCGCGCGGTGACCATCGCATCGCGATGGCTTTCAGCGTTGCTTCGCTGGCGGCAACCGATGAAATCTGTGTCAAGGATTGCGCCAACGTAAATACCTCTTTTCCCGGTTTTGCCGGGCTGGCGCAGAAAACGGGAATCAGGATAAGTATCAATGAAGGATAAAGACGCTTTTGTCGTTACGATCGACGGACCTGGCGGGTCCGGCAAAGGTTCGCTTGCGCTCAATGTAGCCCGCGAACTGGGGTTTCATCTGCTCGACAGCGGCGCAATTTATCGCTTGCTGGCGCTGAAAGCGTTGCAGCAGGGGGGCGATCTCGGCGACGAAAAGCAGGTCGCCGGTCTGATCGATGAATTCAATATCCGCTTCGAAGCGGGCGACGAACTCTCCGTTCCTTATCTCGATGAAGTCGATGTTTCCGCCGAGCTGCGCCTGGAAGCGACCGGTGATGCGGCCTCCAGGGTCGCGCGTCATCCACTGGTGCGTGAGCGTTTGCTGAGCCTGCAACGCAGCTTTTTCAAACCGCCTGGCCTGGTGGCAGACGGGCGTGATATGGGCACCGTGGTGTTCCCAAAAGCCAAATTTAAGTTCTTTTTGTACGCAAGTGTCGAAATTCGTGCGCAAAGACGATATAAGCAGTTGATAAATATGGGGTTATCCGCTAATATCGCCCACCTTCAAGCGGACATAGCCGAACGTGACGAGCGCGATCAGAATCGCAGCGCCTCACCGCTTAAGCCCGCCGAAGACGCACTGGTTGTAGATTCTAGCTTACTCGACCTGGCGCAGGTAACGAATCTCGTGCTGAGCCATATCAGAGAAAGGCAGTCGCTACAACCTGTTTAAGGTCCCTGCAGATGCACTATCTCCAGGGTTTTATTAACTAAGCTGATGGTTGATTTTATCCAGATTAACTGTCATGAAACTCTTTTAGGATTATTCCATGTCTGAAAACTTTGCAGAAATGTTTGAGCAAAGCATTACCCAAATGAATATGCGCGTTGGTGAAATCATCACCGGCGAGGTTGTCGATATCAACCGGGATGTTGTCATCGTCAACGCGGGCCTCAAATCCGAGGGTGTTATCCCGGTAGATCAATTTTATGATGAAAACGGCGAACTCGACGTCAAGATCGGCGACACGGTCGAAGTCGCGCTGGATTCATTCGAAGACGGCTACGGCGAGTCGCGCCTGTCGCGTGAAAAAGGGCTACGGCGAATCACGCCTGTCGCGCGAAAAAGCCAAGCGCGCCCGCGCCTGGACCCGCCTCGAGCAGGCCCAGCAGGCCGACGAAATCGTAACCGGTCGTTTCACCGGCAAGGTCAAGGGTGGCTTCACCGTCGATATCGGTGAAATCCGCGCCTTCCTGCCCGGTTCGCTGGTCGATGTGCGTCCGGTTCGCGACACTGCCTATCTCGAAGAAAAAGAACTCGAATTCAAAATCATCAAGCTCGACCAGAAGCGCAATAACGTTGTCGTTTCGCGTCGTGCCGTGGTCGAGAAGGAATTCAGCGAAGAACGTGAAAAACTTCTGGAAACCCTGAAAGAGGGCGAACGCGTACGCGGTATCGTCAAGAACCTGACCGACTACGGCGCCTTCCTCGATCTGGGTGGCATCGACGGCTTACTTCACATTACCGATATGGCCTGGAAGCGCGTCAAGCATCCTTCCGAAGTGGTTGAAATCGGGCAGGAGATCGACGTGGTTGTCCTCAAGTTCGACCGCGAAAAGAACCGCGTCTCCCTCGGTCTGAAGCAAATGGGTGACGATCCCTGGGAAAACATAATGCGCCGTTATCCGGAAGGGCAACGTTTGTTCGGCCACGTCAGCAACATTACCGACTATGGCTGTTTTGTTGAAATCGAAGATGGTGTTGAAGGCCTTGTCCACGTCTCTGAAATGGACTGGACCAACAAGAACGTCAATCCCAACAAGGTCGTAACTCTCGGCGATGAAGTCGAAGTCGTCATCCTCGAAATTGACGAAGAGCGTCGCCGTATTTCGCTGGGCATGAAACAGTGCAAGGCGAATCCCTGGGAAGAATTTGGTACCACCAACAACAAGGGCGAAATCATTGCCGGCAAGATCAAGTCGATTACCGATTTTGGTATCTTCATCGGCCTGGATGGAAATATCGACGGCCTGATTCATCTTACCGACCTGTCATGGAACAAACCGGGCGAAGAAGCGGTACGTGAATATCAAAAGGGACAGGAAGTCGAAGCCATGGTATTGTCGATTGATCCCGAGCGCGAGCGTATCTCGCTGGGTATCAAACAAATCGAAAAAGATCCGTTTGCGAGCTTTATCGCTGACAAACCCAAGGGTAGTATAGTGTCTGGTACGGTGGTTTCGGTTGATGCCAAAGCAGCAGTTGTCGACCTCGGGGATGGAATCGAGGGCCTGTTGCGGGCTTCCGAGATGGCGAAAGATCGCGTGGAAGACGCGCGTTCATTCCTCAATGAAGGCGACCAGATTGAAGCCAAGATAACCGGAATGGACCGTAAGGGTCGTAGCATTTACCTGTCGATCAAAGCCAAGGACACCGATGAGGAACAGGAAGCGCTGAAAGATTATGCAGCGAGTAGTGAGGCCAAGGGGACTACCACAAGCTTTGGCGATCTGCTCAAGGAAAAAATGGATTCATGATCCACAATCGGGTGGCGGGTTTGCCGCCACCCAACCTGATTACTGGACCAAGTGATGAAAGACGCAGAATTTGTACCCTCGATGACCAAATCAGACCTGATCGATAATCTATCGAGAAATCAGGGGCACCTGGCCTACAAGGATGTCGAACTGGCGGTAAAAAGTCTTATCGAAATGATGAGCAGTGCGTTATCCAATGGCGAACGCATCGAAATCAGGGGATTTGGCAGTTTCAGTCTGCACTACCGGCCACCAAGGACCGGACGCAACCCCAAGTCGGGAGACAAGGTGGATCTGCCCGGAAAGTACGTTCCGCATTTCAAACCCGGGAAGGAATTGCGCGATCGGGCAAACAATCAGAAATAGACCCGACATCCTGCATGCTCAGGATTGAATAGTAACATGGATATCTGGCTCTTCCTGCTAGTCCTGGTTGCCATCTTAATCGGCTGGTTGCTCGGGCGTTGGCAGCCTTTCAAAAAGAAGTCCGGCCAGCAACAGTCCGATAATTTTTCCGAACGTTACGCCAAGGGCCTGAACTACCTGCTCGCGGACGACTCCGACAACGCGATCAAGATATTCACCGACCTGATCGAGGTCAACACGGATACGATAGAGATCCATATCGCGTTAGGTAACCTGTTTCGCTCCAAGGGCGAGGTTGATCGAGCCATCAAGGTTCATCAGAATTTGCTGGCGCGCCCGAATCTCACCCGCAAACAACGGCAAACGGCGATTGCCGAGCTGGCCAGCGACTACCTCAAGGCTGGATTACTCGATCGAGCAGAGAAACTGTATCGAGAAATGATCGAGCTCGATGCCGATGCCAGGCACGCCTATCGCCGTCTGCTCGATCTGTACATTACCGAGAAATCCTGGGACGAAGCAATCGATTGCGCGCAGGTGCTGTATCAAAAGGGGGAACCGGAAGCGGCGACCACCTATAGCCAGTGTTTGTGTGAAATCGCCAATGACGCGATCGAGGGCGGCAACAACCGGCTGGCGCGCAAAAGCCTGGATCGCGCGCTCGAGGTTGACCCGGGCTGCGTGCGGGCGGCGTTGCTGCTGATCCAGTTGCATATAAATACCGACAACCTTTCCGCGGCGAAGCGAATTTTGCAACGTTTAATCCGCGAAAGCCCGGACTACATGCCCTTGTATATCGCGCCAGCCCGCAACATTTATCTGCAGCGGGAAGCTCGCGTATACCAGAATTTTCTGCAGGACCAGTATCGCCGTCATCCATCGACCCGGCTTGCCATGGCCTTGCTCGAACACTATGCGCGTAACGATGAAATCGAAACAGCGCGGCAATTCCTGTCCGACATCCTGCGCCAGTCACCTTCGTTCGAGGCTTTCGAGTTTGCCTTGCGCTTTCTGAGGTCGAATCCCGACCAACTCGGCGAAACCTGGGAGACCCTGTCGACCTTCCTGAAATCGGTTCAGGATAAAAAAATCGAGTTTGTCTGTGCCCGCTGTGGCTATGAAAGTCACGCCATACAATGGCTTTGTCCCAGCTGCCGCAACTGGGCTTCGATGAAGCCGGTAAAATTATGAACGATCCTAAAATTATCGTTGCACTCGATTTCTCCGATCATCGACAAGCTATCGAATTTTCGCGTAAAACCACGCCCGAGCTGTGTCGCCTGAAGGTTGGCAAAGAATTGTTTACCAGTGCCGGACCGGCGCTGGTCGAGGCGCTGGTCAATAGCGGTTTCGACGTCTTTCTCGATCTGAAATTTCATGACATTCCGAACACGGTCAACAAGGCCGTCGCCGCCGCCGCAAAACTGGGTGTCTGGATGTTGAATGTGCACGCCATGGGCGGTGTACCAATGATGCGGGCGGCACGCGAGGGCGTCGAGCTTGCCGACCAGCGACCTTTCCTGATCGCGGTTACCGTGCTCACCAGCATGTCGCCCGCCGACCTGCGGGCACTGGGGATTAATACGCCGTTAACGCAACTGGTCGATCAGCTTGCGCGCAAGGCCATCGAGTGCGGTCTCGATGGTGTCGTCTGTTCCGCCCAGGAATCTCCTGGTTTGCGCGCCAGCATCGGTGAGTCCGCGTTGCTGGTAACTCCCGGCATTCGCCCGGAATGGGCCGCCGCGAATGACCAGCAGCGTATTGTTACGCCACAGCAGGCGCTATCCAACGGCGCCAGTTACCTGGTTATCGGGCGACCGATAACCCAGCACCCGGAGCCGGCCGAAGCGCTCAGGCTCATAACTGAGTCGATTTCTTAGTTACCGGCGGGTTGCGCGGATGACAGCCATATGGCGAATCGTTACACTAGCACCAGATTTTATAATTCCAACGGTTATTGATGGATCCCAACTTTCTAGATTTCGAACAACCGATCGCCGAACTTCAGGCCAAGATTTTGGAGCTGCGCTATGTCACCGATGATTCGGACATCAACATTAGCCAGGAAATAAAAACCCTGGAGCGTAAAGCCGAATCCCTGACCACATCCATCTTCTCCAAGCTGTCGGCCTGGCAGATTTCACAATTATCGCGGCATCCGAATCGGCCTTACTCCATCGATTACATCGATCGAATCTTTACCGAATTTGAGTATCTGCATGGCGATCGGGCGTTCGCTGACGATCATCCAATCGTCGGCGGTATCGGGCGGCTTGACGGCAAGCCGGTGATGGTTATCGGACAACAAAAGGGACGCGATACGCGCGAGAAAATCAAACGCAACTTCGGTATGCCACGACCCGAGGGCTACCGCAAGGCGCTGCGCCTGATGAAAATGGCGGAAAAGTTCAAAATGCCGCTGTTGACGCTGGTGGATACGCCCGGCGCCTATCCGGGCATCGGTGCCGAGGAGCGCGGACAGAGCGAGGCGATTGCGAAAAACCTGTTTACGCTGGCGGAATTGAAGATCCCGGTCATCTGCACCATTATCGGTGAGGGTGGTTCCGGTGGCGCGCTTGCGATTTGCATTGGCGACAGAATCAATATGCTGCAATACGCTACCTATTCGGTCATTTCGCCCGAAGGCTGTGCCTCGATTCTGTGGAAAAGCGCCGACAAGGCCTCGCAGGCGGCCGAAGCCATGGGTATAACCGCGAAACGGCTGCATTCATTAAATCTGATCGATAACATTATTCAGGAACCGCTCGGTGGTGCGCATCGCGAGTATGATCAGATAGCCACATCGCTAAAGCAAAGCCTGAGCGAAAGTCTCGAAGCCCTCGAGGCAATCAGCATCGACAAGCTGCTTGATCAGCGCTATAAAAAACTGATGTCTTTTGGCCAGTACCGGGAAGGCTGACAGGTCAGTTACATTCGCTCAAATGCGATCCTGCCTGGAATCGATTCCTGACGATAGCAAGCGAGTGTTCGTGGCTTTTAGCGGCGGCCTCGATTCCAGCGTGTTGTTGCATTTGCTGGTCTCCGAGCGACGCGAGTTCGAACTTATACCCTGGCACATCAATCACGGGCTGGTCGAGAATTCGGCGCAGATGGAGCAATTCTGTATCGATCAGGTGCAGGCTTATGGCCTCGAAATTCGCCTGGATCGCCTTGATCTGGCTGCGGTCGACAGCAATATCGAGGCACAGGCTCGCCGTCAGCGGTACCAGTTATTCGAGCAAGGCACGCAGGCAGGCGATTGCATCCTGACGGCCCATCATGCCGACGACCAGGCCGAGACGTTCTTACTCAACGCCTTACGTGGATCGGGTGTGGCCGGACTGCGCGGCATCGCAAGCCAGCGATATCTGGGTGAGACGCTGCTATTACGCCCGTTGCTGGGGTATAGTCGCGACCAGCTGGAAGCCTATGCCAACCAACACGAAGTGGCCTGGTTTAACGACCCCAGCAATCAAAGCCTCAGGTTCGATCGTAACTATCTGCGCAAACAGGTCCTGCCACTGATTAAAAATCGATGGCCAAATTTTCACAATGCGCTATCGACCAGCAGCGAGATACAGTCCGAAACCCAGGAATTGCTCAGCGAAATTGCGCAACAGGACTATGCGGCGTTGCAAATACCCGGATCCAGCGGGCAAGCCCGGCTCGACCTGAGCAGGCTGCTATCACTGTCCCCGGGAAGGCGCAAAAACCTGGTTCGATACTGGATTGAAATCGCCGGGCTTACGGCGCTACCACAGGCTCGCCTGGAAGAGTTGATGCTGCAATTGCAGGCGCGCCCCGACGCCTTGCCCGAGATCTCCATGTCCGACTACTCGATACGGATTTACGCTCAACAGCTCTTTCTGGTCAGTGCCGCTAGTGCGCAACACTGCGGCGGCGAGTTTGATTTTGGCCTGAGCCCGATTATCGAAATCGATCAACTCGATTTGCGACTGACGCGCCAGGAGATCTTTCAAAGGCTGGAAATCAGGGATCAAAATCAATCGCTGACCCTCAAGTTTCGCCAGCCAGGGGCGCCAAATAGCGACAACCACCGACTCAAACGCCTGTTTCAGCAACACCGAGTGCCACCCTGGGAACGTGCTGTGACTGCACAGGTCTATCTCGACGGCCGTCTCGAGGGATTGTTGCTATGAGTGATGACGACAACCGGGATCGCATATTTTCGCGGCGACTGAGCGAAGTAAAGGCGTTCGAATTCAATACAACCGTCGCCAGCGTGTTTCAGGACATGATTTCGCGCTCGGTCCCCGGTTACTCGTTGCTGCTGCGCATGATTGGCCTCTATGCCGACATCTTTGTCACTCCCGGCAGCCGCGTTTTCGATCTGGGCTGCTCGCTGGGCGAGGCGAGCCTGATAATTGCCGATCAGACCACTGATATCGACTGCCGTATCCTTGCCGTGGATAACTCGCAAGCGATGATAGAGAAATGCAAACAGCACCGGTTGTCGGCCGGTGCGATCGAATGGCGTTGCGTGGATATACGGCAAACCCCACTCGACAATGCCTCGATGGTGGTGCTGAACCTGACCCTGCAGTTTCTGCAACCCGAGGAAAGACGGGGTTTGCTGGAAAACATTTATGCCGGCCTCAATTCTGGCGGCGTGCTGGTCCTGTCAGAAAAGGTCGCATTCGAAGATAAGACCGAAAGTAAGCGTATGACGCAGCTATACCAGGGGTTTAAAAAAACCATGGGCTATAGCGATCTCGAGATCAGTCAGAAACGCAATGCGCTGGAAAACGTGTTGATACCGGATAGCGAGCAACAGCATTTGCAGCGCCTCGAAAGTATCGGCTTCGACGAGATATACCAGTGTTTCAGAGGTTTTAATTTCGTCTCCTTCCTGGCTATCAAGGCGTGAACTGGGAGCCCCTGCTTGAATACCTGCGCCGGCAGGAACTCGATCACTGGGCCGCGCAACTGCAGGCGCAAAGCGCCTCGTGGCTGGTTGGGCATGGCGATTACCCGCGTTGGTCGAAAGCGTTGAACGCTTTGCCGGATCTGGACAATATTCAGGCCCGTTTCGATCTGCCGGCGGTTACGGTGGAAGCAGAAAGCCAGGAGTCGATGGATTTGCGCCAGGCGCTAGCGGGATTGATGCCCTGGCGCAAAGGGCCTTACCAGATTGCAGACGTTTATATCGATTGTGAATGGCGTTCCGATTTTAAATGGGATCGAGTCTTACCCCATCTGGCAGCTTTACGCGATCGGCGCATTCTCGATATCGGTTGTGGCAACGGTTATCATTGCTTGAGAATGCTGGCTCAATCTCCCGCATTCGTACTCGGTATCGAACCCTCGGTCCTGTTTAACCTGCAGTTTTGGGCGCTGCAAAAGTACCTGCAACGGCGCGAAATACACTTGTTGCCAATCGGGATAGAGGATATGCCAGAAGATTTAAACTGGTTTGACAGCGTTTTTTCCATGGGCGTCCTGTACCATCGCAAAAGTCCCATCGACCATCTCTACCAGCTCAAGAGTTTTCTCGCTGCTGGCGGCGAGTTATGTCTCGAAACACTGGTCATCAAAGGCGAAGCGGGCAGGGTGCTGGTACCGCCGGGACGCTACGCGCGCATGCGCAACGTCTGGTTCATCCCGTCTTCGCAGGAACTCGTCGCCTGGTTGCTGCGCTGCGGGTTTATCAATGTCAGGGTCGTCGATGAGAGCGCAACCAGTGTCGAGGAGCAACGCGCAACCGAATGGATGCAGTTCGAATCGCTCGAACAGTGTCTGAATCGGGAAAACCCGGCTTTGACGGTTGAGGGCTTGCCGGCACCGCGACGCGCCGTGCTGTTGGCGGAAAAGCCCGGGCCTTAGCTCATCGCGACGTATACGACGCGGTTGCGGCCACCGTCTTTGGCGGCATAGACACCTTCATCGCCGGCGTGGAACATGGCTTCGAAATCTCCCTCGCCTCCGATCTTCAGGGAAGTCACGCCGATGCTGGTGGTAATATCCAGCCCGTTCGGCTTGAGCTTTTCAATCGCAAGCCTGATTTCCTCGGCTTTACTACACGCATTATCGGCATTACAGTAGGTCATCAGTACCACGAATTCCTCACCGCCATAACGCGAAACCAGGTCCCCCTCTCGAAAACTTTCAAGCAGTAGGGCCCCTATTTTTGCCAGCACAATATCGCCGACGGCGTGCCCGTGATTGTCGTTGACCGCCTTGAAGTGATCGAGATCGATGACCAGCAGACTGACCGGGTACTCATGGCGCCGGGCCGATGAAATGAATTTTTCGGAAAATTCCATCAGGCTATGACGATTGTGGCAACCGGTCAGATTGTCGATGGTTGCCTGGGCAAACAGCTCACGGCGAATATCGTGCACCTTGTCAAGCAGGCGCTTGTTGGTAATCAGGTTACTGATGCGTACCAGCAGCTCTTCATGCAGGATCGGTGTTGGCAGAAAATCGTTTACTCCCAGTTGGTAAAGCGCGATGCGGCGCTGGTCGCTGTTGTCACTCGTTACCGCCATGATCGGAATGAAACCGCGGCCATCCTCGTAGGAGCGAATGTGGATAACCAGGTCTTCCCCTTTCATGGCACCGTCAAGATCGAGCCCGGTAATCGCGAGGTCATAGGCTTCGGCGTGAGAACCGTAGATGGTCACCGCATCGAATTCCTTGCTGGCCGCTTCCACCGTGGTGAAATGCGAGACCTGGTAACCGGTTTCCTCAAGCTGATTCAGGATTTCTGTCGCCACCTTTGCATTGTCTTCGACAAACAGGATGCGGCCTTCGAAAAATACCGGGTCCAGGTGCAAATCGATAAAGTGTACGATCTGGTCTTCGATCTGGTTTTCATTGAGCTCGTGAATAACGCCGTCGACTTGAACATCGAGCTCTTCCGCCTTGAGATCCCTGTTTTCGGTCAGAAACAGGATTGGCGTGTCTTTCTGGCTTGCATGCTGGTTGCAGTAGGCAACGAATTCTTCGCCAGGCCCGTCTTTGAGCTCCTGATTGACACAGATAATATCGTAGTTTCCGGAGTCGACGCAGAGTCGGGCCGCCTGGATATTGTCGTCGCTATCGTAAGTGAAACCCTGCTCTGCAAGGGTATGCCCAAGCAGATCCCGGTAGGCCTGGTTATTTTCTATGATTAACGCTCGCATGGATACTAGTGTGTAAAAGCCGTCATTGATTTATTCAATCGGCAGCATGGCGGGTTTCTTAAACACTTTATTAAGTCTCTCTACAGAGGGTTATTTTTAAGCTCGTCGATTGTCATCAAAATGCGATTCTGCTATCGTTTCCTTCCAACCTACGTACCTTACGTTCACTCAACTCGGGGCCTATGAGCCGATTCATATTTATTACTGGTGGTGTTGTTTCATCACTGGGCAAGGGCATTGCATCTGCCTCACTAGCCGCTTTACTTCAGGCACGCGGACTCAGCGTGACCATGATAAAGCTCGATCCTTATATCAACGTCGATCCGGGAACAATGAGCCCGTTTCAGCATGGCGAGGTTTATGTTACCGACGACGGTGCCGAAACCGACCTCGATCTCGGGCACTACGAGCGCTTTTCCGGGGTGCATTGCTCGAAAAGCAGTAATTACACTACCGGCCGGATCTATGAAAGCGTGATAGCCAAAGAACGACGCGGCGATTACCTCGGCGCCACGGTACAGGTTATCCCGCATATCACCGATGAAATTAAAAATTCGGTCCTCAACAGTACCAACGGGGCCGATATCGTACTGGTAGAAATTGGCGGCACCGTGGGTGATATCGAATCACTGCCTTACCTGGAAGCCATTCGGCAAATGGGTTTTGAGTTGGGCCACGAAAACGTGCTTTACATGCACCTGACCCTGATTCCGTATCTTCCCGCAGCGGGTGAAATTAAAACCAAACCCACCCAGCACTCGGTCAAGGAATTACGTTCCATCGGTATCCAGCCCGATATCCTGCTGTGTCGCTCGGACCGCGTGATTCCGATCGAGGAACGCCGCAAGATTGCACTTTTTACCAACGTTGCCGAGGAAGCAGTTATCTACGCGATCGACGTCGATCATATCTACAAGATTCCGCGTGAACTCAGCGAACAGGGACTGGACGATATTGTCGTTAAACGATTTTCGCTGGATTTACCGCCGGCTGATTTATCTGGATGGGATCGGGTCGTCTACGCGCTGGAAAATCCGGAAAACGAAGTTTCGATCGGCTTTGTCGGCAAGTATGTCGATCATACCGATGCCTATAAATCACTCAATGAAGCGCTGGCCCATGCCGGAGTTCATACCAGCACAAGGGTCAACATAGTCAAGATAGACTCCGATTCGATCGAAACCGACGGCATTGACGCGCTCAAAGGGCTCGACGCGATACTGGTACCGGGTGGATTCGGCAGTCGCGGCATCGAGGGCAAGATTGCGGCTGTCAATTATGCGCGCACTAATAACGTGCCTTATCTCGGTATCTGCCTCGGCATGCAGGTTGCGGTCATCGAATACGCGCGCAATGTGCTTGGTCTCGGCAAGGCGCATAGCTCCGAATTCAATCCCAAAACGCCGGATCCCGTGATCGCGCTGGTGACCGAATGGATCGATCGTAACGGCGCCGTCGAAATGCGCGATGAAAACACCGATCTCGGTGGCACCATGCGCCTTGGCGCGCAAACCTGCAAACTGGTGCCTGGCACCCACACCCGCCGCGCCTATGGCGCCGAAGAAATTCATGAACGCCATCGACATCGTTACGAATTCAACAACAACTACCTGCAGAGACTGCAGGACGCCGGACTGGTAATTTCGGGACTGTCGGTCGACAACCAACTGGTTGAGATGGTCGAGCTTTCGGATCACCCCTGGTTTATCGGTTGCCAGTTCCACCCGGAGTTCACGTCGCAGCCGCGTGAAGGCCACCCCCTGTTCAATAGTTTTATCAGCGCCGCGGTCGAGTATCACAAGGCCAATTCGCAATGAAACTTTGCGATTTCGAGGTTGGTCTCGACCAGCCTTTGTTTTTGATGGCTGGTCCCTGCGTCATCGAATCCGAACAGATGGCGCTCGATACCGCCGCCGAACTGCAGCGGATATGCCAGCAGTTGAAAATTCCGTTTATCTACAAATCGTCTTTTGACAAGGCCAATCGTTCCAGCAGCCAGAGCTTTCGGGGCCTCGGCATCGAAAAAGGGCTCGCGATTCTGGAAAAGGTGCGCAGCAGCCTGGCGCTTGCGGTCGTCACCGACGTGCACGAAGACACACCGCTGGATGAAGTCGCCAGCGTCGTCGATGTATTGCAGACGCCGGCGTTTCTTTGTCGACAAACCAATTTTATCCAGAATGTCGCGGCGCAGAACAAGCCGGTGAACATTAAAAAAGGGCAGTTCCTGTCGCCCTGGGACATGCAGCAAGTCGTCAATAAGGCGCGCGAGACCGGCAACCAGCAAATCATGGTCTGCGAGCGCGGCGCCAGCTTTGGCTATAACAATCTCGTCTCCGACATGCGCTCGCTGGCCGTCATGCGCCAGACCGGCTGCCCGGTAGTGTTCGACGCGACGCACTCGGTGCAATTGCCCGGCGGGCAGGGCACGGCTTCCGGCGGGCAACGCGAATTCGTGCCGGTGCTGGCGCGCGCCGCGGTCGCCGCGGGCGTGTCCGGATTATTCATGGAAACCCACCCAGACCCTGAACAGGCCCTTAGCGACGGCCCAAACGCCTGGCCGCTGGCGCAGATGCAGTCGTTGCTGCAGGTTTTAATCGAAATCGATCGGGTCACCAAGGCAGCGACGCTGCATGAAAGTGATTTGCTATGAGATGCTTGACTAATCTGGAGCAACTATGAGTAAAATAACCAAGGTTATCGGTCGGGAAATCCTGGATTCGCGCGGTAACCCGACCGTCGAAGCCGAGGTTACCCTCGACAGCGGAGCGATTGGCCGGGCCGCGGTGCCGTCCGGCGCATCCACCGGCGAACGCGAAGCGATCGAATTACGCGACGGTGACAGCAAACGCTACCTGGGAAAAGGCGTCACCCGCGCGGTAGGCCATATCAACAACGAACTTGCCAGGCTTGCATCCGGACGCGATTGCAATGACCAGTCCGGGCTTGACCAGGCAATGATCGAACTCGATGGCACCGAAAACAAAAGCAGGCTCGGCGCCAATGCCTTACTCGCGGTTTCGCTGGCCAACGCCCAGGCGGCGGCGATCGCGGCGGGGCAGCCACTGTATCACTACCTGGGTGGCGCCGATGCCAACCTGCTGCCGGTGCCAATGATGAATATCATTAACGGGGGTGCGCACGCGGACAACAGCGTGGATCTGCAGGAATTCATGATCCTGCCCGTCGGTGCACCGAGCTTCAGCGAAGCGCTGCGCTACGGCACCGAAGTGTTTCATGCGCTGAAGGCAGTGCTCGCCGCCAGGGGGATGAATACCGCAGTTGGCGATGAGGGTGGTTTCGCCCCCGACCTGTCATCCAACGAAGAAGCGATCGAAGTGATACTGATCGCCATTGAAAAAGCGGGCTATATCGCGGGCAGCGATATTTGCCTCGGACTCGATGTCGCGAGCTCCGAATTTTTCGAGAACGGACAATATGTACTAGGCTCGGAAAACCGTTCGTTCGACGCAGCAGGTTTTGCCGATTACCTCGCTGCCTGGGTTGATCAGTACCCGATCATCACTATCGAGGATGGTATGGATGAAGGCGACTGGGATGGATGGGCGATACTGACCGAAAAACTGGGTCATAAAATTCAGCTGGTCGGCGATGATTTATTCGTCACCAATACCCGTATCCTGGCCCGCGGAATCGAGCAGAATATCGCCAATTCGATTCTGATCAAATTCAACCAGATCGGCACCCTGAGTGAAACCCTGGACGCGATTTCGATGGCGCAGGCAGCAGGTTATACCACGGTTATTTCACATCGCTCGGGCGAAACCGAGGATGTCACGATCGCCGACCTCGCGGTGGCCACCCGGGCCGGGCAGATTAAAACCGGATCCTTGTCGCGTTCGGACCGGGTCGCAAAGTACAATCAATTGTTGCGTATCGAAGCCGCGCTTGGCGATGCCGCCCACTACCCGGGAAAATCGGCCATCAAAAACCTGTAACCTGTTATCAATGCATCGATGAAGATTCTGCTGGCCGTTTTAATCCTGATTCTGTTCGGCCTGCAGTACAAGTTATGGTTTGGCGATGGCAGTCTGTCAGAAGTCGTGCAACTGTCGCGCGAGCTCGAAAATCAGAAAACCAGGCTGCGCGAGCTCGAGGAACGCAACAAGATTCTTGAGGCACAGGTGCTTGACCTGCAGAATGGACTCGACGCTTTCGAAGAAAAGGCGCGCAACGACCTCGGCATGATCAAACAGGGCGAAACCTTTATTCAGTTGATTCCTCCAGCAGCGGGCGCGGCCGATGAGCAGTGAGGTTCCGGTCTGGGCGGTGATACCGGCGGCTGGCAGCGGCAGCCGCATGCGGCAGGATAAACCCAAGCAGTATCTCGAATTCCAGGGCAAAACCGTGATCGAACATTGTCTCGATCGCCTGCTGTCCCACCCTGCGATCGACGGCGCAGTTATCGTGTTGCATGCGGACGACCCGATATGGAATGAACTTGCATATCACTCGAATAAAACGATTTTTATCGCCGATGGCGGCCGCGAGCGCCAGCATTCCGTATACAGCGGTCTGACGACACTGCAGTATCGTTGTGGCAACGATGCGCTTGCGCTGGTGCATGACGCGGTGCGTCCGCTGGTCAATCACGACGATCTGAGCAGGGTCATAGCAGCCGCGCGCGCGCACACGGCCGGCGCTATTCTCGCGGCAACGCAGAACGATACGCTGAAGCTGCAAAACGACAGTATGGAAATCGCTCGTACCGTGCCGCGCGAAGGATTGTGGCGGGCGTTAACGCCGCAAGTGTTTCACCTGCAGGTATTGCTGAATGCGCTACGGCGGATTATCGATGACGATATTGCAATTACCGACGACGCCCAGGCGGTCGAGCTGGCCGGTTACAGCCCCGCGCTGGTGGCCGGCAACGCTGAAAATTTCAAGATTACGACACCGGGCGACCTGGCGCTGGCGGAGAAAATCTGGTTAAACCAGCGCAATCAGCAGGATGACGAATAACACGATTGCCACGATCGGGATAATAAAACCCATCCAGTCGCTGGCGCTGCCCTTGGGCGACTCTTTCACCATGCGCTTTGCGCTTGGCAGTATCATGAAAAACATCGCTACCAGGAATACGGCGGCGGCGATTTTTAACCAGTCCATATCACTTTCCCCAAAAAATAAGCCCCTGTTAACAGGGGCTTACTCACAACATAAACTAACGCTTAGTAACTAACGCTTAGTCGTCGCCAAAGGCACCCAGTATGTGCAGCAAACTGGTGAAGATGTTCAGTATGGCGATGAAGAGTCCGGCGGTCGCGGCAATGTAATTAGTTTCACCACCGTTGATCATCATTGAGGTCTGCATCAGGATATACCCGCTCATGATCATGATGACGGCAGCACTAATGGCTAGCGCCAGAGCCGGGATTCCGAGGAACAGGTTCGCGACCATGGCTGCGATGGCAACCAGCAACCCGACAAATATAAAACCGCCGAGAAAGCTGAAATCCTTACGCGTTGTCAGGGCATACCCCGACAGCCCAAGAAAGATCGTGCCGGTACCACCCATGGCGACCATGACAATGCTCGGGTTGACGGCCAGGTAGTAACTCAGCATTGGGCCCAGCCCGAAACCGAGCAAACCGGTGATGCCGAATATCACCGGAATACCGGCCGCTGAATTCTGAGTCCGCGGAAGTACAAACCAGAGTAGCAGGATACCGACTATTGTCGCGCCGAACGCAATGATGTGCGAGGCTTGCATGGCGATACTGACAAACGCCAACAGGCCGCTGAAGATCAGCGTCATCGACAGCAACATATAGGTATTTCTGATAACTTTATTGGTCTGCAGAATCGCTTCTTGTGAGCGGGTTACAGCAGTATTCATTTGCATTACTATCTCCGTTTTTGGTACGTCAATTGGACAGTTGCGCAACATTCTAAGTTCCAGCCCTGGGGATAGCAAGCGATTCCAGAGATGATTAACAAAGCTGCGATGGCAACTATACTGAATTGCTATATGTGACTGAAACGATTGATTTCAAGCCGGAATTCTCGACATTTACTGATGACTAGCGGGCGTAAATGTTTATAATACGCCAGCGCTTCAGGCGTGTTATGCGTCATGCATAAACAAATATCAGGAGAGCTGGCAGAGCGGTCGAATGCGGCGGTCTTGAAAACCGTTGACCCGAAAGGGTCCGGGGGTTCGAATCCCTCGCTCTCCGCCATATATAAGCCTTACCTATCTGATAGTTAAGGCTTTTTTAAGTTCAATCTTTAGCCAGTGTACGGAATCGGGTACGGATTAACTCGAAAAATCGTCGATTTTGAGGATAGGGCTGTAT
>CAMYML010000058.1 GCA_947259305.1 uncultured Gammaproteobacteria bacterium | reverse complement strand
GGTATCGAAGCCTTGCCGCATTACCGCGAAATCCTGCTTGCGGTAGATTCCTCGGATCATGCGAACCGGGGTATCGAGGACGGCATCGCGCTGGCGCAATTATCCGGCGCAAGGATCACCGCGGCCCATGTTTACGCGGCACAGATGCACGACCTGAGATTTCGCCAGATGGAAGGCGGTTTACCCGAGCAATTTCGCGAAGAACAGGAACTCGAGCGCCAGCGCGACGTGCATGACGACCTGATCACGCGCGGACTGTCCATCATCGCGGATTCTTATATGGACCCGGTCGAGCGCGCCTGTTGTAGTGCGCAGATCAGCTTTGCCCGCCGCTCCCTCGAGGGCAAGAATTATCGGCAAATGACCGCCGAGGCCAACAGCGGCGACTATGACCTTCTGGTGATGGGCGCGCTGGGGCTGGGTGCCGTTGCCGGATCCAGCATCGGCACCGTTTGCGAGCGCGTTGCGCGCCGCGCCGGCATCGATACCCTGGTCATCAAATCTCCCCAGCGGTCGCTCTGCGAAGGGCCTGTTGTCGCCGCCATCGATGGCTCAGAGCGGGCTTACGGCGGTTTACTGACCGCACTGTCGCTGGCGCGGGCGTGGCAGGTGCCACTGCACGTGGTCTCGGCCTTCGATCCCTACTACCACTATGTCGCCTTCAACCGGATTGCGGGCGTGCTATCGGAAGAAGCGAGCAAGATATTCCGTTTCCAGGAGCAGGAAAAACTGCACGAGGAAATCATCGATTCGGGACTCGCCAAGATCTACGCCGGGCATTTGCAGATCGCGACAGATATCGCCGCCGACTACGGGCTACCGATACAGACCGAACTTCTCGACGGCAAACCGCAGGACGCGATCCTGCGTTATCTGCACGACCTGCAGCCGTCGTTGCTGGTGGTCGGCAAACTCGGTATCCATGCCGATAGCGAACTCGATATCGGTGGCAACGCCGAAAACCTGCTGCGCAACGCACCCTGCGCGGTGCTGCTTGGGCAGCGCGAGTTCCGCCCGCAGATCGAACGCATCGCCGAGGTTACGGTGTCGTGGACACACGAGGCCGAGGCCCGCTTGCAGCGAGCACCCAGTTTCGTGCAAAGCATGGCGCGTATGGCCATACTGCGTTACGCGCAGGAGCGCGGCCATACCGTGATTACCGAGCGTATCGTCGAGGAGGCTACCGCGACGCTGATGCCCGCTCGCGCCGAGCAGGTCATGACCGAAATCGTCGCCGCTCATGACCAGCAGGGACAGGAGCGGGCTCAAGCTACCGGGGAGCTGGCCTGGAGTGCTGCGGCCATGACCCGGCTCGATGAAATCGACGACCCTTCGCTGCGCGACAACACACGCCTGAGGGCCGAGAAGAAGGCACGCGCCGAGCATGCAGCCGAGGTTTCGCTGGCTCATGTCGTCAGCTTTTTCGATAATGCCAAGCGGGTCGGCGAAACCGCGTCCGGGTCCGTGCCTGTCGCAGATGAAAATTTGCTTTTCTGGGATAGCGACGCACTCGCACGTATTGCGCGCGTGCCCGAGGGATTCATGCGCGATGCCTGCCGGCAGCGAATAGAAAGCCACGCACGCCAGCAGAACCTCGATACGGTGACGCTCGATATCGTCGAAACCGGTATCGAGATCGCGCGCGCGGCAATGACAGAGGAAATTGAACCGGGGAGCAAGCCCGAACAGTCGGGCAATCAATCGCAGGGCAAGTGCCCATTCGCAGGCAAAGCGGCTAATGCGCCAGCCGCGCCGCTAAACGGCGATGCGCCGCCGTGGACCGGCGATGCAGCGGCCAGACTGCAGGAAGTTCCGGCTGGCTATTGCCGCAGCCTGACCCGGCGCGCGGTTGAAACCCTGGCGCTGCAGAACGGCCTGCAGCAAATCGATCTCGATTTCGTCGAGGGCGTGTTGAAGGTGTTCAAGGACGGCTCGGATACGGTCGCAACCGCGCTGCCCTGGACCGCCGATGCGTGGGCGCGTATCGAGCGTGCCCCGGAGTCGGTGCGCGGCATGCTGATCAGGGAGATAGAAACCTGGGCGCGGCGCGAAGGGCGTGATGAAGTCGACGCAAGCGCGGTACGCGCGATCAAGCGCGAATGGCAATCACGCGGCATCTTCCACCTCGAGCCAGGCGACCCGCGTGGAAATGCCTGAAATCATGGCGCAAGCTGCGCCCGATCTGTCCTTGCTCGCGATCAACCTGACGCGTCGCTGCAACCTCGAGTGCGCCCATTGTTATCTCGATGCCGGCATCTTGCGCCGTGGCGACAGCGACGAGTTGAGCACGGCCGAAGTCAAGTCGCTGCTGGACGATGTCGCCGCGCTCGATCACGGCACCCTGATCGTGCTCACCGGCGGCGAACCGTTGCTGCGCAGGGATCTCGAAACCATCGTGCGGCACGGCGTTGCCCGGGGCCTGCCGGTGGTCATCGGCACCAACGCGATGATGCTCAGCGAACGCCGCCTGCGGTCGCTCGACGACGCCGGCGTGCTCGGTTTCGGCATCAGCCTCGACTCGCTCGAGCCCGCGCGCCACGATCGTTTCCGCGGCCGGTCCGGCGCCTGGGCCAGGACCATGGCCGGAATCGACCGTTGCCGCCGTCACGGGATCGATTTCCAGTTACATTTTTCGGTCACCGGCGATGCGGCGCGCGCGCACTCAACGTTTTCTTTCTGGTCTGCATTGGCCGGGCAGACTCGCTGGCAGCCCTGGATAGCGAAGAATACGAGCGGATTCTGGCCGAGCTGGTGCAGGCCCAGGCCAACTATCCGGACCTCATCGTACGGCCGCGCTGCGCACCGCATTACAAGCGTATCGCACACCAGCTCCGGCCACAGGCGCTGGTAAACCGAATTAGCGGACGCGAGAGCGACGGCTGCATCGCAGGTATCCACTATGCCCGCGTCAACCACCGGGGTGGCGTTACCGCCTGCCCCTATATCGAACACGAAGTCGGTAACCTGCGCGAGGTCAGGTTGACGGAATTATGGGCGAAGGCCCCGGATTTTTCCCGCCTGCGCAATCCCGAGTTACACGGCAAGTGCGGCGCCTGCGAATATCGCCGGGTCTGTGGCGGCTGCCGCGCCCGACCGCTAGCCGCCGGCGGCGGTTTAATGGATGCCGACGACCTGTGCGGCTATCAACCGCGCGCGCAGGCCGTCGTCGAGCCGGCAGTAAAACTTGCCGAGGTGGCGCCTGCCTGGAGCGCGGATGCGCGCCAACGCCTGTCCCGGGTCCCCGAATTTTTGCGCCAGATGGTCAGAAAGCGCGCCGAAGCCTATGTCTCCGAATTAGGCGAAGACATGATTACCTGCCAGCACCTGTCGGAACTGACCGCGGCGCGCTTCGGCGCGGCGAAACCGTCTCGCTTCGCGTCGGCGCGGATGCCGGCATCCAGACCGATGACGGAGAAACCGTGAGCGAGCGCGACGTGGTTGTCGTCGGCGGCGGGATTTCGGGGCTCGCAACGGCGCATTGCCTCGCCCGCTCCGGTCTTGCGGTAGAGCTGTGGGAGCGCGCGCCGCGCGTCGGCGGCAAGATTCACACGGCCAGGAAAGATGGCTATTGCCTCGATAGCGCCGCCTCCATGGTGATGAATTTTCGCAGCGAGGTCGACGCGTTCATCGAGACCGCGGGGCTCACGACGAGCAAGCTGCCGCGCGCGCCGGGCAACAAACGCTACGTTCTCGACGCGAGCTGCTTGCAGGAGGTGCCCACGGGTTTCGGCGAATTACTCAAAACCCCGCTACTCAGTACCAGCGGCAAGTTGCGGCTGCTGGCCGAACCCCTGATCGCGCGCGGTAAGGACCCGCACGAGAATGTCGCCGCATTCGTGGGTCGCCGGCTGGGACGCGAGTTTCTCGAAAAAGTGTTCGAACCCTACCTCGCCGGACCGCTCGCGAGCGATGTGGATCATGCCGAAGCAGTTTCGACGATGCCGCGGCTGAGCGCGCTCGAAACGCGCTACGGCAGCCTCGCGCTAGGTGCGTTGTTGCACAGGTTTCTGTCGCGCGGGAGCACGGCGCGACCGCAAGCCTTTACCTTCAGCGGCGGCATGGGAACCCTGACCGACAGTCTGGCCCATAACGGCGGATTCCGGGTGCGCAATAACCTGCGCGCGAACGAGATCTGGCCGGTCAATGGAGGATGGATGGTTGCAGGCACGGGAGACAACGAGTCGCGCACCGTTTTTGCCAGGCAGCTGGTCCTGAGTACGCCGTCCGCCGCGGCCGCGAGCCTGGTCCGGTCTCTGGATCCGTTGCTCGCCGAATTGCTGGGCGGCATCGAGTACGCGCCGATCAAGGTCGTGCATACCGGGTTCGAGCGTGCCCGGGTCGGGCACGCGCTCGGCGGCAGCGGTTTCCTGGTTCCCCGGCATAGCGGATTCGAATGCAATGGATGCCTCTGGATCAGTAGCCTGTTTCCCGGGCATGCACCAGCGGGCAAGGTGCTGCTGACAAGCTACCTCGGTGGTGCGCGCAACCCGGCCGCGAGAGACTGGGACCAGGCGCGCTGCCTCGACGCGGTGGCGCCGATGCTGCGCAATCTGCTGGCAACCAGGGGCGAGCCGGATATGCTCCATATCGAATCCCACCCGTCCGCATTGCCGCTTTACCATGGCCGATACTCGGCGCGCCTGGCGCAGATGGCGGCGCGTCTCGAGCAATTACCGGGACTTCACCTGGAGGCCAATTACCGGGGCGGGGTTTCGGTACGCGATCGAATTCTGTGCGCCCAGACCGCGGCGAGACGCATCCTGCGACAGCAGCAGGCAAAGCCAGCCAAAGCCGCTATCTGGCTTGATTCGCGGGAGTTGCCGGATATCGCCCCGGCCACCGGTACGCTCAGTTGACCCCGGTGATGACGAATACCTGCCGCAAACAGGAATCTATCGCGCCAGCATTCAGGCCGCTAGCTGTCGTGATCGTGACCCTCGGCGTGTTACTCGCGATTTTCTCCGCAAGCCGCTGGTACGCGGCGACGGTCTCGATTCCCCGCTATTGTGCCCAGCCCGAAATGGCCCTGCAGCGTCTCGCGGCGGTTTTAACACAAGACAAGCCTGCCGGGGACGGTCCTCGCCGCGACTACATCGTCGCGGCCAAGCTCGGATTTTTGCTGCCGGCGCATGCTGACGAGACCGCCGAGGTCTACCTGCGGCGCTTGCGCGATCGCCTGGAACGGGAATGCGGTTAACGCGCGCGGAAACAGGCCGGCTCGAGGGTAATGGGCACCGTGGGGTACGCCGAATCGTGCCCGCTTGCGTTATGAAATTTGGCCGGGCGAGGAATAAAGACGAGATCAAAATGTATATTGCTATATGACTACTCGAAAAAAATCGCTCTTTTTTTGGGGTTTAGTTGACATAGATCAATTTACCCCGTATTCACCTCTTGCTTCGGTGTCCGATTGGGAATTTAATCCCATGAAATGCGTAACATCCCGGCCGCAACCGATTTTCGGTGCCGGGGTATTGCCGCGCCAACAAAAAACGAGGAGTCCGTGAGACACTTACAATCAAACGCGGTCGTCGGAGGCACGACCAGTACGCCAGCCAGGGTCAGGCGCAATTTTTCTTCGCTCAACCGTTTCGCGCGCGCGCTCGGCGCGATGCTGCTGGGCGCAGGCTTTGTATTAACCAGTGGGTGCGGGACGGATTCCGGAACCAACCCGGAACCTGCCGGGGGCGACCGGGTAACCCGGGAGGAATTTCGAGTCGGTCCGGACGGCGCTACGATCGAGTACCGCTCCGCGCTCGAGAACATCACGGTAACGCTGACGATTCCCGCCGGGGCGCTCGACGCGGATACCACGATAAACATCGACCACGCACAGAATTTTCCGTCCGGGTCGGATCTCGTCTCTGGCGCGGTTTTCGAATTCGGACCGGAGGGCCTGGTTTTTAATCAGCCGGTCGATATCAGCTTTACCTATGCGGCGGCAATGGTCGACGGCCTGACCGAGGATAACCTGCGCATTCACGAAGCCAGCGGCAGCAGCTGGATTCCGTTACTCGGTGCGGTCGATACCGTCAGTCGCACCGTAACCGCCAGTATCGACGGTTTCAGTATGTTCGCACTCAAGGCGATTCCCAACGCCGGCGACCCCGGCGGAGGCGACCCCGGCGGAGGCGACCCCGGTGGCGGTGGCGCGGGCAATGCGACCCTCGCCTGGCTGCAGGCCAATGTATTCGGCAGCACCTGCGCGCTATGCCACACGGGTGGTGCGGCCGCGCCGATGGGGGTCGACTGGAGCAGCGAGGCCAATACCTGTGCCAATGTCGGGCGGTCCAGCGGTGAGATTACATCGCTGAACGAGATCGAATCGGGTAATCCGAACGCGAGCTACGTGATCTGGAAAGTCGAAGGCTCGGGCCCGAGCGGCGAGGCGATCGTGGGTGGTCAGATGCCGCTCGGCATGCCGGCGCTGTCGGCCGAGGCCATTCAGAACATGCGCGACTGGATCGCTGCGGGTACGCCCGGATGCGACACGGCGGGTGGTGGCGATCCTGGCGGCGGTGACCCCGGCGGCGGCGATCCCGGCGGTGGCGATCCCGGCGGTGGCGATCCCGGCGGTGGCGGCGATCCCGGCGGCACCGATACCTGGACGACTATTCAGGCGGATATCCTGCAGCCACGTTGCGTACTGTGTCACGCCGGTACGTTTGCGCCTATGGGTTTGTCCTGGGAAGCGGAGCAGTACGACACGATCGTCACCGGTGGCCTCATGAGCAGCGAAATCCCGACCATGAAAATCATCGAGCCGGGCAATAGCGGGGCCAGTTACATGGTATGGAAAATCAATGGCGAGGGCCCCAGCGGCGAGGCGATCGTCGGTGTGCGCATGCCGGCGTCCGGCCCGCCATTTCTCGATCAGGCCGATATCGAACGGATTACCGCGTGGATTGACGCGGGTGCACCCGGTGCGGGCGGAGACGGTGATCCCGGCGGCGGCGGTGATCCGGGCGGCGGCGGTGATCCCGGCGGCGGCGATCCGGGCGGTGGTGCCGGCAATGCGACGCTGGCCTGGCTGCAGACCAACGTCTTCGGTGGCGTCTGCAGCCAGTGCCACGTGGGCGCGTCCGCGCCGATGGGCGTGGACTGGAGCACGGAGGCCAATTCCTGCGCAAACGTCGGGCGTCCCAGCGGGGAAATTTCGTCGATGAACGAAATCGAATCCGGAAATCCCGACGCCAGTTACCTGGTCTGGAAAGTCGAAGGTGCAGGCCCGGCCGGCGAGGCGATCGTCGGTGACCGGATGCCGTTGTTTAATCCGCCCCTGTCGGCCGAGGCCATTCAGAACATGCGCGACTGGATCGCTGCGGGTACGCCTGGATGCGACACGGCGGGTGGTGGCGATCCTGGCGGCGGTGACCCCGGCGGCGGCGGTGACCCCGGCGGCGGCGGTGATCCCGGCGGCGGCACTGATCCGGGCTCGATCGTACCGACCTGGTACGGGGTTCAGGCCAATATCCTGCAGCCGTTTTGTGTCGGCTGTCACCAGGGCACGGCCGCCCCGGCGGGTCTCTCGTGGGAGGTCGACCAGTACGGTGCGGTAGTCACCGGGGGACGCGAGAGTACCGAGATTCCAGGCATGCTCGAGGTCAATCCGGGCAATCCGGATCTGAGCTACCTGATCTGGAAGATCAACGGCGAGGGGCCTGCCGGCGAACCCATAGTTGGCGTGCGCATGCCCGCGACCGGCGTACCGCTGGATCAGGCGTTGATCGACGTTCTGACCCAGTGGGTCGCCGACGGCGCTCCGCTCGGCGATCCGGCCGACGCCGACTCGGGCGGCTCGACCGGGCCGACTTTCCCGGAGGGGTCGTGGATGTACGTCTGGACCGAGACGCTGCAGGTTTGCACGCTGTGCCACAGCCCGACGCCGTCGAGTCCGCGCTGCGGCGTCGAATTCGACTGCCCGCCGAAAGACGTCGTGCTGACGGCGGACAACTATAGCGGCGTGGTCGATCGCGACGAGGTCGAGCCGTTCGACCTCGACGGCAGCAAGCTGTGGCGGCGGGTTACCGATCCCGATCCGGACAAGCGCATGCCGTTCGGCATGGACCCGCTGTCGACGACCCAGCTGAACATTATCAGCAACTGGATACTCAATGGCGCGCCATTCTGCCCCGACGGTGAAGTGTGCCCGTAATAGAATATAAAAACAGCTAGTGTGGCGGTGCGTCGCGGTACGAACCGCTGTGCCCCGCCGAAGGAGGATTGTGTGAATTCGAGATTTCGAAACGCGGCGCTCGCGGCACGCAACGGTTTGCTCGCCGGGGCGCTGTTGCTCCTGCCCCTGTCGGGTAGCGGACAGGACGAGTCGGTCGAGGAAATCGTCGAAATTCTCAGGGCCGAAGTCGATCGGTTGACATCCCGCGCCGAACTCGATCACGGCAGGAAAATTTACCTGCGTGCCTGCGCACCCTGTCACGGGGTACAGGGGGACGGCAAGGGCCCGGCAGCCATCGACTTCGATCCGGCGCCGCGCAACTTTCGCCGCGGCGCATACAAGTTTCGCACCACCGTTAGCGGCGCGTTGCCGCTCGATAAAGATATCGAACGTACCGTGCGCGAGGGCGTCCCCGGAACCGAAATGCCGCGCTGGAAAAATGTGCTGTCGGAGCACGATATCCGCGTGGTAGTGCAGTACATCAAGACTTTTTACCCGTATTTCGATGACCCGGACTCACTGCCGCTGGAAGAGGACATCATCGAGATTCCCGAGGAGCGACCATTCGAGCCGAGCCTGTCGTCGATCGCCGCCGGGCGCAAGCTCTTCATCGACCAGGACTGCGTCAAATGCCACGGCGAGGGAGGTAAGGGCGACGGACCGCAGGCGGATGAGCTTGTCGACGACTGGGAAGTGCCGATCCTCCCCGCCAACCTGACCTTGCCGTATTACAAGAACGGTAAACGCGGCCAGGATATCTACCGCGTCTTCACCAGCGCGTTGAACGGCACCCCGATGCCGGCATTCGACGAACTGGCCGAGGAGGAGCGCTGGCAACTGGTCGACTATGTCCAGTCGCTCGAGATCGAGCAGGATCTTAAATACTGGCTCTTCCAGGAAAATCCGAATCAGGTCAGGCACCCGCCGATCGAAAATTCGGGGGTTGAAGAATAATGTATCTGTCGGCAGCCAGCATACTCCGCGCCCTCACCGGGTTCACCGCGATCGCGGCGCTAGCCTTGCTCTCGGCCTGCGGTCCGGGCAGTGGGCAGGGGCTCGACACGGACGGCAACCTGTTGGGCACAGACGCAGGCGCTCCGGTCGATAGCGGGGACCCGGGGCCGATAGGTGCCAGCGGCAATCCGAACGCCACGCTGACCTGGGTGCAGAGCAATGTGTTCGGCGGGGTTTGTACCCAGTGCCATACCGGCGGTGCAGTCGCGCTTGGTCTCGACTGGGATTCGGAAGCGAGTACCTGTTCGAACGTCGGACGGGACAGCTTCGAGATAAGTGCGCTGAAGGAGATAGAGCGAGGCAACCCGGATGGCAGTTACCTGATCTGGAAAGTCGAAGGCGCAGGCCCCAGTACCGGCCCCAATGGCGGAGTGATTATAGCCGATCGAATGCCCGCCGGTGGGAACGCTGCGCTGCCCATGCAAACAATTCAGAACCTGCGTGACTGGATCTCCGACGGTACCCCTGGTTGTCCCGAACCCAGGAGCGCGGCGCGCGGCGAAGCTCAACTGACAATAGCCGAAACAGCCGCGGTCGATAGCGCCCGAGCGTATCCGGAAGGCTCATGGATGCACGTTTGGGAAACATCGTTACGCCTGTGCTCGACCTGCCACAGCGTGCGCCCTTCGAACCCGGCCTGTGCAGCCGAACTCGAATGCCCGCCAGCCGGACTGGTACTCACCGCGGATAATTACTACGGCATTATCGATGGTCGTACGGTGATTCCCTTAGATCCCGGATCAAGCAGTCTGTGGACCCGTGTCTCCGCAAGCGATCCTGGCCGGAGAATGCCGCCAGACGGCTACTTGCCCCTGAGTCAGTACCAGCAAGACGTCATTCGTGACTGGGTTCTGGACGGCGCCCCTCTGTGGGCTAATCCAGATGACTAATCACCAGCGGTAACAGGTAATCGACTCATGAGAACAACAAAAACCAAGGGCTTGCTCCGACTTCAATCGGCCGGACGCGCGACGATACTGGTGCTGCTCGCAATCACGGGATTGCAGGCGAACGTCGCCCTCGCCGAACCCTACCTTGCGATTCAGGAGGGCTACAAATGTTCCAAGTGCCACGTCAACATGACCGGCGGCGGCAAGCGCACCGACTTTGCCAATATCTACGTACAGACCCGCCTGAGCAGCAATTTCCTCAACTGGCGGGATTACCTGCCTGCGCTCGGCGAAGACGAGGATCCGGAGGAAAACCCGCTGAAGAGCGACTCCAGCAGCAGTTTTTTTTCCGGTCGCCTGAACGATTACATCGCAATTGGTGGTGACTTTCGCAATCAATACGAAGTGGTTCGTGCTCCTGACGGAGCAGAAGACAGCGAAAGTTTCCGCGAGGACAAGCAGAATATTTATCTCGAAATCGACCTTATTCCCGAGCGCGTCATATTTTATCAACTGCTCGAGGGCGGTGGTGATGCACGGGAAGTCGTCGGCCTGTTCAAAGGTGAACTCTACGAGGAACCCTATTATGTCAAGGCCGGCAAGTTCTACCTGCCGTACGGGCTCCGGCTACAGGACGACTCGGCGTATGTCCGTAGTGTATTAGGCTTTACCTACGGGGCCACGGATCAGGGCATAGAGTTCGGTTACGAACCGGGACCCTGGGCACTGCACGTCGCGAGCACCAACGGCACCGGTAGCGGGGCGTCGCCCGACAACAATTCGAGCAAGCGCGTCACTGCGTCCGCTGCCTACGTCAAGAAAAATTTTCGCCTCGGCGCTTCCTATTCCCAAAATAAGGTGAGTGAAGATCTCGAGGTAAAGATCTACGGGGTGCATGCCGGTGCGCAATTCGGTCGCGTCGGCCTGCTCTTCGAGGCCGACGTTAAGAAAGACGAAGATAAGAATGCAAAAGATGTCGAACAGTTTGTCAGCATTCTGGAGCTTAATTTCCTGATTGCGCGCGGAAAGAATCTCAAGCTGTCCTACGAGTACCACGATCCCGACAAAGATATTTTTGAAAACGCGAAAGAACGCTACAGCCTGGTATACGAGCCCTTTCTAAATCAGTTCGTGCAGGTCCGAGGCGGCGTCCGCGACAACGAGGGTATTCCGCAAGATCCATCGCTGAATACGACCTCCTACTTCCTCGAACTTCACCTTTACTTCTAAAAAAAATCATAACAGGAGAGCATCGATGCCAGACGAACCGACACAAACATCCGTCCGAAAAGAGGCCTCCATCCTGGTTTCCCAAATGGTGACCGGTGCCGCCGACGCCGCCTTCGCGATCGACGATCATCATCACGTGGTGGCCTGGAACAGACAAGCGGAACAGTTGCTGGGCTTTGCGCCCGAGGAAGTAATCGGCCTGCGCTGCGAGGAGGTGCTGCAAGCCGTACTACCCGGCGGAGAACCCCTGTGCCGGCCGAATTGCGATGTTTTCCGCTGTTTTCGTGATTGCCATCCGAGCGCGGTGCCGAACTGCCGGGTGCGTTGCAAGGATGGCAACTGGAGATCGGTCGGTTACTCGTCGCTGGTGATGCCCGAGCAAAAACAGGGCCCCGCTAACGGCTCTATCGTCGCCGTGGTCTTCCTGCACGACCGGGAGGCCGCGCGATTGCAGGCATCGCGCCAGGGATTACTGCAGGTTTTCATGCTCGGTAAATTTGGCCTGGTCGCAAATGACCAGGGGATTGCGGTTGAGAAATGGAAACGCAGGCAGGCGATAACCCTGTTGAAATTTCTCGTAACGCACCTGGATCGGCCGGTGCATCGCGAACGCATTCTCGACTACCTGTGGCCCGATGTCGACGAGGAGCGCGGTTGGGGGCGTCTCAAGGTGACCATGTATTATCTGCGTACGCAATTACGCGCCAGCGGCGCCGCGGAGGATACGATAAGAACCGTGGGAAGCGCCTACCTGCTCAGGCGCGATGCCGTCTGGGTAGACGCGGAAAACTTCGAGAAACTGGCGAGCGAAGGGCGACTGCTGCAGGGCAAGGGACATTGCGACGAGGCGCTGCGCTGTTTCGACGAGGCGCTGTTTCTGTATCGCGGCGATTACCTCGAACAGGATACCTACGCCGACTGGTGTGCCGAGGAACGCGAGCGCCTCGGTGAAATCTATCTCGACATGCTGACGCGCAAGGCTGAATGTCACGCGCAACGCAACGAGTTTGTCGAGGCCGCGCAGGTTTGCCGCAAGGGACTGGTCCAGGACCCCTGCCGCGAAAGCCTGCATTGTTCGTTGATGCGTTACCTGGTAAACCTCGGCAGAACCGACTCGGCACTGGCCCAGTACCGTCAGTGCCGCAGCGTGCTGTGGCGCGAATTCGGTGTCGAACCGATGCCGGAAACCCAGCAGGTCTATCAACAGATAGTGGCGCGACAAAACCGGAAATCTGCGGTCAAGCCCGCGCTGCAGCTCGCGGGAAAAGCGCGCAATACCGCTCGCGGTTGCTGAAGCAAACCCCCATTTTCTGCCTCCCCTGGTAATGCCGCGTCGGCCGCATGGTTGTGCGCGTCGTCGCTGACGCGTCGGAGTTGCAACCGATCGGCCCCTGTTGCCTGACCAGGCCGACTGCTAAGCGCCGATGTGTTACCAGATTGTCACCACGGCATGATTTAACGTCACCATAAAATCAGCTTAAGCAAAGGATGGGTTTGGCATTGATGGCTAGATCACAAATTATTCAGTCGTTCGTAGCCCGTTTCTGGCTCGAGCAGGCTGACGATGCAGATCCGAAATGGCGCGGACACATACGGCACGTGCAGGGCTGCGAGGAAATCTATTTTCAGGACCTCGAGGAAATGTCCGAATTCATGCAACAGGTCAGCGGCATTCCGGGTACCGAGATTACCGACGACACGGACAAGGTCGTCACTTTCGGCAAACGCGGACAGCGGACAGGCCACAAAATCAAACCGGGAAAACGCGATGACTGAGTCTGATGATGTTTTTACAGGCCTTACTGCGCGCCACTGGAGCAAGCGGTGAAGGCTGAGCAGAAACAGGACGGGGCCACGCCCAACAGCGCCGCTTCCAGGTTCAACTGGGGTAGCTGGCTGTTCTATGGCACCCTGGTCGTTATTCTGGTTTTCTTCTGGTGGCTGCTGATTGATTCGGGTGGCGTCTCCGGACATCACGGATGAGCGGTATCTCGATCACACTGCAACGGTTCCGGAATGCGTCCTTTAGGCGCCGACTGTTAACGCTTTTGCTGGTCGCCATGTTCGGGCTTGGCGCCGTGATGCTCGCGCCGGTCGCCACGGCGGACACTCACGCCAGCGAGCAGCACAGCGCCGCGCTCGATAGCGCAGCGGGCAATCCCGAAACCGCACTCGAGGCGCTTCCAGCGCCAAAACCGAAACGCGGCGATTATCCGAATATCGGCACCAGCAGTCGCGCTATCGTCTGGGTCTTCGCGCAGATGCACCTGTTCTTCGGCGCGCTGGTGCTGGCCGTGCCGATCTTCGTGCTGGTGATCGAGTTCATCGGTTTCAAGACCCGGGACGACCGCTACGACGACATGGCGCACGAATTCATGAAGATCAGCCTGACGGCTTACGCGATCACGGCCTTGTTCGGCGGTACCCTGGCCTTGTCGCTGTTCCTGCTTTACCCGCAGTTCATGACTTACATGATGCGCGCCTTCGGCTCCCAGGTGCTTATCTACGCCTTGCTGTTTTTTCTCGAAAGCATGCTGCTCTACATTTACTACTACGGCTGGGACGCATTGCGTTACGGCAACCGCAAATGGGTGCACCTGACGCTCGGCCTGTTGCTCAACGGCGTTGGCAGCACGCTGCTGGTGGTCGCCAACTCGTGGTCGACTTTCATGATGGCGCCATCGGGTATCGATCCGGCTAGCGGCGCAATAACCGGCAGCCTGTGGGAAATCATGAAGGGGCCGCTGTGGAATCCGCTGAACCTGCATCGGTTCCTGGCCAATATCGCGTTTGGCGGCGCGGTCGTCGGCGCCTACGCGGCGTTCAAGTTCCTGGCCGCGAAATCGGCGGCTGAAAAAGCTCACTACGACTGGATGGGTTACACCTCGAACTTCGTTGCGATTCTCGCCTTCCTGCCGCTGCCGTTTGCCGGTTACTGGCTGATGGCGGAAGTTTACGCATACTCGCAACAGATGGGGATTCTGGCGATGGGTGGCATCCTCGCCTGGTTGTTCGTGATCCAGGCCGTGCTGATCTGCACCATCCTGCTGGCGGCCAATTACTACCTGTGGAACGGCATGGCCCGCACCGACGGCGGCGAACGTTACCGCTGGATGATCAAGTACATCGCGCTGGTGCTGATCATGGGATTCCTGGTCTGGATAACGCCGCACAACGTGATATACAGCGGCAGCGAAATTGCGCGCCTCGGTGGTAGTGCTCACCCGGTGCTGGGTCCGCTCGGCATCATGCCGGCAAAAAACATCGCCGTGTTCCTGATGCTGGTGATGACCTTTCTGTCGTTCCAGCTCTACCGCCGCGCCGACAAGGAGATCACGGTGAACTGGCGGCACTGGGGCAACGCGCTGATGATCGCGATTTACATCGTCGCCTGCGTCAATATCGTGTTTGCCGGGGTTTACTACGGCTATTTTACCAACACCGTCTACAAGGTCGGTTCGAGCGTGCTGCAAGTCATGTCGACCGTGGTCGTGATCGTCTCCGGTGTGGTCATCGATACGCTGATGTTCAAGGGCGCGAAGAAACTGCCGGTAAACTGGGGCATGGTTTCAAACCGTTCGCAGTACGCGCTGTTCGCGCTGCCGATTGCATTTACCTGGCTGATGGCGTTGATGGGCTATATACGCTCGTCGGTGCGCACCCACTGGCACGTGTATGCGGTCATGAAGGACAACTCACCGGATAATTTCATCCCGCCGCTGGCCACGGTCGGCAACATGGTGACCGGTATCACGCTGCTGTTCCTGGTTTTCGTGCTGTTTATTTTCTGGATTGCGAACCTGAGCGGCACCCGCCAGCTACCGCCGCAGCCGCAGGGCGATGTCGCGCTCGCCGGGGGCGGCAAATGAGCGCGCTGGCCAGGGCTCTCGGCTTCAGTGTCGCGATGATCCTGGCGTTTGCCGCGATCACCTACGTGCTGCCACAGGTCAAGGGCGAGGCCCCCGAGGAAGAAGAAATGGTTATCGGCGAGCTAACCATGGACAGCTTCGTCGCGCTGGGCGAAAAGCTTTACCAGGGCAAGGGCACCTGCACCCTGTGCCACAACAGCCTGGGCCGCGCGCCCGACATGCTGACCTACGATGTGCAATCGACCTCGCTCGAGCGCATCGCCGATAGCCGCTACCAGGGACAGGCTGGCGATGCCGAAAGCTACCTGCGCGAATCGATGCTCGAGCCGAGCGCCTACGTCGTCGAGGGTTTCGGTAAAAAGGGCAGCAACGATACCGAATCGCCGATGCCAGCGGTCAACCAGCCGCCGATTCAGCTTTCCGACATCGAGACCGACGCGATCATCGCGTTCCTGCAGCAAAAAGACGGCAACCCGGTCACCGTGGCGCTGCCGAGCGCCGATGCGGCGCCCGCTGTCGAAGCTGAAAACACGGCGGCAGCGCCCGCGCTGGCGCAAAACGCCGAGGAAGCGATCGCGAAATTCGGCTGCGCGGCCTGCCACGCGATCCTCGGCAGCGAATCCCCGGTGGGACCCAGCCTCAAAGACGTCGGCCAGCGCCTGCAGCCGGACCAGATTCGCATCAGCATCATCGATCCGAAGGCGGAAATTGCACAGGGGTTTCCACCCATCATGCCGGAATTCCCCAACATGGCGCTGGCTGAACTCGAAATGGTGGTTCAGTACCTGTCGCAGCAAACCGGCGCGCAACCGTGAGGGTACGCATTCCCGCTTTCTGGCAGGCGGTGCTCGTACTGGTGGCTGCGTGGCTGATTCTAAGCTTCGCGTTTCCGCCATTCATGCCGCGTTCGCTGATGATCAGCTACACGATTATCGTCCTGGCCGGCCTGTTACTGTATTTTTCCAGCGACGAACAGCGCTGGCGCGAATTCAAATCGCCGGTCATCGCGACGCTGCGCGATGACAACCGGACCTTGCTGCGCTGGCCGCTGCTCGTGGTCGTATCGCTGTTGCCGGGTTACGCGGTTTACGACGCGGTAAAACCATCCCTGGAAAAACCGCTCGAGCTGCGCCAGGTGCACCCGTCGCCGCCGGCTTCGATCAAGGTGTACGACAAGTCGTTCGACCTTGCCACGCTCGAAAACCCGGTGCGAATGCGGGTCCTGGAACAGCTTGAACAGGACGAGGAAGCCGCCTGGGAAAGTTACCGCGAAGCGGTGCGCAAGGGCAGCCTGGTCTACTACAGCAACTGCTTTTATTGCCACGGCGATCAGCTCGATGGCAAGGGACATTTCGCCAGCGCGCTCGATCCGCTGCCGACCGATTTCGGCGACGTCGGCACCATCGCGCAGCTGCAGGAATCGTTTCTGTTCTGGCGTATCACCACCGGTGGCCCCGGCCTGCCGAAAGGCGGCATGCCATGGAATTCGGCAATGCCGGTGTGGCACGAAATGCTGAACGAGGAAGAAGTCTGGAACGTCATCACGTTTCTGTTCGATTATGTCTCGCAGGTGCCGCGCATGTGGGACCCGGGTATCTCCAAGTCTGTCAGCCGGATGAAAGACAGCGTCGTCAGCGCGCGCGCAAGCATGGGCGGCGAGGAAATCTACCAGCTGCGCTGCGCCGTCTGCCACGGAGAGAGCGGCGCGGGCGACGGGCCGGCGGCGGAGTTTCTCTACCCGCGGCCGCGCGATTTCACGCTCGGGCTGTGGAAATACAAGACTTCGCCCGGGGATCTTGCGCCGCGCGACGCCGACCTGTTCGATACCATCAAGCTGGGCCTCGAAGGCAGCAGCATGCCGGGCTGGTCGAAACTGTTCACCGATAAGCAAATCGACGAACTGGTCCAGGTCGTCAAGGCATTCGACACGACCGCGATCTGGGCGCCCGAGGATGCCGATGACGAAGCCTTCGATGACGAGGGGCATTACCTCAAGGACGACGCGCTGGTCATCAACGACGAAGAACCGATCGAGGGCCAGGTTCCCTACTCGGCCGAATCGGTCGCGCTCGGCAAGGAGATATTCGAGGAAAACTGCCGTAAATGCCACGGTGAGCGTGGGCGCGGCGACCTGACCTCGGGAGAATTTCTCGAGGATGACTGGGGATACCGGATCTGGCCACGTGATCTGACCCAGCCCTGGACCTGGCGCGCGACCGAAACCTCGACCCGCGGTGGCGGTAATCCGCGGGACGATGCCGAGCGCGAGGCCACCATTCGCAACATTTACCGGCGGGTTTCGATCGGCATCCGCGGCACGCCGATGCCGTCGCACCGCGCGACCGATGAAGGTGAGGAAGACGCGATCCCGCTCGACGGCCGCTGGCATGTCGCCAACTATGCCTACTCGCTGCGTGAGAACACGACCTGGCCCGGCGAGCGCAACGTGATCCAGGGCGTGGAATGGCAGGGAGAGTTGCCCGACGGCGTCGACGACGCGGCCTGGCGCGAAGTACCGCAAAGCACGTTCAGACTGTTTCCCAATATTATCAAGCAGGATCGCCTGTTCACCCCGCTCAACGACGCCATCAGCGTGCGTACCCTGTACAACGAAAAAGAGATCGCGTTTCTGCTCGAATTCAACGATCGCACCGAAAGCCTGCCGGGTGGAGCCGTGATGTCGCAGTTGCCCGATCAGGACGAGCAAATGTTTTCCGACGCGGTCGCGCTGCAGTTTCCCAAAGAGAGCGCCTATTCCACCGCGCCCGTCGAAAAGCCGCTGTTCCGCCACGGCGACGCAAAGCATCATACTACTATCTGGTACTGGAATGCGGGTTCGGTCGAACCCGCAGCGGAATCACGCGCGATACTGTTCGACGCCACCGGCCCGAATTCGAAGCTGAGCCCGCGCGCTAGCACCGGCGACCTGTTCACCCGGGGCGCCTGGCAAGAGGGTCGCTGGCGCGTTTTGTTCAAGCGTCCGCGCGGCGCCGCCGAGGGCAGCGACAATGCAGGCGATATCGTATTTCGCAAGGGCCAGTTCATCCCGGTGTCATTTGCCAACTGGGACGGCAACAACGGCGAGGTGAGATCGAAACATACCCAGACCCCGTGGTTCTGGCTGCTGTTGCCGCACGAGACCGACTACAACCTGGTCTACGGAGCGCCGGCCGCAACCACGCTGGGATTCCTGCTGGCGGGAATACTGCTGGTCTGGTACCTGCGCCGCAAGCGGCCTGCGGGCGACGAATCCGGGGCATGAACATCAGCCCGATGTCACCAGTATGTCACTGTCGCGGACGACAATTGCGGCCTGTAACCCTATAACCTGGAGGTATCAAATGAAAACACTGCGCATCCTAATCCCTGTCCTCGGTTGCCTGCTTGCCTTCGCCGCGGCTCCGGCATCCGCTGCCAAATACAAGGTAGCCAGCGTCTCGGATGGCGGCAGCATTAGCGGCCGCGTCACGCTGAATGGTGCCGCACCCGCGCCCGAGATATTGAAAGTTGACGAGGACGTCGAAGCCTGTGGCGGCGACCGCCCTTCGGATGAACTGCTCGTCAGCGCTAACGGAGGCGTGCAAAACGTCATTCTCAGAATTGAAAAAATCGCTGCGGGCAAGGACTGGGATATGCCGGCGGCGGAATTCACCTTCGACCAGAAGAAATGCGCCTTCACGCCCAGGATCATGGTAATCAAGCCCAAAATGGCCGGCGTGGTATTAAACAGCGACAGTGTCGGGCATAACTTTCACACCATCAGCAAGGGTGTTTTTAACATCAACAAGAAAATTCAGCCGGGCTCGAAACTCGCCGTATCCAATAAAAAGATACGCAAGACCGGCATGGTCAAGGCCAAGTGCGATATTCACTCGTGGATGGGCGGCGCCTGGTGGGTTGCCGATAATCCTTACACGGTGCTCTCCGACAAGGATGGCAATTTCACGCTGACCAACGTCCCGCCGGGAAAATACTCGATTGCGATCTGGCACGAAAAGCTCGGTGAATCCAAGCAGCAGGTCGAGGTCGGCGCCGGCGCCGACACGAAAATGGATGTCGTATTGAAACTTTAAGCACAATACACAGGGTGCGTAATGACATCGGCATGATTCAGCATAACCGATGTCCTGACAGGGGAACCGCGAATGAACGCTAACAGCTTCGCAATCATCCGACGTTGGCTGGTCGTAATCGCGGTCACCCTGGTTTTCTTTTATGCCCTGGATCAGGTGCTAATGTCCGCCCAGGGATTGCCGCTCGGCTGGAATCTGGCGCCACAGAATTAACCGCCCCGCAGTGTCGGGCCTGACATCAGGCGAATCCGGTCGGGCCGAGCGCTGGCTTGCGGCAGACCGGATGTATCCGCTAGACTCCCGCTTTTGCAATAAGCCACTGTGCTGGCACGAAACCTGCCGGATATTTCAAGCCGCGCGTTTCCCACTGTATAATCGACCGGCTTCGCGCATATAACCGATAGCAATGGCTGGAAAACCACCCGAGGTAAAAAATCCATGAGTTCTGACTCGGATTGTATCTTCTGCAAAATAATCGCCGGCGAAATTCCGAGCTTTAAACTGTTCGAGGACGAAAACACGCTTGCATTCATGGATATCAATCCAGCAAGTACCGGGCATGCGCTGGTTATCCCGAAGGAACATGCCGCGGATGTTCATGCGGTTTCCGAAGCCGCAATAGCGCAAACGGTAAAGACGGCAAAAATGATCGCGCTTGCAATCGACAGGACATTGAACCCGGATGGCCTGAACCTGCTGCAATGTAACGGACCCGCGGCCGCACAATCGGTCATGCATTTTCACATGCACGTTCTGCCGCGGCGCGAAGGCGATGAGCTCAAGCTCAACTGGGGTCTGGAACCCGGCGACATGGATGCCATCGGCGCACTGGCGGAGCGCATTCGCAGCAACCTCTAGTGAAATGCAAACAGCGGGCGGACTACTCGGATCATATCGACCGGCAAAAATGCCGTGGGCGCGAGGAGCCGAAACCCGTACCTGCCGATGACAGGATCGAAACAGTAAATTAACCCGGCCGCTGGTAATGCAGCAGACGCCCCTTGCAACGCTGCCCGTCGTCTAACTGCTCATCGAAATTCTCAAATCGGTGACTGTATCCCAGGCCGACCATTTCGCGGGTAAAGCGCGCCCTATTCTCCCGGCCCGGATCGCCAATCATGACTTCCACGTTATCGTTGGCATGGCGCTCGATAAATTGGGAGACATGCCTGGCATGCGCGGGTTGATACAAAACATCGCTACCGATTACATAGTCGAACTTGCCAAGCTCCTGGTTCTCGGTTTCCCAGTTACCGGTTTGATATTTGATAGGCCGCAAGCCGTTACCCAGTACATTTTTATGCAGAAGACTCCGGGCACGAGGATGGTAGTCGCTGGCAGTGATATCGACGCCCATGCGATGCAGTACGATGCTGCACAGACCTATCCCGCAACCGATTTCGAGCACGCGTTTGCCGGCCATCCGCCACTTGTGAACATTTAGCGCCATGACCACCGAAGTCGGCCAGATCACCCCGAAAAGCGACCAGGTTGCCGAGGAGATCCCCAGCGCGCTCGCCGCATGATCCTCTGCGTCGAACTGTTGTCGATCTTGCAACGAGCTAATCGAATATTCAAATTCGTTAATCGTGACAATTTCGGATTTCAGCTGGATACTATTCACCGGACTGAACATCCGACCCGGGACTATTGAGGACGCTCGGCGGCGAGCGAACGGTCCGGCGTAAAAGCGACATGGCTTGTTGATTTCCCGCAATCGACTCATCGATTCGCAACACCTGCGACCGAAACGAACCAGGCTGATTGACTTGTAAGTTGGGTGAAGGAACAGGAGGGCTAATCGTCGCGATGAAGACACCGACCGATAAGCCCCGGAAAGGTAAGCCGCAGCATACAGGATCTCCGCCGCATCAGGTGATTTATATCGAACCTGTAACTGGCTTAACAAGGACCAGCCCACAGGACCGTGGTCGATAAACGGGTATACTGTCCCCGCAACTAGGCGTCGAGGTGTCGCAATTAGCGAACGATATTTATTCCCTGCTTGTCTTTATGCTGGTGACTATCGGCTTTGCGATTATGCGTTTCAAGAAACGACTCGATTGATAGCGGCAGCAGCGATGATGACAAGGCAGCGCCTCCCGCTCGTCCGCGGTCAAACGTTCTGATCCCGTGTTTCGATTCATCCGAAACTGGCTGAACCGCCGCATCATTCGACGTTCGGACATAACACCGGCGCAGTGGGAGGAGGCGTTTGCATCTCTCCCCTTGTTGCGGCGTCTTGACGCCGATGAAAAACGCCGCTTGCGTGAACTCGCAATCCTGTTCTGCCATCACAAGGTGTTCGAAGGCGCCCACGGCCTGGTCGTCACCCGGCCGATGGCGCTGATCATCGCGCTGCAGGCCTGCCTGCCGGTACTGAACCTGGGATTGGAGGGATACCAAGGCTGGGTTGCGGTGATTGTTTATCCATCGGGTTTTGCACCCAGGCATGTCGTCAGGGACGAATATGGCGTGGAGCATTTCGTGCAAACCGATTTATCCGGCGAGTCCTGGCAGTCCGGACCCGTGGTGCTGGCCTGGGATGACGTCGAGCAGGCCGGCATTACAGACAGCCACAATCTCGTGATTCACGAGTTTGCGCACAAGCTCGATATGCAAAACGGCGACGCCAACGGCTTTCCACCGTTGCATCCCGACATGGATGCAACCGCGTGGACCGAGGTGTTCAGCGCCGGCTTCGAGGACTTGCAACAACGTTGCAGCCACGGCATGGACATCGGCATCGATTGCTACGCGGCGACTTCGCCGGCTGAGTTTTTTGCGGTCGCAAGCGAGGTTTTCTTCGAGCGGCCCAGCGTGCTGAGGCAGCACTATGCCAGGGTGTATGACCAACTGCGCCAGTATTACCGGCAGGACCCGTAAGCCCTGCCAGGATTCGATTCCCGGGCCATTATATAGATTACGCTCAATTCAGTGCGGAATTGGACAACCCTCCGGAGACTAAGCAAAAATGGTGCCGGCACGAGCAGCC
>CAMYML010000057.1 GCA_947259305.1 uncultured Gammaproteobacteria bacterium | reverse complement strand
AGTTGAGTCCGTCGGCGATCAGTGCCTTGCGAAAGTCTGATAGCGTCATCTCGTTCTGGCGCGCCATTCGCTGCATGGTCTGGTTAAGCTGGCTGTCGGAAATCTTCATGCCGCGACGATCCGCTTCCTGCAATAGCAGGGAATCGTTGATCAGGGCTTCGAGCACCTGGCGCTCGAGCACATCGCTGGTCGGCAGCTTGCGTTGCGATTGGCTGAAGTCGATGGTTATCAGCTTGATTCGATTCGCCAACTCGCGCCGGGTGATGACGCTTTCATCAACGACTGCAACAATAGTATCGAGGGAAGTCTGCACCGCTGCCGCCGGAGACAGTATCAGCAGGCTGCCGAGAATAATTCCTGTTAATCCAGTTAATTTCATAGGTTACCAATGCTTATTAGAATGCCGGGCCGTAACCGGGTATGGCGTCGCGCAATTGCACATCTATATCCCTGCCTACATTGCTCAGTCCCTTGAGGGTAAGCTCGAAATAAATACTATTATCGGTTTCGGCAAAATCATCGAGCTCGTCCCCGCTTTGACCGGCCAATATTTTAAGGCCCCAACAACAGGATTCATAGTTAATCCCCAACAAATTCTCGACCGTTTTTTCGAATCTCAGCGAGTGGTGATATTTCGCCACCACGGTCCAGCGCTCGTTAACCGGATAGACCATCGAAATCAACGCTTGTTCCAGCTCGTCTTCCCTGAAATAGTAACCGAGGTTTGCGGCAAAACCGTCGGCGGCATAATTTATCGATAAATCGCGGTCATTGATTTCACTGTTTTCCTGTTCGTAAACCAGGCGCGCCGCGATTCTTGTTCTCGCGTTGGGCCAGATATCGAGTTCGGTGATCACAGCGGATTCTGTCGCGTCGTCGCGGTTGCCGTCGAGACTGACCCGACGATCCTCGAAGTAGAAGACCTGGCCCGCACGCAGCTGCAGCAATTCATCGCCGCTGTCATTGTCGTAAATACGGGTGGCGAGACCCAGGCTGACCTGGCTGGCATCACCGATTCGATCGGCGCCGGTAAAGCGGTTGTTTTTGAACAGGTTGCTATAGGTTCTGGCATTCAGCGAAGTATCGAAGTCAGGGATATCGTCCTGATCTTCGAACGGCGTATGCAGGAAATAGAGCCGGGGCTCGAAGGTTTGCAACCATTGTTGCCTGGAACCCGCCAGGCGCTCGAAGATGAGCCCGGAGTCAATGCTCAGCGTCGGCAGGCTGCGATCAATCGAGTTATCTCCCGAATTGTTATCCAGTTGATAGTCGGTAAAACTGAACTGTAGCCCTGGTTCGAAGAAGTACCAGCTATTCGAAGACTTCCAGTTAAGCGAGGCCAGCACATTGCTGCGGGTGCCGGTGACGCTGTCATCGCGCTCGAACTCGACCAGTTCCATTCGCAGGGGCGTTTCCAGGTTTCCCCGCCACGGCTTCGGATCGGCATCCAGCGTCAGGCGAGGTAGCCGGTTGTAAGGTCGGTCTTCAGTTGCGGTGCTGCTATCGAGCGTCTGGTAATCCTGCCACAACAGCTGACTGCTCCAGATTTCACCGCTGCGCTGCAGGCGTACGCGACGTTCCAGGTGCCGGGTATTGTTGTACTCCGACGCCATGTTTGCGAAATCATCAAAAATGTCGCCATCCGAAACCTCGACCAGCAACAGGTCGCCCTGGATATCATGGCTGAAGTCTGTTCGATGTCGCCATTGCTGAAACCAGCGGGAATCGTCCAGTTTCTCATCGTCGAGGTAAGACAGTTCCAGTTGGCCCTGGTTTGATTCGAACAGGTAGCGATTTTCGGTATTTAGCTGGGTGCCGCGATCGCTGAACCAGGATGGTGTGATCGTCATGTCATAGTTGGCTGCGATATTCCAGTAGACCGGAAGTACGACGTTGCTGCCGCTGGTTTCGCCGTAGCCAATGCTCGGAGTCAGCAAGCCGGACAAGCGCCGATCGTCTATTGGGAACTGGAAGTACGGCAGGTACAGAAATGGCACGCCTTTAAAATATAATCGGGTATGTTTGGCGCTGCCGCGCCCGCGGGCGTCGTCGATTTCCATTTCCGCGGCGCGCAGATGCCAGTCCCGGTCGTCGGGATCACAGGTGGTATACAGCAGGTCCCGATAGCGGCTGCGGTCCTGATCGAGCCTGCGGATTTCGTCGGCCTGCCCGCGTGCATGATTGCCGGGCAATTCAAACTCGGGTTTTTCGATTACCGCAGCATTGTTGCGGTTGTCGATTTCGATGGCGGGACTCGCAAGGCGGTAACTCGGGTCCTCGAAGCGGACGTTTCCACTGGCTTTTGTTTGCTCGGTGGTTTTATTGATGACAATGTCGTCGGCGATGATTTTCTGTTGCTGACGGGTGAGACTGACGTTACCGATCAAGTGCAGTGTTTCGCGATCTTGGCTGGCGATGCGTTGCGCTTCGACCCTGGTCTCGTCGGCGGCGACATCGTCGGCCGCGACAAACGTGAAAGACGGCACCCGGCACAGGCTCCAGTCCCCCGCGGCCAGGCCTGCAGTCGAGTAAGGTGAGGCTAGTGCAACCGCAAGCAGTAAATATCGTAGGCGCAGCAAGACGATCCAGAAAATAAACTGATTTTGTCACATTATCGCGCCCCGGTTAATCCCGGCTTAACAACAATTCGGAATTTGTTCGCCGTGGATAGCTACCTGGCCTGCATTTGTGGGCTCCCGGGTCCCTTCGAGGTGAACCGTATACTACGATTCTCCCGCCCTGAACACCTGGGTATCGGGATGGAAGGCAAACCAGGCAAACCAGAAACCCTGGATGCCGGCGACCTGGTTACCGGCGGAATCGGTAATGCTGATGCTGCGGTTTGCCGAATCCCAGTCGAAATTGAAAGCGCTGCCGTTTATCGTATCGCTGAACCGCGCTTTGCCCTGTTTGTCGAGTTCGATGAAGGGGTAAGCCTTGTAAACGCCGTCGATACCGAGTCCGAGCACAATTTCCTTGGGATGGTAGCTATCCGGCGCCTGGTTGTTAACCGCGAAATAAGTGCCCCGGGATTCCTCGTAACCGGCATAGGGGTCGCGCCGATAATCGCGCGAGTACCCGGTATCGTCGGATAACACCAGGGTAGCGGGGTGTTTGTCGATCCAGTCGCGCCAGGTGGTGTGACTAATCGGTAACGCGGTCAGTGTTTTACCGACTCTTTTGCCGGCAACCGATTTATTCAGGATTTGCGACCATAGCGACTCGGTGTCGCGGTCATACAGCAGCACATCGCTGTTGTATAACAATCCCGATACGCCGAAATCGGTGGCCTTGCCCTCGATGGTCGCATCGAACGCGACCGCGGTGCCGCACAATGGGCAATAGGTAATCGCAAAGCGCTGGTCATCGATCGCGTCGTTGACGATTTCATGCCAGTTCAGGATCGCAATCGGGTAGGCCCGCGACTGGCCTTTTAGTGTAATACCCACCACCCGGTCGATAGGTTTGAGGTAATCGGCGTCGGCCGCTTTGATCAGTTTCGGATCGGACAGGGCGGGAATGCCGTCACGTGGGGGGCCGCCATGCAAGATTTGTTCGCGCGGCAGGGTCGAATTCGACAGATCGAATCCGTTCGAGGGCCCCGCCGATGCGGCGAACTTGTACACCAGTACCCCGGCAAACAAACCTATCAGCGCCAGTATTCGGATTTTTTTTGACGGTATGAAACGCATTTTGACCTCCCAATCCAGTGATAAGTGGTTTGAGTGAAAATTGGCTGATAAATTCAATATTTAATTTGATTAACAGGCATTCCTGGCCGCTTGACTCGTTTACCTAATCTATTTAATCTGTGCCATCCAATAATTCAATAAAAGCTTTAGGAGCCACCATGAAAGCGAGAGCCGCGGTCGCCTGGGAACCCAAAAAACCCCTTGAAATCGAAGAAGTCGAGGTAGCCGGTCCGAAGGCAGGTGAAGTCCTGTTAAAAGTGCATGCGACGGGCGTTTGCCACACCGACGCTTTTACCCTGTCAGGGGAAGATCCCGAGGGCGCGTTTCCGGCAATTCTGGGGCACGAAGGCGGCTGTGAAGTGCTCGAGTGCGGCGCGGGTGTCAAAACCCTGCAGCCCGGTGACCACGTGATTCCGCTGTATATCCCGGAATGCGGTGAATCGACCTGCCCCTATTGCAGCTCGAGCAAAACCAACCTGTGCCAGTCGATCGCCGGTACCGTCTGGACCGGGTTCATGCCGGATGGCACGCGCCGTTTTTCACATAAGGGTAAAGAGCTTTATCACTACATGGGCTGCTCGACCTTTGCCGAGTACACCGTGGTGCCCGAAATCGCGCTCGCCAAAATCAACAAAGCAGCCCCGCTGGACAAGGCTTGCCTGTTAGGCTGCGGTGTAACCACCGGCATCGGAGCGGTAACCAACACCGCCAGGGTCGAGCCCGGCTCCTCGGTCGCGGTTTTCGGGCTGGGCACGGTTGGCCTGTCGGCGATCCAGGGCGCGGTGATGGCCGGTGCCGAGAGAATTCTCGCGGTCGACATCAACCCGGACAAGTGGGAAATGGCGCAGGCGCTCGGCGCCACGGATTTCGTCAATCCCAGGGATGTCAATGGATCGGTTCCGGAATATATCCAGGAAATGACCGATGGTGGCGTCGATTATTCCTTCGAGTGTATCGGTAACGTCGACGTCATGCGCGACGCGCTCGAATGCACGCACATGGGTTGGGGCACCTCGACCATTATCGGGGTCGCCGGCGCCGGTCAGGAAATCACGACGCGACCCTTCAACCTGGTGGTAGGACGCCGTTGGATCGGAACCGCCTTCGGTGGCGTCAAGGGTCGTACCGAACTGCCGGGCATGGTCGATCAGTATATGGACGGGACGATCGAGCTCGACAAGCTGGTTACGCACACCATGCCGCTGGAAGAAATCAACACCGCTTTCGACCTGATGCACGAGGGTAAGAGCATCAAGTCGGTCATTCTTTTCTGATGACAAGATGAAAGAAATCGAAAGCATCAAGGAAAGCGGCGGTTATCTTAACCGCTATACCCATGTGTCGAGTAGCTGTAACTGCGAGATGACTTTTTCGGTGTACCTGCCGCCGCAGTCCAGGGATGAAAAGGTGCCGGCGTTGTACTGGCTGTCGGGCCTGACCTGTACCGACGACAATGCGCGCACCAAGGGCGGCTTCCAGCGCTTTGCCGCCAAACACGGCATCGCCATCGTATTCCCCGACACCAGTCCGCGCGGTGACGATGTGGCCGATGAGCCGGAGCGTTACGACCTCGGCCAGGCGGCCGGTTTTTATGTCAATGCGACCCAGGATCCCTGGCGACCGCACTACCAGATGTTCGACTATGTTACCTGCGAGCTACCGTCCCTGATCGAAGCCAACCTGCCGCTGTTGCCCGGGGTCAAGTCGATTACCGGGCATTCGATGGGCGGGCACGGCGCCCTGATCTGTGCGCTGAAACTGCCCGACGCCTTCCGTTCGGTGTCGGCATTTTCGCCGATTGCGAATCCGCTTAACTGCGGCTGGGGCCAGGGCTGTTTCGGCGCCTATCTCGGTGACGACACCTCGACCTGGGAGCCTTACGACGCGACCTGCCTGGTGCAGGGCGGCGCCCGGGTTGGCGATATCCTGATCGATCAGGGTGATGCCGACGAATTCCTGCACGACGGTCAGCTACTGCCGGATAATTTTCAGGCAGCCTGCGACGCCGCAGACCAGGCCTGCACGATTCGGCTGCAGCCGGGTTACGATCACAGTTACCACTTCATCGCGAGCTTCATCGAAGACCACTTCGACTACCACGCCCGGTTCCTGAAGTAGTGGTCTAATTCCAATACCTCGGTCATCCCCGCGCAAGCCCGTGCGGCTTTAGGCCCCGCGGGTCCCGGCGGGATCTTGCATCGCACCATCGTTAGAAGAACCTGGCTCGTGGGCCGGGATGACTCCTGTCAAGCACGGTCATCCCCGCGAAAGCGGGGATCTTCAAATTACTGGTTTGCCGCCAATATTCCCACCGAGCCGAGCAAGTGGACTCCCTGGAACTTCGGCAGCGTTGCTAGATCTCCGCTTGCGCGGGGATAACGATTCCTACGGTTAACTGCCCTTGCGGGTTACCGCAATGCCGAGCAGGATCATTCCCAGCGATATTAGCGTTTGCAGGTTGATCGCGTCGGCGAAGTAAAGCCCGCTCCAGATCACGCCGAACAGCGGTACCAGGTAGCCCACCTGCGACATGAACACGGCGCCATTCGCGCGGATGATAAAAAAGCGTAACGTGAACGCCAGCGCGGTCGCGATCACACCCAGGTATACCAGCGCGACGATGGAGGAGGCGTTGACATTCGTCGGCAACGGGTTTTCAAGCAGAAACGCCAGCGGAACCAGGTACAGGCAGGCGCTTGCCATGGTAACCGCCGAAGTCGAAATCATCGGCAAGTGCGTCAGGCGCCGCGAGATCACCGATGAGGTTGCATAGCTGCAGCCGGCCGCCATGACCGCGAGTTGCCCCGGCAGGTTTCCCGTGCCCGATTCGATCAGCTCCCAGAATACCAGCACCATTACCCCGACGAAGCCAATGCCAACGCCGATCACGCGGGGGGCGTTAATGCGTTCGTCTTCGCTGGTAAAGTGTGACAGCAGCAGTGAAACGAACGTGCCCATCGCCACCAGCAGCGCGGATTCGGCGCTGCTGATGAACTGCTGGCCCCAACTGATCAGGAAGAAAGGCAGCGCGCTGTTGAGAAAACCGACGATAAAGATAAAGCGCCAGTTGCGAAATCCCGTGGGCAGTTTCTGGCCGATGAGTAAAGCGATCACGATCAGCACCGAGGCGCCCAGCGTTACCCGCCAGGTCGCAATGCTGATCGGCTCGAAGTCTTGCAGTGCGATCGAGATAAACAGGAAGGCGCCACCCCAGATAGCCCCGACGAAGACTAACCTGGCGACGTCAAACAGGGTGGGACGGCGAATCGCGGTCAGCATTAACTTGTTCCGGGGCCTAAAAAACACGGGCGAGTTTAACCGAGCTGCCAGCTCCGGGATAGGCGCAAAACCGGATTCACTTCAGGTGGCGAACGCGGCTTCACACCGTCTGGCAAGTTCCGGGCTAACGGGCAACCTGCTTCTGTGGAGGGTGGCCCCGAAGTTGCATCGCTCGACGCGATCGAGGCAAGTTGCAGGCAATTGAAGCAGGCACTCAAAATTTGGGCCGAGATGCAGTAAACTATCGCAATGCCAGATTTTGACGCCAAAAAAGTAGCCGAGATTCACGAACACTTGCATAGCCACCTGCCGTCTGAGTCGGCGTTGCGCGTCAAGGCGTTGGAAACGCTGCTGGTCGACAAGGGCCTGGTCAACCCGCAGACCATCGATGCCTGGATCGAGGCTTACACCGAGGAAATCGGCCCCAAACGAGGCGCCAGGGTGGTGGCCAAGGCCTGGAGCGATCCCGATTACAGGCAGCGCCTGCTGGACGATGCTCCCGCCGCAATCGATGAACTGGGTTATCTCGGCAAGGCGACCGCGCACTTGAAGGTGGTTGAAAACACCGACGCGGTGCACAACCTCGTGGTCTGCACGCTGTGTTCCTGTTATCCATTTTCGATTCTCGGCATCGCCCCGGCCTGGTACAAGGCCGCGGCTTATCGCTCGCGCGCGGTGCGCGATCCGCGCGGCGTGCTCGCCGAGTTCGGGGTCGATATCGACGCCGATGTCGAGGTGCGCGTCTGGGACAGCACCGCGGAGCTGCGCTACCTGGTCATGCCGCAGCGCCCTGCCGGCACCGATGACATGAGCGAAGAGGAGCTTGCCGCACTGGTGACGCGCAACTCGATGATCGGCACCGATCGCGATCTCGGTCTGGAGTAAGCCAATGGACGGAATTCACGATCTGGGCGGCAAGCAGGGTTACGGGCCGATCGAAGTCGATGACGACGGCGGCCCGTTCCACGAGGACTGGGAAGGGCGCGAATGGGGCATTGCGCAGTGCGCGCGCACCCCGGGGATTACCATCGACTGGTGGCGGCACTGCCGTGAGCTGATCATGCCGGTCGATTATCTCGGGCGGCCTTATTTCGATTCCTGGGCGCAAACCGATTTTTCGACCTATATCGAGGCCGGCTGGATGTCGCTGGACGATGTCGCTGCGGGCAAACCTCTGGTCGATGGCGCCGAGCACGGGGAGCCGCCGGCGCCAATGACGTTGCAGCAGGTGCTGCAGGAAGACCACGATCATGCGATTCGTTTCGATGGCGAGATCGAGGCGGCCCCGGCGTTCAGCGTGGGTCAGCGGGTGGTTACGGCGAAACACGGCCATGCCGGTCATACCCGGCTGCCACAGTACGCGCGCGGCCGCAGCGGCACCGTACAGGCCTATAACGGCGCGCATGTATTCCCCGACCTGTCCGCCGAGGGCACCGAGATTTACCAGCATTGCTACAACGTCATGTTTGCCGCCGCCGAACTCTGGCCGGAAGCCAGCGGCAGCAAGGACAAGGTGTATCTCGACCTCTGGGAAAGTTACCTGGCGCAGCCTGATCTTGGCTAATTCCGAAGAAATAACGCTTAAACCGCTGGCCGCCGTCGACGGTCAACCGGCTTTCGACGAAGCCTGGCAGGCGGAAGTCCTGGCGATAGCCGATACTCTGGTGCAAAACGGCATGTTCAGCGCCGGCGCCTGGTCCGATGCCCTCGGCGCGGCGCTTGAAAAAGCCGCGGCCGATGACGCGGTCGATAACCAGGAAACCTACAATCGTTGCGCCTTGCATGCACTCGAGACGCTGGTTGCTGAGCATAGCGATATCGATCAGCGGGCGATGCAGGGCAAGCGCGAGGACTGGGAGCAGGCTTATATGTCGACACCCCACGGGCAGCCGGTAAACCTGAAATCCGACTGACTGACCCCGATTAATTACGGCTCTGCGCGTGCCGATACTCTCGCGCGCCAATAACGGCCCGGCACCGGCGCAGCCGGTCGGCAGATTCGCGCGCGGGTTAATCCTGGTCCGAGATATTGCCTTCGAACAAATCCTTCCTTGCAGAAACCGCGGCGCTTATATGGTCTCGAAAAGCGAGGACTCTGGCGGTTCGTTTTAAATCCGGATGTAGCAGAATCCACAGGCCGAGGTTATGCGAGGGATCGGGTTCGCAGTAGCGTTCCAGCCGCGGCTCCGCGTCACCCATGAAGCAGGGCAGGTAAGACACGCCCAGGCCCTCCCGGATTGCCGCGAGGGTCAACAGCGTGTCATCGCAGTAGAAATTATGCCCCTGTTCGTTACAGGCATGGCGGGTCCAGGACTTGTGAAACTCGCAACATTCGACGCCGATCCATTTAGGTTCTCGTCGTTGCTCACGAATATGCTGAATATAATCTCGATTGCCGTAGATGGTCGATGCCACGGTAACCATGCGTTTACCGATCAGGGTGTCGGTCGGGGAATTGGTCAGTCTGATTGCCACGTCGGCCTCGCGCTGGGCCAGGCTGGAATCGATGTTGCTCACCACGATGTGTAAATCGACCCGGGGGTAAGCCTGGCTGAAGCTCGAGAACATCGGCATCAATACCGAGGATGCCATGTTGTTGATTGCCGTAACGCGCAGCGGTCCGACCAGGTTAGAGTCCTTGCCGACGACGACGCCATCCATCCCGAGCACCTCGGTTTCGACGCGTAATGCCGCCTGTTTCACATTTTCACCCGCCGGGGTCAATTCGTATCCCGATTTCTTGCGTTCGACCAGGCGCGCGCCGAGTTTTTCCTCCATTTTTCGCATCCGCCGCGAAATGGTCGAGTGCTGCACGTTCAGGTGCCTGGCAGCACCGCTTATCGAGCCGGTTCTGGCAACCGCCAGAAAGATTCTCAGGTCATCCCAGTTAGTCATAGTGTCGTTTTATGCATTTTTGCACATTATCTTTCTTTTTATAGCTAATTGTTAGCAAAAATTATCAGGTATAAGCTGCACTGTAATTAAATAAAGCAGCGCAAAAGGTGAGCAAAATGACAAAACTGGCAATCGTACAAAAACCCCCGGTCTTCCTGGACAAGCGCAAGACCATCGAACTTGCCGTGGAGACGGTTGATGAAGCCGCGCAGCAGGGCGCTGACCTGGTCGTTTTCAGCGAGGCATTTATTCCCGGTTACCCCAGCTGGGTGTGGCGGCTTCGTCCCGGTGGTGACTGGAACCTGTCACAGGAACTGCATGAGCGATTGCTGCAGAACGCGGTCAATATCGATTCGGATGATCTGACGCCGCTGTTTCATGCCGCGAACCGCAACCAGGTCACTATCGTCTGCGGCATCGAGGAGCGGGACAATGGCGGCAGTCGTGCGACGCTGTACAACAGCGTAGTCGTTATCGGCCCCGAGGGTAACCTGCTCAATCGACATCGCAAGCTGATGCCGACCAACCCGGAGCGAATGGTCTGGGGATTCGGCGATGCCTCGGGTTTGAAGGTTATCGATACGCCTGCGGGACGCATCGGCACACTGCTGTGCTGGGAAAACTACATGCCGCTGGCGCGCTACGCGCTGTACTCACAGGGAGTCGAAATCTATATCGCGCCCACCTATGACAGTGGTGATGACTGGATTGAAAGCCTGCGGCACATTGCTCGTGAAGGCTGTTGCTGGGTTGTGGGTTGTGGCAATTTGCTCAGGGGCAGCGATTTCCCGGCGGATTTTCCCGAAAAAGATCGGCTTTATCCCGATGCGAACGAGTGGGTTAACCCGGGAGATTCGATTGTGATCGCGCCGGGCGGTGAAATTGTCGCCGGGCCGATGCGCGAGCAAGCCGGAATTCTGTATTGCGATGTCGATCCCGAAAAAGTAGGCATCGCGCGTCGGGCGCTGGATGTCGCGGGGCATTATTCCAGGCCGGATATTTTCCAGCTGCACGTCGATACGCGCCCGCAATCCTCGATTATTTTCGACGACCGCATCGCGGTTTAAATCGAACTGACCAACCTCAACTGGAGATGATCATGAGCGACAAGACAACATACAGGGCTGCCTGCTTTTGCGGCGCGGTGCAAATTTCGTTGACCGGTAATCCGGAAGCGCAGGCGTATTGTCACTGTGATTCCTGCCGCCGTTGGTCGGCCGGGCCCGTTAACGCCTTTACCCTGTGGCAGCCGGAGCATGTGAATATTCTGCAGGGCCATAATATGATCCAGAGTTTCAGCGACAACCCCGGTTCAGACCACGAGGGAGTGGTCAGCGAGCGCAAATGGTGCAGCAATTGTGGTGGGCACGTTTTTACCGATCATCCCGTTATGGGGGTGATCGATGTGCCGGCCGCGGTGATAGCGGATTTCGAATTCGAGCCAGGCTTTCATGTGCACTGCCAGGAATCGGTTCACACGATGCAGGATGGCCTGACCCGATTCAGGGATTTGCCGGAAGCGGCTGGCGGATCGGGCCTCGAAATGCCGGAACAAGGCTGATAACAATGTGGCAGTTCCTGAAACAGTTAATCGTCCTTACCTTTCTGCTGCTACCGCTTTGCGCAATGGCAGCTTCTCCGGAAGCTGCCGTAAAGGGCGAAGTAACCGGGGCAAGGATGAGCGAGCATCCCTCCTGGTTCAAGGAGAGTTTTCTCGAAATATCCGAAGACCTGGAGGAAGCAAGTGAGTTCGACAAACATGTCATTCTATATTTTGAATTCAACGGTTGCCCTTATTGTTACAGGACGATCGAAGATAATTTCAAGCATGCCCCCTATCGTGATTTCATCCAGGAGAATTTTGATGTTATCGCCCTGAATGTTTTCGGCGATCGGGAGGTCGCATTCGACCATGCAACCAGCGCGACGGAAAAGGAGATAGCCAGCCGGTTAAACGTGGTTTACTACCCGACCCTGGTAGTCTTAAACAGTGACAATCAGACCGTGCTGCGGATGGCCGGCTACCGCAATCGACTGTACTTCAGAGCGGCACTCGAATACGTCCAGCAGCGTGCCTACGAGCAACAAACCCTGGCGAGTTTCATTAATGCTCAGAACAAGAAAGAGGTATACAGATTTCGCGATCATCCCCAGATCCGGGACATTTCCGATCTCTCCTCGATCGGTGACAAACCACTCGCGATTTTATTCGAATCGAATGACTGCCTCGACTGTGACCGGCTGCATGACACGCACTTGAGTGATCCGGAAATTCGTGAAATCTTAGAAGGATTTACCCTGGTGCGTTTGGACGCCCTGGCCGAGACGCTTGTCAGAAACATTGATGGAAAAATCGCTACCGCCAGCGCGCTAAGCGAGTCGATGGGCATCACCTATCGGCCGGCCATCGTGTTATTCGATCGAGGCAGGGAAATCCTGCGAATCGAGAATTTACTTTACCGATATCACTTCGCCGGCGTGCTGGAATACGTGGGCCAGCGCCATTACGAGCAATATCCTGATAGCGTCTGGGATTACGTCGACGCCAAGACCGAACGACTAGTCGCTGCCGGTCAGAACGTATCCCTGTCCGACGAATGAGTCGCTATTGTTGGGTATGTAGCCGTGAGCGCTGCACGATTACCACGGTCAGTAGCGGCGCCAGCAGACCGATCAGCGCGACCGTGATCAATAGCCAGCCGAGTTCACTGTAGTCGGCCGCGGTCTTGACGACGTCCTCCACGCGATCACGAACTTCACGCGTTACCGTGTAGATTTCATTCAGGTAACGAGTGCCGAGGCTGGCGGCCGATAGCGCGAGGTTGGTAAAGGACGCCATCACCGCGAAAAACGTGGCTTTCAAATGCGGCGGCGCGTTTTTCGCGATCCAGGCCAGCATCGGAATCATTGCGATTTGCCCCAGCGGCGATTCGATCATGGTGTCGATAAGCGCGATAAAACGCGCGTCGACGACCCCGCCGGTGCGCGCCGCGGTCCATTCATGCAAACCGTAGTAAAGTCCGATGTTGGGTAACGACAGGATGGCGGCGGCAATCGTCAGGATGACGATGACATAAGCAATCGAGCGTTGTGCCATCATCGGCCGCAGAACGACCATGCCGATGAGGGTCAGCAGCGAGGCGATCAGCGACAGTACCGACAGAAACTGCTGGTCGAATCCGAGCACATCGATTTCAAACCAGGCGGCGCCGGGGCCCGGCAGCGGAGTTGCACGAAACACGAAAATGATGACCGCGGTACCGATCAGCATGTTGCGCGCCTGTGGATCGAGTTCGAGCATCAGCCGATACATCAGGAACAGGATGATCGACATCGAGCCGATGAAAATGATTTCCTGCGCGAACGGGACCTGGCTGATCCCCATGGTTAGCGTAAATACGGCGAACACCAGGCTGCCGCCGAGAATCCACCAGTTGGGGTGGGTTTCACCGGCGGGCGCGAACAGCAGTTTGTCGATGGCCGCGTGATCCTGGCCCTGCTCGCGCATGCGCTGCGCGCGTCGTTTCAGGATAATTCCGCCCAGGATAACGCCGGATATCGACAGGACCGGGATCGTCAGCGCCAGCAGGTAAATATCGGCGTAGATCGCGACCTTCATTTCCTCGGACATGTTTTCGACGCCGCTGAACATCGTGATGTTCAACGCCGCCACCGCGGCCAACCCGCCGATGATGGCGAAGCGACCCAGGGTCTGCATGGTCGTATGCATGACCTTGATTTCGTCATCCGGGTAAGGGTCGCCATGCTCGTTGATGGTTGGCACCGCCTCGACCGTCATCGCGTCCGCGACCACGTCCTGCACCACGTAACCGGTTGGCGCCAGCAGGGTCGCGATGACAAACCATACCTCCGCCGGCATGATTTCAGCCATCGCCTGCGTGTGCGCGATAATGCCGTACATGATCAGGATGCCCAGCGTAATCAGGCTGGCGCCGATATAGACCAGCAGCGCCTTGCGGCGCCAGATCAAATCGACCAGGTGGCCCAGCGGCATTTTCAATGTCCACGGGATCCCCGCCCAGAAGGCCAGGCCGGCAAGAAAAGCGGCGGAAAGATCGAGATACTCCTTGATGAAAAAGGTACCGACGATCGCGGTCAACCCCTGTACGCCCGCGGCCAGGTAAATCATCAGCGGCGGCAGGTAGGACCAGCGGAACTGGCGCCCGAGGTCAAGAAAGGTAGCGTCGATCCAGCGCCAAACCGGATTATCGGTCATGATTATTCTCGGTGAATAAAAACTGAAACCTATTATCACACGCTGAAAACCCGACGCAAATCAATAAAATATGAACCAGGAATATTAAGATGGGTCGACTGGATTACCGGGCATTTAATCTATGTTTGGTCCCTATGTGCATAATATCGACCCGATATTCGCCCAGGTCGGCGGCTTTTATCTCTGGTGGTACGGGGCGAGTTACACCTTTGGATTCCTGGCAGGATTTTTCTGGTTGCGCGCCAATCGGATGGCGCTCGCCTTCGATATCGGCGATGTCTATAAACTGACCATTTACATCGCCGTCGGCGTACTCGCCGGCGGTCGCGCGGTCGAAGTCATTTTTTACGAGTGGGCTTACTACGGTGAGCACCCCTGGCACATCCCCGCCATCTGGCTGGGCGGCATGTCGACCCACGGCATACTGCTGGGCTCGACTATCAGCGTCGTGCTGTTTTGCCGGCTGAATCGATACAGTTTTCTCGCGGTCGCCGATGTGCTGGCGATTGCGGCTGCCTTTATCATGGGATTCGGGCGCATGGGGAACTTCATCGACGGCCAGATCGTCGGCAGCCTTACCGAGATGCCATGGGCAGTCAAATTTCCCGACCTCGAAGGTTTTCGACATCCGGTGGTGCTCTACGACGGCCTCAAAAACCTGTTGCTGGTGCCATTCCTGCTGCTGATAAAGCGCAGCCGGCCGCCGCGCGGGGTCCTGGTCGCCCATTTCATCCTGTGGTACGGCTTCCTGCGAATTTTTGTCGACTTCTTTCGCGAGTATCGCAGCAGCATGTACGGTTTGCCGCCCGGCCAGGAATTCAACGTGCTGATGACGCTGATCGGTCTCGGCATGCTGTTCTGGTTTTATCGCAGGGCAAGGCAGGCAGTGCAAGAAAGCCCGGCCGATAGCACGACCGCAGCCGCTTCCGACACGCAGCAAGGGCTCTGGGTAAAGCGGCTGGTTTTCATCCTGCTGTTGATCTTACCGACCATCATCCCCAGCGACTGGACCCAGGACGTGACGAAACGTTACGGCGCGCGGCACCCGGGCATGACGCAGTCTGCCATCTATCCGCAAGTTCAAAACTAACCCCGGGTGTCAAATCGTGCAGGGCAGCCGCATCTGCGGGCATTTAATCGGGCGCTCGGCCTGTTTCCACCACATTGGATTGCTGGCCTGGGCCACGATTTCACTATGGTCGCGATACTCCTGCTGCTGGATAAAGCCCCAGGACCTGGATTTGGGCGCGTGGATGAACAGGCTCCAGCATTCGGCATGCTCGGGAAGATTGACCCGATGAAACACTTCACCCGAGATAAAATTCAATCGCCCGGGACGCAGCCAGCGCTCCTGCAGCGCGTTAGCGCGTTGCCGGCGCGCGCATTTAGCATGCGGGTTTCCTGGTAGGAGCCGCACAGCACCAGCGACAACGCGTGTCGCCACGGATGGTTGTGCAGGCCACGGCCCGGATCGCTGGCAACGAAGCGGTGTAAATACACCTGGTAACCGAACGGCAGGCGCAGCAGGTGGTAGCGCTCGAGGTAGGGTTGTCGATCGGGCCCGTTGATCACGCGGCAACGGCAATAGGCGGATAACTTGTAAAGTAATCGATTTAGCAGTGACATTGGCTTCTCCCCAAATTTGATCGTGCTATTATCCGGGACCCGGTGGCTCACACGATGAGCCATGTTATTGCGAGATTATCCATGGACCGCACCGAACGCTTTCACCTGATCGACCAGATGTTGACCAACCAGCGCGTGGTCAGCCGGCAGCAGTTTCTCGACACGCTCGAGGTTTCGCCAGCGACCTTCAAGCGCGATCTCGAGTACCTGCGTGACCGGCTGATGGCGCCGATCGTCTGGGACCGCGAACGCCGCGGTTACTGTTATGAGAAGGGCGAGGGCGACGAGCAGTTTCAGCTGCCGGGCCTGTGGTTCAATACCAGCGAAATCCAGGCCTTGCTTAGCATGGATGCGTTGCTCGCCAACCTGCAGCCGGGCGTATTGTCGAATCACATCGAACCGTTGCGTTCGCGTATTCGCATGCTGCTCGACGAGGGCGACCACAGCGCCGATGAAATCGCGCGCCGCATCCGTATCATCACCCATTCGGCCAAGGCCTATCGTAGCGAATTTTTCCAGGACCTTTGCCAGGCGTTGCTGTCGCGCAAGCGTGTCGACATGACTTACTACAGCCGCCCGAGCGACAGCAAGAGCGAACGGCAGGTATCGCCGCAGCGCCTGATCTATTATCGCGACAACTGGTACCTGGATGCCTGGTGTCACCTGCGCAACGGCCTGCGCAGTTTTTCGATCGACGCGATCAAGGCGCTGAGCATTGCCCCTGAAGCGGCCAAAGAGGTCGATGAGGCGGTGTTGAATCGTGAACTCGAAAGCGGCTACGGCATTTTCTCCGGGGCCGCCACCAACGAGGCAGTGTTACGTTTCAGCCCCGAAACGGCGCGCTGGGTTTCGCGCGAAACCTGGCACCCGGATCAAACCAGCGAATATGACGCGGATGGCTATTATGTTTTGCGCGTGCCCTACAGCCAGGACACCGAACTGGTAATGGATATCCTCAAATACAGCGCCGAAGTCGAAGTACTCGGACCGGCGGAGTTGCGGCAACGGGTGAAACAGCGCATCGACGCGATGCGGGATTTATACGCCGCCGGCTGAAACGGCTGCTACCACAGCGAAATTTCGATATTGTCGAGCAGGCGGGTTTGACCCATCGCCGCGGTCACCAGGATCACCAGGTCGCGGTCGTCGGCGGTCGCCGGCAGCAGCGTCTCGGCGTTGCAAATGTTGAAGTAGTCGGTTTTGAAACCGGCGTCATCGAGGCTTGCGATCGCGTCCTGCTCCAGGGCCCTGAAATCCCGTTCGCCCTGGTCGATACCGGCCGCTACTTGCTGCAGCGTCCGGTATATCATCGCGGCTTTTTCCTTTTGCGCCGCGTCGAGATACTGGTTGCGCGAACTGGTGGCCAGACCCGATGCCTCGCGCGTGGTTTCCTGGCCGATGATTTGCACGTCGAGATTGAAATCT
>CAMYML010000056.1 GCA_947259305.1 uncultured Gammaproteobacteria bacterium | reverse complement strand
GCCGCGCTGCTGGTGTCGGCCGTGTTTCTGGCGTCCTACCTGAGCTACCACAATATGGTGGGATACGCCCCGTTCGCCGGGCAGGGCTGGATTCGGCCAATCTACTTCACGCTACTAGGTTCACACATCGTGCTTGCCGGAGTGATCGTACCGCTGGTGCTGCTGACGGTCTGGTTCGCGGCCACCGGTAACTTCACGCGCCACCCGTGGATCGCGCGCTGGACGCTGCCCATCTGGCTCTACGTATCGATCTCGGGCGTCGTGATTTACGTTCTTGGTTTTCATATTTACGCGCCTGCGGAGGCCTGATGGAATTCGTTTACTACACACTCGCCGGCTTGATCCTCTATGCATTGTCCGACTGGATTCTCAAGCAGATCGAAAAATGGCGCGGTCAGGTCTTCGAGCAGCGCACCCTGATATTTTTCGTCATCATCCTGGTGCTGGCTCTGACCTCGTTCAAGGCCATCGAGATAATCACGACCTCTTCATAGTTTCAGGACCGTCACCGGCCGACGCTTTGGCTGGTCGCTCGTCTGCCTTTAATCAGCGCTTGGAATTCTGATCAATCCTGTTAACTTAGCAGGTTGCCAGACAACCGATTTTCATCCATGTCACAACCCGAAGCTGCTTCGATAAGCCGCTCGCAGGCTATTATTGCGTTTACGCTGGGCACGCTGTTTTTCGGCTACGCCTTCGTGCAACGCGTTTCGCCGAGCGTCATGACCGACGAACTGATGCGCGAGTTCGCCGTCGGCGGCGCCGCGCTGGGTTCGCTGTCGGCGTTTTACTTTTACGCCTACGCGTCGATCCAGCTGCCGGTGGGGATGCTGACCGACCGCTTCGGCCCGCGCAAACTGATGAGCTTCACCGCGGCGCTGTGCGCGCTGGCATCGATCGGCTTTGCTTCCAGCGATTCGCTGCTGATGGCGTCGATCGGGCGCGCGCTGATCGGGGGCACCGTCGCCTTCGCCTTCGTCGGTACCCTCGCCATCGCCGGCTACTGGTTCAGGCCGGCACAGTACGCAATGCTCGCCGGCCTGCTGCAAACCGCGGGCATGAGCGGCGGCATCTTCGGCCAGGCGCCGTTACGTCAACTGGTTGAAACTATCGGCTGGCGCAGCTCGATGAACGTGCTCGCGGTAGTCGCGCTGGTGCTCGCATTACTGTTGTTTTTCCTGGTGCCGAAACGTTCGGGCGAGCAGAAACATCACGGGCCGCAAGCCGGCATCCTGCAGGGTTTGCGCGCAGTCACGGTCAATCCGCAAACCTGGATCTGCTCGATCATCGGCTTCGGCATGGCGTCGTCGATGCTGGCCATGGGCGGGCTGTGGGGCGTACCCTGGTTAAATAGCGTGCACGAATACAGCAAAACCGAGGCCGCCGGCATCACCTCGATGATCTTTGTCGGCTGGGCCATTTTCTCGCCGCTGTGCGGCTGGTTATCGGACCGCATCGGGCGCCGCAATATTATCCAGCAGGTGGGAGCGGTGATCGTGCTGATAGCGCTGTCCGCATTGATTTACGCTACCCCGCAAAACACCGGCCTGCTTATGCTGCTGATGTTCGTCGTCGGCGCCGGCGGTAGTACGATGACGGTTTGCTTCGGTTCGGTCAAGGAACTCAACGACATCAACTACAGCAGCACGTCGCTGGGTTTAATGAACATGTGCATCGTCGGCTCGGGCGCGGTGATGCAGCCGCTGATCGGCTGGCTGCTCGATCTAGGCTGGAGCGGTGAATTGATCGACGGTGCGCGCATCTATTCCGCGGCTGGTTATAGCAATGCCTTCGTCAGTTTACTGGCGCTCAATCTGGCGGCCTTCGTCGCCGGCCTGTTTCTGCGTGAGACTTACTGCAAACAACTGAAGTAGAAGCCACCGACTAAGTCAAACGAGGGCCGAACCCGCTATTCTCCTATCCAGGAATTTATGATGACCATTGTCTACCAACTATGATTGAAAAATCGGAAGCCTCCAAAACTCCCTAGATAGAGATAACCTCCCTCTTGATACCTCGCTTTAATACGGATACACCAACCACCGTACCAGGTCATACTCGCCCTCCGAAGCTCAATTGGGCCGAGTTCTCCATCCGGCTTTATCGGTCTGCGCGCCCATCGCACCGATCCTCCGGGATCTCTAAGTACCAGAACAGTCTCGTCTCCCGGGGAAAGCATCCGTGACTCAAGTAAATAGACCAGCTGGCCAAATCTCCGGATTTCTATTTGCGAGTAGATGGGTAATTCTGCGATCGGTTCCGAAAATTCACTGGAGTAGTACGGACCATCGTCAATAAAGGTGACTGCATGAGGTTCGACGATGTACCAGGCGACAGCCAATGAGCCAGCCACTACCGCAAATATTGATATTGTGATAAGCCTCATAATGTCCTGTGCCATGGATTCAACATCCCGGGGGCGGAAAACCAGGGTCTGTAACTGGTGTCACACCCGGTTTGATTCGTTAAACTTTTAAATATTCAGCAATTCTCTATTCATGAATATTTGCAGGATCAAAATATGGAAACCGAAATAAGCCGAAATCTCCGAAGATAACCCGGGCAAGTAAAGGCAGGGTCAGGCCTCGCAATCGATAGTGAAACTAAAAATAACCCAGGTCCAATAAATCAGAAAATGTAAGCTGTAAGGCCTGACCCTGTACTCGGTTCCGAACGCTTCATCGCGACCATGTGTCCACCGGCATCGAGTACCACTACGGTCAGCGGATTCATGCGGTGCTCCGAGCCGGCGGCAAGGGCAGCATCGACGATGGCAGCCGCCTTATCGAGTGGCAGCGTAGTAATCAATTTTGACATAATCGGAGATCCTCGTTTTTAGTGATAACGTCTGAATTAAGCCGACCCACGAAGTGGATTCTGCCTGAATGAAATGCCAGGCCGCATGCCACTAACCTAGAGCCTGGGGGTTGAGCTGCCACACAGAGTAGTTGAGGACAGATGCGAAACTGACCCATAGCAAGTACGGAATGAGGAGAACGCCACTAAGAGGACGCACGCGCCAGAAAGTGACGAGAGTGGCGACTATGAGGACCCAAAGCAACACGATGTCGGCAAATGCCAACGCGCCGCGGTGCCAGGCAAAAAAGAGCCAGCTCCAAAAAGCGTTTAGTGCGAGTTGCACTAGAAAAAACGAGAGCGCGATTCGATTGCTGCGAAATCCCCCGGAGCGCCAGACAAGCCATGCGGCGATAGCCATCAAGACGTACAGAACTGTCCAGACTGGCCCAAAAAGCGAGGCCGGCGGCGCCCACGCAGGCTGGGCGAGCTGACCGTAAAACGACCTGGCCTGTATCGACGCTACCGCTCCAACAGCAGAAGCGGCAAAGCTCACACCGAGCCAACCAATAAGTCCCAGGATTTGTCTCTGCTTTGTCTGTAACGACATCTAGATCGTCTCTTGTTGTCTAACGCCGCGTGTCTGCGCTACGACTCTATCGCTTCGATCTGCACGCGCTCGTTGGGTTGCATTGATCGGCATACAAACCAAATCACAAAACGGCAAAAAATAGGGAGGAATATAAAAGTACCTCCGTGCTTTAATTATTCATTATTTTTCAGCGCTATAGTAGCAGGCCTGAAGGATCGCCCTGAGCCTGCTTTTTCCAAGCTTCTTCATGTGCTCTATATTGCGCTGTGGAATTTCTTCGGGGTCCGGATAGTCCGCGAGAACACGGTCGAGACTCGCTTCGCGAAGGAGGTGAAGCAAAGGGTAAGGTGAGCGATTGGTATAATTTTCAACGGCATCCGTGTCGGCGCCGTCGAACTGGTAATCCGGATGGAAGCTTGCGACCTGGCAAACTCCCTCGAGACCCATCTGTAATAGCAAGCCATCGGCATAATCGAGAAACTGGTTATAGCCGTTAAAGTCCTGCAGTACCCCCGGATGGATCAGCAAGGTGGTTTCAACCGCTGGATCGTTAACCAGTAATTCCAGTTCAGTTTCGAGCGCCACCAGCAAATCGGCTTCAGTTGACGCCCGGGTCACGGCAAAGCGTATGCGCTCCTGCAGCAATTCACGCCCGGCAAACGGGCAGAGATTCATACCGATGACGAAGGATTCCACCCAGCGCCGCACCGTCTGGGTTACGTTGAGATCTTCCAGGAGATTGCCCGGACCCGGTTGAAAATTATTATCTCGGTTCATATCGGTCAATTATGCTTTCCAGATCGACATACCGCCACCGTCCGAGGCGCGAGACCGATCACAAAGGATGCGCCGTCGGAGCGCAACGCTCACATCGGCAGCCCAGCTTTAGCCGGGTCCGACTGCATGGGCCTGTTAGCGAGGATATACGAGCACGATATTCTATTTCCAGGCTTTACGAAAACCGACAAGCGGAGAATTGGCTAACTCGGCATTGTAACCGTTACAGGAGAGCCCGGTAGTAAATTCAGAGACAGGCTGTTTTTTGATTTAGCTCGACACCAAACCCTGACCCCATATACAACCCATCTTGTACAAAGCCTGATTTAATGTGACATTTCCCTCATTTCTTTCGATTTCCAGGCCGAATATGTAAATAATTTCATAGAACGGCCGATATTGAATCCAGTAAGCTACCTTGTGATTCAGGCAGAAAGCACTGCAGGCCAATGGCTCTAGAGGAATAATTGAGGATGCCGGCTGCATGCCATTTTACAACTGGATTATATGGAACTGACTGAAAATATCTGCATTACAGATATTAAGCATAACAAGGACACTACTATGGAAATGGCTCAGCAAATGGATAATCGATCACTGGAAAACAGAAAACACGTCAGATATCAAATTGACCATGATTCGATTCCTATTTTCGATCTCGGCGCAGCCAGTAGTCTTGGCTCGGTTGAAAATATCGCCGTCGGCGGATGTTTATTACTAAGCGATCAAGCCGCGATGCCCGACCAGGTATTTAGCATCATCATACCGGTGCCGGGGCAACTCGACGAAAGATGCGCAATTCGCTGTTCGGCCAGAAGCCTGTGGTCTAATCCGTCAGAAGAACTGTCGGCGCGGGCGAATCGGTCACCCGGTAAATTCTGGACCGGTTACGAATTTCTGGATATATCAGAGAATGGAGTCGAGACCATCGGGGCCCTGATTGCAATGCTGGGCCGCCCTCCAAACTAAGGTTATTTACTTGCTGGGATAGTAAAAACAGGGCGTTTATGATTCCTCGCCCCCAGAGTCGCCGAATTTCGCATGGCTCGACCGACAGCATCCGCCAGGTTGGCGCTCATCGTGTGCATGGCCTTTTGCATTAGCGCCTACACCTACCTCAAGTACTCTTTAAATGGTCAGTAAAATGTGGCCTTAAATTAATCGTGGTCCGTCCCCTGTTCATTGCCTCAACTGTCGTTTAGTACGCGATGATGACGGGACTACACAGGGCAATCCTGGGGTTTTCTTTAGCAACGCATTTGAACTATAGTCTCCCAGCTGAAACTTTCTCATCGCCTGACTATCCAATTTGATTCAAATGTATAAACCGGAGCTATTTTGTGATTTCCAATATTAGAAATTGTTTTCTTTTCCTCTGCCTGATCCTGGTTGCGAACCCGGGATATGCCGCTCACGGCAAGATGCCCGACGTGGGCATGGAGGATGTCAAAATCGGCGAGGGGCCAGAGGCTCTCCCGTTTTCCACCGTCGAGGTTCACTATACGGGCAAGCTAGAGGACGGCAAGGTGTTCGATTCAAGCGTCGAGCGTGGCGAACCGTTTCGCTTTACCCTGGGCGCGGGCCAGGTAATTCCGGGCTGGGATATCGGCATACGCGGCATGAAGCCGAAAGGCCGACGCATGCTGAAGATCCCCCCCGAACTGGCTTATGGCGAGCGGGGCGCCGGCGGTGTTATACCGCCGAATGCCACACTGAATTTCGAGGTTGAACTGATTTCGGTAATGCCGCCTCCCTTTGCCAATATCGATAATTCCGAGTTAAAGACCAGGCTGGAAAATGGCACCAGGCTTATCGATATCCGTCGCCCCGAGGAATGGCATGAGACAGGTGTTGTCGATGGCAGCATCAAGTTGACCGCCTTCGATAATCAGGGCCGCTTTATCCAGTCCTTTGCAGACGAACTCAGGAAACTGGTTCAGCCTGAGGAGGAGTTCGTGGTGATTTGCCGCACCGGCAACCGCACCGCGGCGCTGTCCAATTGGCTCGCAACCGAGGGCGGTTACGAGAATGTCATAAACGTTCAGGACGGCATTACCTCGTGGATCGGGGAAGGACGCCCGGTAAGCAAATCCGGCAACTGAAGCTTTTGTTCATTTTGTCGGCAACCCTCAGTTCAGGTGTCAGTATACTTTTTCGAGGCTGAAAGCAGGCAGACATTAATAGCTACACCGTCCCCTGCTTCGAGCCTGCCTCAAGTTGCCAGATACCTGTGGGCACGCACCACATAACGCTCGTCTTCAGCGGCCTGCCGTCAGACAGGTCCGCTGCAAGCACTAGTTAGGACATATTTTTCTGTGCTCAGCGGACGACTGCAATCGCTACGAGGCGACGTTCATGATTCTGCTGTGAGAAGAATCTTAGGAGAGTTTTGCGGGTTTTGACGATGTATTAGAGCTACACGGCTACACTGTGAAAAGAGCGGCTATAAATTAAATCAGGCAAATCGAAGTAAATAGGTGTAAGGTGGTTGCTCTTGCCCCTCTCTACTTGCTTAGCATTTTCCCAACTAGAAATCCTGATCGGCAGAATATTCATAACATTAACTGCCGGTATTTGGATGGTCAGCCTCCTTCAATGGTGACCTCTCCCGGTTTTAATAACCAACTAATGATGAGAGGTTTGACAATGAAAATACCTGAATCGGTAAAGCCCGCAATATGGGGCATGGTCTGTGGCGGGATTGCCACAATGGTGATCGGTTTCTCCTGGGGTGGTTGGATTACGACCGGAACGGCCGGACAAATGGAGAAGGCAAGCGCAAAGGATGCTGTTATCCTGGCATTTACGCCACTTTGCGTTGCTCAGGCAGAGCCGCAGCTGGACAAGCTCGCAGAATTGAAGGAGTTGAGCAGTTGGAAGTACAACGACTTTGTCGCCGAGGCCGGTTGGGTTGATAACGTGAGTGAGCAATACCGCTCCGACGTCGCAGGGGTTTGTGCGTCAACTTTGATCGAAGGCATGAAAGTAGGTTGAGATCTGTGAGAACTTAATAGAGGCCAGACCACGGTTAATTCTTAACTCGGACAGCATATTTAAGCACGTGATTAAAGGTGCTCTGTCCCCTGTTATTTGCGCAGCAGCCCGGCTGTGACCAGGACAGCCTGCATCTGATTGCGATAAGGCGAATATCGAATATTCAAATCAGATTGCGCTGATTAATTATGGTGACGATTAATTATGGTGACAGCTAACTTAACTCCGAATTAATTTACCTGTCACCATAATTCGATTGAGCTTTGGCGAGTTTTTGCCACATAACGCCCCGCATCAGCGGTCGACAAAGTGCGTAGCGGTTTGTCTGTCCGACGGCATGCGTTTGTTATGTGTTTCATCACATTTCACTAACATCCCTCCCAAACTCCTCTACCTGTTCCCAGTTTGTAAATTCTGCAACAGTGTTTGAATTTGTTGGACCTTTTGTAATATACATTATCAGACGTATCACCAATCGGTCTAAGAAACTGTATTTCTGATAGTCTATTTTACCAGCGAAGACCGCCACCTCATCAGGCTTCCATGAAACTCGTTTCAGGAATTTTATTACATATGGATTGTTGTCAGGCTTGTTCTTATCAGGTTTGCGGGCAACCAGGTTAACAGAGAAAAAAGCACAAACTTTTTCTTCCAATAATTTCTCATTCCGTGTCACAAAATCGAAAACCTTTTTGCTATGTTTACCATAGCGAATACTCGCGCCAACAACAATTTTATCAAATCCATCAAAGCCTTCTAGAAATGCATCATCAATTGAAACAAGCTTAACTTCATGGCCATACCGTTCAGCAACAGATTGGATTTTCAGGCATATTTTTTTGGTGTGACCATCGATCGTGGAATACAAAATCAGGATCTTTGCCACCTTATCTTCCTAATAACCTTGTTTATCTCGTCACAACGATTCAACGCATAACGCCCTGCATCAGAGGCAAAGTGTGCGCGTAGCTGGCACTTTGTCCGATTGCATGCGTTTGTTATACGGCTCTTTGGTACCTTTTACAGATTTTCGCATTTCATGATTGCCTTAGGTCGGGATCCAGTACTCCATTGCCACAAGGTTTCCTTACTCAGTGCAATAGTGCTGCTGTTTCCCGCCGCGACAGCACTGGCAGTGTTCATTATCTGCTTTGGGTCAAGTCCTTCATGTCTCCCCCAAATCCATAAACTTCCGTCGCGCTTAATCGCAAGCGAATGGCTGCTGCCAGTAGCAATTGCATCAGCTTTATCGACAATGAGCCCCCACTCTATTGCCTTGTCGCCGTATCCATGGCTACCTAATGGGCCATATATGTTTCCGCCTGTTCCCCACACGGTTCCGTCTTGTTTAAGTATTAACGCATGACCAGTATGCGAAACAACCTGAATTACGTCGCTAGCAGTTTGTACATAATGCTCGGATGACGTGAGTTTGCCATCACCATATTGTCCTCGATGAGCACGGCCATATACAAAAAGCTCTCTTTCACGAGTGACATAATAGTTGGCACTGTCCCCAACTGACGCGGTGAGAATGTTGGCTGCAATTTTCCTTGGTTCTCCGGCGATATCTTCACCAAACCCGAAAAGACTTTTCGTATCAAACTGCCATAAGCTGCTGTCTTCTCGTATTGCAAACAAACCTGATCTACCCGTGTAGAAAGAACTAACCTGATCAGTCAGGACTCTTGATTTGTCGGGATTATCACTCCATGTTAAAAGCTCACCTTTCTCCGTTAAAGCATAACTATTGCTTTTCCCAACGCCCACTTGCCGTATTCCAGACATGCGTTTCACTGGTGCATCCGAGTCGTTCCATTCAAAAACGCTATCACCGCATAACGCCAGAAAGCGGTCATAATAGGCAGCCAGCCGAGGCCCTGAACTATCGGCGGCAACAGGCATCGCGACTACCAGGCTCCATATAAGTGCAAGAAAAAATGCTTTATTCCGAATAATGTTCTCTATATTCACCCAATTATGTATCTCGATATTTGATTTGCCGTATAACGCTTCGCATCAGCGGCCCAGCTTTGCCGGGTCCGACCGCACGCGATTGTTAGCGGTTCCTGCGAATTAATTTTCATGCCTGTATGTGCAAATGAGAAAATTTCTCTCGCCATTTAATACAACGTTGTGCGTCACGGTCTTCATAAATACGAATAGCGGTAGGCAGGTCCAACCTGAAAGCATCCTCCTGATCCTCCCCCAAAGCCGTTAATCGCATGGTGAACCAGGCCGTTATTCCCCCTGGCGGATTGGAATCGAATTTCGGAAACTCGGGATCACCTCCTTCTTCGGTCAACCAGACCTCCGCAAGCCGGGGATTAAGAACCATGGCACGAGCTAAACCCACCATATCGGCAGCGCCGCTTGCCACTGCATCTGCTGCTTGCTCACGCCTTTTGAATCCACCCGTTAGCATCAGGGGCACTTTAGTTACTGCTTTTGCACGTCGAGCAAAGTCAAGAAAGTATGGTCCCCGACTTGAACCGTCCGAACTTGCCTTCGCACCGGGGAAATAGGTACCTCCGCTAACATCAATCAGATCGATCGAGGTTCGATCGAGAAGGCGCACCACCTCTAAAGCATCGACTTCTGTCAATCCACCTTCCAGTTTGTCCGTTGAGTTAATCCTGATCCCAACGGGAAACGACGGACCAACCGCGCGCCTTACCTCGCTTATCACTTCGAGCACTATGCGACATCGGACTTCGATTGAACCGCCGTAGCCATCAGTCCGGCGGTTAAACAATGGAGATAGGAACTGGCTGAGTAAAAACCCGTGACCTGCGTGAATAAGAACACCGCTAAAGCCCGCAGTCTTTGCGTGTAATGCTGTTCTTGCATACATGTAGGGCAAATCCTGAATCTCATCGTGTGACATACCTGCACATTGAAGACCTTCAATATCAAGTGCAGACGGTCCTTTGGGTTGACTTATCGGCAAGTGCGAAAGGGCTCCGGCGTGGCCGAGCTGCGGCCATAAATGTGCGCCCTCAATCATCGCCCGACTGACTAATGACCGTATCATCTCCTTGTTTGTGTGTTCTGCGAGTACCAAATTTCCCGGTTTCTCCGGAAAGCGAGGGTCCCCTTGAACTTCACCGATGAAGGACACTGCGGCCCCACCGTCCGCCCATCTTTCGTAAAGGCGAATCTGTGCTTCGGTGGGATCACCTTCACCGTTCGCAAGCGAGTCCGACATTGGCGACTTTGCAAGCCGATTCTTTAGAATCACACCGCAAGGAAGCTCCAGTGTGCTTCGGAGGACGTGCTTAGAGTTTGCGTGTTCGATCATAACTATTCTTTGAACCGCTAACGCACTTGTTATGCTGCTTGATGTATATCCCATCCTGGGAACACCAAAACAGCCGGGTGGCATTTTAGTGCTATAGCAAGTTGCTTGGCTCGTTCTACGCCCAGGTTTACGCGATCATTTTCTATGGCTGAAATCGTGGATTGGGGAATGCCGGTAGCACGAGCAAGTTCGTTCTGGCTCATTTCCTGCAATTTCCGGATGATGCGTACTGATTCACCCACACTGACTTCAATTTGTGGTTTAGCAATTTTGTAATCTTTCATATCATTTCTTCCGATAGTCGTGGGCAGTTATATTTACGACTTGAACGAGAACCTGATCTTTCTCTATTCGATATATGACTCGAAACTGTCTGTCAAGTCTCGATGAGCGGTGACCTTTCCATTCCCCCCGTAAAGATTCATCATGAAATCCTTTTATCAACCTGAGACCGTTAGGGCCTGAGATAGCCACGATATCCTTCCATTTCTCATACCGTTTCAAGATGTCTTGCGGTAAGCCACGAATTTGGCGGGGAACTCTCCGATGTTCATATACGACCCACATACCAAAAATAGTATATATATCATGTATGGTATGTCAATAATGCAGCATAACGCTCACATCAGCGGCCGGAGCAAGCGCAGCTTGCGGAGGTCCGTCCGCATTTGCTTGTTAGGCGCGACTGGCGCCACAAGTCTGAAACGAAGTCAATGCGCAAAGTAGATCCTGAAACTTGACTATATCAATAATCTCTAATTATGCGATACGGTATCAATGATTTTCATCGCTTGGCGTCGAAATTCCAAAGGTGAGTCGATGTTCCGAATTGCGTTTTTACCGCCTCCCGTACCATTTATTTCAATTGTGCCAAAATCGAATATGCGACCAGGGATATTCTGTTCGACGGTAAAGCTCTCCACTTTGCTGTGATTTAGCTCAACAGTTTTCCTACTAATAAACCCAACTTTTGCTATCACACGTTTCGTTGTTACTGCTAGTTCGGTTGAAAATTTGGTAATCAAAGCATTGGCAAGGGAACCAAGACTAAAAAAAATAACGATCCAACCTATGATAGGACCAAGTTCTTTGAATGTATCTACGCCGAATAAGCTTACGCCTGTATCCACCCCGAATAAGCTGATGCCAACGAGAAACAGAATGAGACTCGGGGCAAAGATAAACCAATGGATGCTGCCGAGATAAATTACCTCTTCTTCTGGCATCAGGTTACTCGTAACATATCCCATTTACTACCGCCCTAAGTTTTTGCAATATTCGCTGATTCGACCTAACAGCTCATTTAGAAGGCCTTCAGCCTTCTAATATATATAAGAGTGCGCGCGGAGCGGGCACTTTGTCCGACTGCATGCGCTTGTTATGCATTCCGTGTTGAATGCTAATTTAGAATTTTTCAATGAATGCCTTGATGTCGTTCTCATAAAGTTCGGCTTTATAGCCATTGATGCAATTAGCATTAATAAAACCACCAAAATCCATCCCTAGATACGAGAATGTTTCTTTAAATGCATTTATGAAAGGTTCATCTGGGGAGTCGCTAATACTGGTACAGATCACATACCCCTTTTTACCTCGTAGCTTGCGTCCCTTTTCGAGCAAATCTGGCAACTCAAGATAATCTGAAATACGATCTATGAAAGTTTTCATCGATGGTGCTACTGAATACCAATATATAGGCGATGCAAAAATGATATTCTCAACACTCAATACTTTCTCCATTAGAGGCTCAAAATCATCGCTCCTATTTCGATGCTCATAGTCAAAGGCCGAAATATCAGTTTCACCAAGATCCATTACATCTAACCCAAGTTTATTTGCAACTGAATCAGTTAACTGGCCTGTATTACCATTCCTCCTTGAGCTGGCAAATAAAATTATTGTTGAACTCATGGCTAAATGTGATATTTCCTAGAATGCATAACGCCTAGCATCAGCGGCAAAGTGAACGCGTAGCGGGCACTTTGTCCGACTGCATGCGCTTGTTAATGGGCCAAAGTCTCTAAGCGTTCAGCCAACCACACTTTAATTATCGACTGGCGTGTCACCCCCAATCTGGATGCTTCCTTATCTAGTGAGTCAATCATCCAGGTTGGAAAATCAACATTTACTCTCCGCTGGGCCTGGTTGGGACGTTTGATTTTAGATAGATCTAAAGAATCAGTGATGTCTTTGCCACTTTCAAAATCTGAATCGAACTTTTTAGCTTTCATAAATTTCAATCTCCTCATCTCGGGCTCGTCGTACGGAGATGATTCGTATTTTTTCTTTTCGATAAGTTACTACCGCTGACCAGTGTTTATCTAGAATCTTTCCAATCATCAGATAACGGGGTTCATCGACTGTCTTTGCTGGAACTTCAAGAAGATTTGGGTCAAGCCAAAGCAACTGGGCTTCAACAAAGTCGATACCATGTTTCGTAAGATTTGATTGGCTTTTCCGTGCGTCAAATTCAAATGATAACATGGTATAAAAAATATACCATTATTACTCTAAAGTCAAGTTTGGCCCTTTAACGCCCCGCATCAGCGGCCATTTTGTCCGACTGCATGCGCTTGTTAGCGGTAAAATGCTTTAATTATATCTCCTTGTTGTTTGTAGCCTCCTGCAATTAAATCTGGCAGATCAGAACCAAGATTTTTCCCTTCAATTGACCATATCCATTGCTTCGTTAAAAACTCGGCCCAGTCAGAGCTTTTGCAGTGTATGACTGGATCTTTTCCCGCAAGAAATTCTGCTACGAGTTCAGGGCAGTAACCTTCGTGTTGCCACCAATGCTTATAAGGCATCATAACTTTACCTTCCCACGTGGGAAGGTAATACAAGTAAACCTTTGAGTTTTTATCCTTAACCAATAGAAGCGCGTCACCATGGTAACCTGCTGTTGATCCATCATTTTTCTCTCTTTTCATACTGTGGTTTAACCGAAATAATTTGGATGAACCCGGTAACACATCGGAACCGTCCAGGACGGTTGTATGATCTGGCAGATGATCAACTGGATTACTGGGATTTAGAAACGGCACTGAGGCAAATGCCATTCCAACTAGTGCGATAAAGAATGCAAGTGCAATCAGATTTTTTCGGTTCAGAGGCATTTATCTTTACCGCTAACGCCTCGCATCAGCGGCGCGGCTCCGCCGCGTCCGACTGCATGCGATTGTTATGCGGCAACTTCGATGAATTCGATGCTAGAGGAAGGCTTTGGGATTGGCTCACCATCCTCTTTTAATCCTTCGATATGAAACTCGATTGCTTCATGGATGAGTTTTTTAACTTCTTCCTTGGTATCGGCTGCAGCGATACATCCAGGTAAATCTGGCACATACGCTCCGAAGCCATTTTCACCTTCTTCAATGATGACTACGTATCTCATGAATTGATCTCAGTTCTTGATTCCGGATTGTTTGAGTATGGCATTTAATGTCCCTTTTGGCACGTCAGCAGAGGGTTTGCCAGCAATCGTCACGGTTCCAGGCTTAGTGGGATGTTTGAATTGCCGATACCTGCCTCGTGTCCTCGAAAGAGCCCATCCATCTTCCTCTAGTAATTTCAGTAGTTCCTTTACCTTCATTTACTACTCCTCAGTTTCAACAATTTAGTATTGCCGCATAACAGCCTATTTAGAAGGCCTTCGACCTTCTAATATATATTAGAGGGCGCGCCATATTACTTTTATTAAGATTTTTGGACATGTGGTCATCTTAACGCAATGATTTATCGCATTATGCTGGTAATAACGCCAATGATACTCCGATAATCCAGACACCAAAACTTAAGTGCGGAAGACCAGGAGCGTTAAGCTACTTTTCCCCACCGCTAAGCACGAACCCCCGGTTCGCTTCAAACCCCACCAGCAATATCTGCGCATGATCAATAGTGACCTGTTGCTCGAGCTGATGGTTGAAGCCTTCGATGCGCACGCTGTCGTTCATTTTCAGGCTCAGGCGATGCTCCCCGGCGGGGACTTTCGCCTTATGGAAGACATCGACGCCGCCGTCGCCGAAGAGTCCGGGCGGTGGCAGGGCGGCGCTGTAAAAAGGCTGATCATCGAGCAGGGCCTCGATGGTGACCGGCGAGCGCTCGCGCTGGCAGTCGTCGAGTTTTCGCATGTTCGGCGGTAGTTTGTTGAGCTCTTCCTGGCTCAGTCGGCGGCAGGGTTCGCGCAGTTGACCGGCATGGGAAAAGGCGATGGTGATCACGGCCTGGTCGTCGGCGATGATATTGATCGACGGCGAGGTCGCGAAGTACCAGATCAGCGCCATGAAGACCGTGTAGTTAAATGCCTGCAGCACGAAGCGCAGCGGTTTATTGTCGAACCCCGCCATCACTCTGTCCCCGTGGCGCCACTTGCGGCGGCGCGGTTGAGTTCGAGCAGGTGCTGGCGGAACTCGGCGAGGTCGGCTTCGATCGAGCGCAGATCGGGATCGGCAGCGCCGTGGATGCGGATGCGTTCACGCTCCGCACGTGTGCGTAGACTCGGTTTGCGCTCACCGGCGAAACGCAGACGGGTCCAGCTATTGCCGAAGCGATAAAAACAGTCGTTCTGGCGGCAACCGGTGACCATGACGCCATCGGCGCCCAGCTTGAGCGCGTACTCGACCAGCGTCGGCGGCAGCATGCCGCTGCAGATCAGGCGCAGGCCGCGGGTGCCTTCGCGCTCGAGGCGATCGACGTTGAGGCCGTGCTCGCAGCCGAACACCAGAATCTTTATATCTCCCGGCATTGCGGCCACGGTCTCGCGCACCAGACGGCGCATTTCATCGACTGGTAATTGCGGCATGTCGATGCCGGTTTTGAGCGTTTCGCGCGCGGAGCGGAACGGGTTTGACGCCGGGCATGAACCCGCGCAAATCCCACAGGCGCCACACAAAGAAGGGTTAACCACCACTTCGTGCTCGTAGCGCGCGCCGTCGGTGCGCGCCTGCACGGTGATGGCGTCGAACGGGCAATCCTCGAAACAGAGGCCGCAGCCGTTGCAGTGCTCGAGGTCGACCACCGCCTTGGCACCGTCTTTTTTCGGCAGCAGCCACGGCAGGGCCATCAACAACAGGGTAACCGACGTGGTCAGTATCCAGACCTGTTGCGCCGGCCAGATTTCGAGCAGCGGGTAGACGTTCAGGTAAAACCAGTCGATATGCAATTCCAGCGGCACGCGGTCGAGGCTGGCCGGCGCGTGGCTTAACGCCGGCTGATACAGCGACAGCGCCAGCAGCGCAAAAAAGGTGCCCATGGCAAGTCCGCGTGGCGGATTGATGTTGACGTTGGACAGGCGCGTGACGTGCAGCCACAGCATGAACACCAGTATCAGCGGCTGCCCCAGCAGGTGCAGGAACTCGATCAGGATAAAGAAGCGGTCGGTCATGCCGCCGGAGACGAAGTTGCGCGTCATCGCGCCCGAGAATATCGGCAACGCATCCATCAATTGCGCCGAACCGACCGCGATGTATTGCGCCAGCTCGTCCCATACCAGCCAGTAACCTGTGATGCCCAGGGTAACGAGCATCCACAGGTTGGGCACGCCGGTGACCCAGGAAAACCAGCGGAAGCCGCGATAACGACCGGAGGCAAATTCCTTGAACATGTGCAGCAGCACGGTGATGACCACGGCGTCGGAAGCGTAGCGATGCAGGCTGCGCATGATGCCCGCCGCGTACCACTGCTCGTGGGTCATGTATTCCACCGACGCGTGCGCGCCTGCGACGCTGCCGTGAAACGGGATGAACAGGTAAATGCCGCTGATCAGGATCACCCAGAACAGGAAAAACGACAGCGTGCCGAGGTGGTACAACGGATTCCACTCGGTGCCGAAGGAAAGATTGAACCATGACTCGAGCGCCAGGTAGACGCGCTTGACCGGATTGACTATCACCTGATCGTATTCTCTTTGATAGGCTGGATGAAACAGAAACGTAAACGGGACTTTACGCGAAACCAGGCCGCGTCGATCTGACTAAAGTCAAATCTGCCGCTATCCGCGCCAGCCGCGCACGACGACCGTACCGGCAATGCCGATAATCGTGGCGCCGATCAACATGCCGATAAACAGTGAATAATCGAAATAGTAACCGTCGCGCGCCGGATCGTAGGTGGTGCAAAACAGCTTGATGCGGTTGACCAGGTTGGCCAGCAGCGGCTGCTCCGGCGGCGAACGTCCCAGCACCAGTTCGATCAACGGGTCAACCAGCAGCGGGGTGTCGAACACCTGCCCGTAGACCTGGCGGTATACCTTGCCCTCGGCATCGAGAATCGTCACCTGGATCAGGTGGTCGAAACCGGCCGACGAGGGAAAATAAAGAAAGCCGATATCCCGAGACAGGGCATCGACGGTTTGCCGGTCGGTGCTCAGAAGTTGCCAGTTCTTCGCATAAACACCCTGCTTGCTGGCGAAGAAGCGCATCGCGTCCGGTGTGTCGACCACGGTATCGAAACCGATCAGCGCCACGTTGAAGCTGTCGTCACCGAGTGCAGCGCGCGCTTTTTCCACCACCGTGGCCAGGTTACGCGTGGTCATCGGGCAGATCTGATAGCAGCTGGTGTACACCATGCTCAGCACCAGCGGCTTACCCCTGAGCTGATCCAGCGTCACCGGTTTACCGTTGACATCGGTAAACCCGTGCGCATCGACGAGGTTACCGACAGCGGCCTGGCTGGTAGCCAGTGCTGCATCGTAGTCGAAGGCTTGTTCAGGGGTTCGCGTATTGGCCTGCGTAACAGGCATCAGCGCCATATGCAGCAATAATCCACATATGAGAAAGAGTTGGCGCATGAGGCTCGTCTCGATAACTACCCGAGCAGCAGCACGTCGAGCACCGCGCAGACCAGCAACAGGACCAGCTGCAGTAGCGAGGCAAAGAAGCTTTTCATTGCAACACGCGGAGCCGGGTCTTTGATCATCAGGTAGTTGTGGTAGATGAAATAGCCACCGCCGCCCGCGGCGCCGGCCAGGTAAATCCAGCTCATGCCATAGAAGAACGGCAGGATAGAAATGCCGACCAGCAGCAGCGTGTTGAGCATCACCACTTCGGCGCAGCGATGGTTACCGATGATCACCGGCAGCATCGGCACGCCAGTCCTGGCATAGTCCTTGTTCTTCGCGATCGCGAGGCTCCAGAAATGCGACGGCGTCCACAGGAACAGCACCAGCGCCAGCAGGATCGGCACCGGCCCGAGGCTCGGGTCGACTGCGGCCGCGCCGGCGAGCACGGCGAAGCTACCCGAGGCGCCGCCGATGACGATATTGGTCCAGGAACGGCGCTTCAGCCACACGGTGTAGACGATGGCGTAGAAAAACGCGCCGAGGAAAATATAAAACGCGGCGGACAGGTTCAGGATCAGCGCCGCCGGCATCACCCCGGCGAGCAACAACAGGGCGATGATGCCGAGCCACAGCGGGCGCTTGCGAAAATAGCCGGTAACGAACGGCCGCGTGCAGGTGCGTGCCACCTTACGGTCGATATCGACTTCGTAGTACTGATTAAACGCACCGGCGGCGCCGGCCGAAATCAACACCGCAAAGCAAAGCACCAGCATTTCGAAACCGCTGGGTTGCGGCCCCGGGGTAATCACCATGGCGACCAGCGCGGTCAGCATCATGATCACGCCGATGCGCAGCTTGAGCAGGTTGCTAATCTGGCCGAACAGGGTCTTCAGCCCCCTGTCCGCGTCGACGCGGGACAGAGCATAGTCCATCCCACGCCCAGCTGGCATTTTGGCTAACTGAGAGGCCATACCGAGGCCAGGTAGTCCCAGTTAATGAAGTAGTACACGACGAAACATACCAGTAGCGCAAGCGCCAGCACGAAGGTGCCGGGAGCTTCCATCCCGCCGGAGCCATGCTGTTCGACCGCGAGCTTAGGCGCCATTAGCAGACGCTCGGGTTGGTCGACGTTATAAGACGACGCTGCCAGCGGTGCGCCAAAGCCCTGGAACAGGCCGGCGGACTCGTCGAGCTTCTTGCCGAACAGCAGCGAACCCACGGTAACGATCAGGTACATCGCGCCGCCCAGCACGCCGAGCACGCCACCGATTCCGGCGACCGCCATCAACGTATAGGCCGTGCCCGGGTACTCGAAACTCAGTATCGCGCCGGTGAAGTCCATGTCCCAGTGCCGCCGCGATACGCCGAGCGTACCCGCGCCGAGCATGAACAGGATCATCAACGTCATGCCGGCCGAAAACACGTAGGGCTGCCACCTGGCCATCCACGGCAGGAACAGCGCGCGCCGGAACAGCACCGGAATCAGCAGGTAGGTTAGCGCCATGAAGGTGAGCGTGGTGCCGACCGCGACCGTTGCATGGAAGTGCGCCGGTACGTAAATGGTGTTGTGAATGATCAGGTTGATCTGCTCGGTGCCCATGACCACGCCGGTGATACCGCCGATGAAGCCGAAGATGATCAGCGAGAGGAAGAAACCCGAAAATACCGGGTTACCCCAGGGCGCCTTGCGCAGCCACTCGAACATGCCCTTGGTGTAACCCTTGGCGCGCTGCGCAACTTCGACCGAGCCGGGCACGGTGAGGCCGTGGATCATGCTCGCCAGCACCGCCAGGTACATCGCGTAACTGGTGTTGAACACTTTCCATTCCGAGCTGATGCCCGGATCCACCAGGATGTGGTGCGCGCTCGCCAACTGCAGGAACAGGATGTACAGCAGGAACGCGAAGCGGCTGACCTTTTCCGACATCGGGCGGGCGCCGAACAGCACGCCGGCGATCAGGTACCAGACCGACACGTGCGCGGCGACGTTGATCTGCTGCGACGAGTGCCCCATGCCCCACCAGATGACGCGATACATCGCCGCATCGATATGACCGATATAACCGACCGACCAGAGGAAGGTCGGCACCAGGATGATCGCACCCGAGGCGATGGTGAAGATCGCGATAATACACGCGGTCAGCGCACCGAAGGTGACCAGCGGAATCGAACCTTCGTAGGTGCGATCGTCGCGCGCGATAACCAGGGTGCCGAGAAATACGAAACATCCGATCAAAGCGCCCACGGCGAACAGGATCAGCCCGAGGTAAAAGTGGGGGGCTGCCTGCATTGGTGCATAGGACGTCATCATGACGCTGGAATTGCCCTGCAGCACAGCGATGTTGTTCATCACCATGCCGATAATCATTAACGCAAATCCGAGCCAGGCCCAGCGCGGCGCCGCCAGACGCGTGCGTAGCAGCGTCGACGAGGCGAAGTAGAGAATCGCCATCTCGAAGAAGATGATCCAGAAAATCAGCGCGTTGATGCCGTGACCGGTCAATACCTGGTAAAACAGGTCGGCGGGCAGCAGGTGTACTTCCTGCCAGCGGGTCAGGATAACGCCAAGACCCAGGACCCCCGCGATCAGCAGTGAAACGGCACCGGCGACCGCGTTCGCCTTCATCAGGCTTTCGGCTGACTTGTCAAAATAGAACCCCGAATCCGGGCAAACTCTGAACTGTGCCATTTTAATTCTCCTTCACGTAGATTTTGCCGAGCATCAGGTGGTGGCCGATGCCGCAATATTCGTTACACACCACCGTGAATTCGCCCGCCTGATCCGGAGTCACCGTAATCACCATTTCATAGCCCGGAATGATTTGCAGGTTGATGTTGACCGGTTGCAGGGAGAAGCCGTGATTCCAGTCCATCGACGACAGGTGCAGGCGATAGGACTGGTTTTTTTCGAGCTCGAGGATCGGATACCACTGCCACAGGCGGCCCAGCATGTAGACATCGCTGCCGGCGGGCGGTTTTACGATGGGAATACCCGACTGCTCACCAATCTTGTACTGCTTGACCATTTCATCGACGCGCGCCTGAAACCTTTGCGGCGTGGTCTGGTAGGCTTCGTTGGAGAGGTTCTGTTTTCCGTAGATGTGCCAGTAGGGCATCATGAAAAACATGATCAGGCACCAGACCAGCGCGATCCCGATCCAGAGCACTTCCTCTTTACCGATCGGCGTTTTCCACCAGATTCGTTCCGACGGGGGTAAGAATGAACTCATTTGCTATTCTCCTTAGGAGTTATGGCGCTACCGGTATGGTTGCGATTTCCATGATGCCCCACAGGATGTAGAACACGGTGGGCATCACGATCCCCAGGAACAGCAGCAGGAAAGGATTATCGAGCACGCGCTGGAAAAACGGGATTCGTTCGGTTGTTGGGATCGGATCTTCTTGTGACATGGCAAACCTCTTTAATTTTTAATCAGGCCCTGTAGATCACCCTGTGCGGTCCACTCATCCGGACCCGCCCTGGTCACAGAATGCGTCTAAATTACCGGCTCACAACTGGTGAAGATTTTTGCTAATTGGCAGATTAACCAAGCAGAAGCAAAATTGATTTGATAAAAGTCAAATCACAAATTTGGGGCGACTGGCCTGGCGCAACGCATCTGAATGGGCCGTTTGAAGGGGTTTGACATTGGTCAATTTCCGCACCAAGCTCGCGTGTTAGGTTGGCGCACTGAATCACCAAAATCCCTTAATGGAAACTGCCGATGGCATTGATTGAATGGCGAGACGAGTACTGCACCGGAATCGAGGGGGTCGATTTCGAGCATGAAGCGCTGATAAACCAGATTAACTCGATTTACGAAATGGTCGCGAATCAGGCCGACAAGGATCTGCTGGTCGACAGCCTCGGCGAAATCTACGGCAGCATCTCGGCCCATTTTGCGCTCGAGGAACAAATGATGCTGCGTCACGATTATGACCACTACCAGCAACACCGTGCGGATCACGAGCGCCTGCTGGACGACATTCGCGACATCACCGAGGAAGTCGAAGCCTCGGTAAAACTGGATGAAGCCGATTTCCAGCAAAAGCTGGCGAACTGGTTCCAGCGGCACTTCAAGACCCATGATTCGCGCCTGCATAACCTCGCCGAAATGCGTTCACACGAACCGGTGAGCCAGTCCACCCTGAAAACTCTCATTCAAAATGCAAAAAACAAGCTACTACAGCGACCCGCGCCGCCGCGCTAGGAAAACGGGCTTATTTTTACTGCTGGCCTGTGCCCTGTTGCCGGCAGCGAACCTGTCCGCCCAGCAAACCGGCAACGGCGAGAATTTCTCCGGCTTTTACGCGCGCGAAGGCAACAACGGCAGCCCGGCAAAGACCGCCGGCAACAACATCTACATCAAGTTTTTCAAAGATCGCTGGGTCGGCATGATGTTCATCCCGTATCCCTACGCGATCGAAGTCGAAAACGAAGCCATTGAAAAAGTTTTCACGACGGCGAGAAAACAGGCAACACGCGCCGCAATTCTGCGCGGCAAGTACGGGCTATTGACAGAAGCCGCGACCATTACGATCGAAAGATATGGCTACCTGCAGGATCGCATCGTTTTCGAATGCGGCGCGCTATCGCCCTGCACCATCAAACTCGGCGACGACAGCCTCGAGTTGATCAAACCCGGGGTGATCAACGAGCACATCATCAAGTATGACCACGTTACAATCCCCTGAGCTACGCTTTTGCGGCTACTGATCCGAAGCTGAAATGACGAACAAGCGGATCATCCCAATCGGCAGCCTGGTTATCGGCCTCATCTTCGGCCTGGTCATGCTGGCCACCCACCTGCTGGTAAAGCCGCCGGCCCCGCCCGGCGAGCTGGAAGGCGTGTTGCGCAAGGACTTCCGCCCGATTAGCGGCTTCGAGCTGCAAAGCCGCAGCCACGGCCCGATCACCGGCTCCAGCCTGCGCGGCAAGTGGAGTTTCGTTTTTTTCGGTTACCTGTCCTGTCCCGATATCTGCCCCAACACGCTGCACGAATTGAGCCAGTTTCGCCGCCTGCTGGTGGATGAAAACGGCGCCGAGCCGGAGGATATGCAGGTTATTTTCATTTCGGTCGATCCCGCCCGCGACAGCACCGAAAATCTCGCCAGCTACGTCAGGCATTTCCACCACAGCTTTATCGGCGCGACCGCAGGCAAGGGCGCGCTCGAGCGCCTGGCGCGGCAGTTCGGCGCGGGTTACGTCATTGAAGCGGAAACCGCGCCGGGGCAGTATCCTGTCGCCCATACCAGCGCCATTTTCCTGGTCGATCCGTCGGGCCGGCTGGTGGCCAGCTTTTCACAGCCGCACTATGCCGCGACGCTGTTATCGCAGTACCGTAAAATTACGGCGTATTTTTCCGGAACCGGCCAGGCGCCAGCTGACTAGACGCCTCACTCTTCAGGTTTGTCGGTTCTTTTCCACTGCTTGTAAGCCCAGATAAAATAGGCTGTAATCATCACCAGGTTGATAACAATACCTATCCCGAAAAACACGATCATCGAGTCTTTCTGCTCAGGCGGAGGGTCGGTTACGGGTTGCTCGGTATACGAGACTGTATCTTTATTCAAGGCGTCTAACGAAGAGAATCGATGCTGTTAAATCAGTTTACGCTACCTGTACCCGATAGCAATGCCCGCAAGTTGACCACGGGCTGGTTGCTACTCGGCCTCGCCGCGCTCGTGATCGGCGGGCTTTTCACCATCCTGGTGTTACTCTCGCGCACGCCCTATTTTCAGGAAATCATTCCCTGGGTCGATTTTTTCCGCACCGCGCTGGTGGTGCACGTCAATCTCACGGTGCTGGTCTGGTTCCTGGCGTTTACCGGCGTGTTCTGGAGCTACACCAGTTCGACCCGCTGCCTGGCCTGCGGCTGGAGCGCGCTGGCACTTTGCTGTCTCGGCACGCTGGTGATCGTCATTTCCCCGTTTACCGGCGAGAGCTATCCGCTGATGAACAACTACGTGCCAGTGTTGCAAAACACGGTGTTTTTTATCGGCCTGGCGATTTTCGGCGCCGGCTTCTGCCTGCTGGTGATTCGCAGCTGCCTGACCGCCTTCGACAGCGACAACCAGACCAGCGGCGAAACCAGCCTGCGCTTCGGGCTGTTTGTCGCGGTGGTGGCGTCGTTGTTTGCGCTCGGCGCGCTGCTGCTGTCCTATCTCGGCATCAATGAAGGCTTCGAGGGTCTCGCCTATTACGACCGCCTGTTCTGGGGCGGCGGCCATATCATCCAGTTCAGCCACACGCAGCTGATGCTGGTCGCCTGGTTATGGCTGGCCACGGTCAGCGCCGCAAACCTGCGCATTTCACCGCGCGTAACGCTGTTCCTGTTCATCCTCGGGCTGCAGCCGGTGCTGGCGGCGCCGGTGATCTACATCGTCTTCGACGTCAGCGCGGGCGACCACCTGTTCTGGTTCATCCAGTTGATGAAATACGGTGGCGCCATCGCCGCGGTGCCGATCGGCATCGCCGTCACCCTGGCAATCGTCGAAAAATGGCGCCCGGCCCCCGGCTTCGAAGTCGAGCGCAACGCCCTGCTGTTTTCGATTTTACTGTTTGGCGTCGGTGGCCTCATCGGCTTCATGATCAGCGGCAGCACGGTAACCGTGCCGGCGCATTACCATGGCTCCATCGTCGGCATCACCATCGCCTTCATGGGCATCACCTTTCACCTGCTGCCGCAGCTCGGTTTCCGCCGGGTCGGCGGGCGCGCTGCGCGCTGGCAGCCCGTCATCTACGGCAGCGGCCAGTTGATGCACATCATCGGGCTCGCCTGGTCCGGCGGCTATAACGTCGCGCGCAAGTCGACCGAAGTCGAACGCGGCCTGGAACAGGCCATGGGCCTCGGCCTGATGGGATTCGGCGGGCTGATTTCGATCGTCGGCGGCGTCATGTTCCTGGTGCTGGTCTACCTGGCGATGAACCCTCGCAACAGTTCCTCAGCGGAGTCCTAAAACCCGAAATCCGTTCACCTGGGTACTCCCGCTTTCGTGGATGAAGGACTTGCCGCCAATTGCAGTGTTCCGGGTGCAGGATTATCTCGACCTGGAAAACTTCATGCTGACCCTGACTAACGGCTACTTCTGACCCGCAGGCTAGCAGAAATGACAGGCCACTTCAGACTCGGCTAAGTTTTTCGCGCGACCAGGCGTGCGCTCGCGATCCGTTCGCCTTCGGGGCCGGTATCGACAGACTCCTCGTAGAGCACGACTTCGAGACCCTTCACCGATTCACGCAAGGTGCCGGGCGCCACGCGGAAACTAGTACTGCCTGGCCCGATGACCTCTTCATCGGTGACCAGATGTTCCTGACACAGGAGGTAACCGCCCGGAGACAGGCAGGCGCATAGCCGGGTAATGAGTTCTAGGTTAACGAACCACATGACCAGAATCAGATCGTAGTCGGTATCGAAGTGGATCGGCTGATCCAGATCGTGCTCGATCCAGTTTACCTCAAGCGCCTGTTGCGCGGCGCTTTTCCGCGCTTTTTTCAAACCCTCGGGGGAAATATCGATCGCATCGACCCGGTAGCCGGCATGCGCCAGGTAAATCGCGTTACGCCCGGCGCCGCAGGCCACGTCCAGCGCCTTGCCGACCGGTATTTCAGGCAACCAGTCCTGCACCAGGGTTACCGGGTTGTTTTTGCGATAGCTATCCTCGGCGTAGCGCTGATCCCACTTTTCTCGATCCAGTTTGCTCATGATAATTAATTCCGTTAGTACAGATAATCGCCAACAATCTCGACCAGGTGGTCGACCCAGCGCCTGGGAATCAGTTCAGTCAGTTCCGGCGATACCTGAAAATCTCGCTCGAATAACTGTTCCAGCACTTGCTCAGCCAGCGCCGGGTCCGAACTGGCAATATTCAATTCCCGGTTCAGGCGCAGGCTAAACCGATCGAAGTTAGCCGAACCGACACAGACCCAGCCATCGTAAATGGCCGCCTTCACGTGCGAAAAGCCGGGATAGATAAAAACGCGTATCCCGTTTTCAAGCATCACGTTAACCGCGAGCACATTGCTACGGGTTATCGGGCCAACATCGGTTTCCATCGGCACGACCACGCGCACATCGACACCGCGCCGGCGCGCGAGCACCAGTTCGCGCAGCATGCGGTCGTCGGTGAAGTAGGCATTCTGGATATATATGTACGACTGGGCGCGCTGTATGGCCCTGAGTTGAGCGTTGTAAATCTCGTAGTTGCCCGGTTCGGTGAGCAAAATTCGCAGCGGGAATCCCCGCTCCGCGTTGCGTTCTTCGAATGACTGGGACTGCCCGACGAGATAACCCAGATCACCCAGCGGCCCGGCGTGCCACCAGGCAACATCGAATTCGCGGGCGATTTTATCGACCACCGGTCCGCGTAACTCCATCATTAAATCGTGCCAGTCGTAGCGATATTCGCGACCGATATTCATGCCGCCGACATAAGCGACCTCCTGGTCGACGATAAAGGTTTTAACGTGGTCACCGGTGAACCACGGATTGGTTTTCTGGCGCAGCTTAACTTCTGAATCCGATTCCAGGAACCTGCGCACCGACGGCGGCGGTGCGTGAAAATTTGGCAAGGATTCGGATTCAGACATGGTCCCGGAGATCGTACCGAGTCCATCGAGCAATATCTTGACGTCGACCCCCTCGTTGGAGCGACGCTTCAGCAATTCGCCAATTTTTACCGCGTAGTCGTCGTTGTCAAAAATATAGGTCTGCAATCGGACCGACTCCTGTGCCGTCGTCAGGCGATCGATAAAACGCGGAAAAAACGCGTCGCCATCGATTAGCAAATCGACTTCGCCGGTTGTCTGCGGACGGCTGGCAATCTTATCGAGCATGTCTTCCCAGGCCTGCAAATCCATCGGCGGCGCCGCGGCCAGGGGCGGTACCGGTTTATCGGCCAGGCCCGTGGCCCAGTCGAAGCGAACGGTTGCCACGGCGGTATCGGTAACCACGAAAAACAGGCGATAAAGCGAGGAAACCGGGCGCAGCACGAGACTGCTCAGATGGCTGTGCATCAGGTGTCCGAAGGCCTGGCTATTGCGTACGCCGGCCATGCGCGTGATCGCCACCGGTTCGAGCGGCACGTTTCTGACAAAGACCAGCAGCTGGCGCTCGGTATTGACATAAAGAAACGGCAGCGAGTACCAACCGGTATCGCCGGTGTTAAAGACGAACTCGGTATGCGTAATACCCTGCTCGAGCAGGTACTGCTGCAGGATGGGGCGGCCGCGCTGCATGAACTCATCGAAGCGCAGTACGGACTGCACACGATAGTTGGTTGGTTTATCCTGCAGGCGGGTGACCCAGAACTCGCCGCCCGGGTCGTAGTAAAGGAAATACTCGGCGTGCCCGAAATCGACCACGAGGCCGGTGCCATCGGTCGGCACCACCGCACGCAGCAGGCGATCCCGCAGCAACACCCATTGATCGACACCGAAGATCGGAATCTTGACGACATCCTCGGGTAGGGCATCCCAGGGTTCCGACTGGCGATACTGCATCGGCACCAGGCTCGGAACGGCAAAGTTCGGCATCACCGAAGCCGGAATTTCAACCAGTTCGACCCGTTCTCTCCAGTTACCGCCCCCATACCGGGTACGTCCGCCCAGTTGGTACTTGACGTAAAAATTATCGCTGTCGCGGTAGCCTTCCAGCGCAATCATCGGCAGGGTTTCAAACTCGGAGCCAGCGTCCAGTACCGACAGTTCCGCTGGCGCGGTCGCGCAACCGGCGAACAATGCAGCGCAACCCAGCAACAGTATCGGTAATATCCGCGCGCGCAAATGTTTTACTCGTTCGCTCAGATACTCTTGCGCAAGACAATAGGCATCCAGAAACCTTTTCATGCGGACATAATGGCAAACAGTCCGCAAATTTGGAACTGATACCGGCCAACAACAGCGGCAATCGCGCCCACACAGACGGAAATCCTGTAATCCATTGTCACAGGCCCCACAATTGAGCTGCAATCCACTCGAGAACACTGGATGACGCGGGCGTGACCTTGCCGTCGCTAGGTCGCGCCGCGGTCGATCAGGAAACTGCTGTACTGCTTGTCGGTGCCGTTGATGTGGTTGATCAGCCAGTCTCGCAAGAAATCGATCGCGTTTTGCATCGCGGTATCCGGGTTTTTCTGATACTCGGCCAGCACCTGCTCCACCCTGGAAATCATCAACTCGTGTTCGGCCCGATGCGAGGTGAACTCCGGGTAACCGTTTTTTTCCATCAAGTCTTCTTCGTAGCTGAAATGAGTTCTGGTGTAATCGACCAGTGCATCCAGCGCTTCGCGCTCGTATTCCGCACCGGCCGAATAATCGACCGCGGTCTGAAGGCTGTTGATCAGGGCAATCAATTTCTTGTGCTGCCGGTCGATGGAATCGATGCCGACACTGTACTCGTCCTTCCACTCGACGTATTGCCGGGCCGTCAGCTTGCTATGCAGGAACGGCAACAGCGCAACCAACACCACCAGCAACCAGGTCAGCGGGTTCGACGGGCTGCTGACAACACCCAGGATGGCCGCGGCAATCAATGCCAGAATTAATATGGCGATACCAAACATTCGTATCTTGTTATTCATTAAACCGGCCTCGTTAGCGCCCTGGAATCAAGCGTGACTGCAGGGCTCTAGCCGACCGGGACACCCGCTGTGGTTGACATTTATCAAATACAAAAACTGGCCGGCTATCAATAATAACGCCCAATTATCAGGGTAACGATAAAAAAGGTCTTGTTCAACAGACCACAGCAACAGGTTAATTTTATGACAACGAAAGGCTTTGTTTCACTGGTTGGCTCCGGTCCCGGAGACCCCGAATTGCTGACGCTTAAAGCGCTGCGCCTCATCTGGCAAGCCGATGTCGTGGTTTTCGACCGCCTGGTCAGCCCAGAGATCATGGCAATGGTGCCGCATGGTGTAAGCCAGATTTCGGTCGGCAAATCGCCCGGCAAACATTGCGTGCCGCAGGACCAGATCAATGAAACCCTCGTCGGCCTGGCTTCGGCCGGACGGCGCGTGGTGCGCCTCAAGGGCGGCGACCCCTACATTTTCGGGCGCGGCGGCGAAGAAGCGCTGGTATTGCGTCAACACGGCATCCCGTTCGAAGTCGTGCCTGGCGTTACCGCCGCGGCTGGCTGCAGCAGCTATAGCGGCATCCCGCTAACCCATCGCGGTCTCAATCACGGTGTCAGGTTCATCACCGGTCATCTGCATAACGACGAGTCACTGGATGTCGACTGGAGCAAGCTGGCCGACCCCGACTGTACCCTGGTGATTTACATGGGTCTCGCCAACCTGCAAAAAATCTGCGCTGAACTGGTGCGCGCGGGTTTACCGTCAACCACGCCCGCGGCCGCGATCCACGGCGGCACCACCCGCGATCAGCAAAAAGTCATCTCGAACCTGGACCAGCTAGCCAGGGCGGTTGAAAATGCCGGCCTGAAGTCGCCGGTCACCACCATCGTCGGCGACGTCGTAACCCTCAGCGAAGAACTCGACTGGTTCAGCCGAGATATCCCTGCGACTGCGGAGGTTATAAGCTATGACTCGATTAGCCTGGCTCGCGCTTAGCCTGATGCTGTCGACTGCGCTCGTCGCCGGCGACGGTATTACGAGCGATCGCGAACAGGAATTGCACAACCTGCTGATCCAGGACTGTGGCTCCTGTCACGGACTGCAGATGAAAGGCGGTCTGGGCCCTGCCCTGTTGCCGCAAGTATTGCAGGGCAAAAATGCCGATTACCTGAGCAGCGTGATTCTGCACGGCCGCAGCGGCAGCGCAATGCCCGCATGGAAAGGATTACTCTCACCCGTGGAGGCTCGCTGGATAGCCGAGCGCCTGCTGCAAGGGGTGAAGCAATGATCAGAATTGCCTGCAGCCTGGCATTACTACTGATCGGGGTTAACGCTGCTGCCGCCGCGCGCGGTACCGGCGACCTCGGCCTGTTCATCGAGCGCGCCAGCAGCAGCGTGCAAATCATCGAAACCAGCAGCAATACCAGCATCGGGCGCATCGGCGGACTCGGCGACCTGTCGCACGCCTCGGTGGTTTACTCGCGCGACGAACGCTATGCCTACGTCTTCGGCCGTGACGGCGGCCTGACCAAGGTCGATATCCTGAAAGCGGAAATTAGCCAGCGCAAGCTGCAGGCGGGCAACAGTATCGGCGGCGCGATCTCGCAGGATGGACGCCTGGTCGCGGTTTCCAATTACAAGCCCGGCGGGGTCAAGGTTTTCGATGCCGATAGCCTCGAGCTGGTGGCCGACATCCCCGCGACCTACGGCGACAAGCAGCAGCGCTCCAAGGTCATCGGCCTGGTCGACGCGCCGGAAGGCAAATTCGTATTCGCACTGTGGGACGCCGGCGAAATCTGGGTGCTCGACATGTCCGATCGGCATAAACCGAAAATAGAGAAATTCAGGAACATCGGGCGCAACCCTTACGACGCGTTGATTACCGGCGACGGCCGATA